>MFIK01000047.1 GCA_001778875.1 Candidatus Giovannonibacteria bacterium RIFCSPLOWO2_02_FULL_43_54 | reverse complement strand
ACGAAGCCAAATACTTTAAAGAAACCGGCAAGCATCTCGATATCTCTAATTGGACTCTTTGTTCCGGCTCACGCTATTCCGATGGCGGTGTCCCGGTCGTCGGCTGGTACGGCGACTACTCCGGGATGCACGTGGGCAGGGCGTTTCCCTCGGGCGCTAGCGGCAGTTTGCGTTCCCGCCAGACAGTTTCTTAATCTTTTAACTTTTTTCTTTTAACCTTATGGCGGTCCGGCTTTGTCGGACCGCCATTTTTTTGTGCTAATATTTCAAATATGGATAAGCGTGAGTTGTTAGAAAATTTAAAAAAAGAAATAGAGACCGACAAACGTCTACCGCTTTATGGAGAGGTCAATCTGATTTTCGGGGAAGGCGATTCGGAGGCGGAGGTAATGTTTATCGGGGAGGCGCCCGGGTTTCATGAAGATAAATTGGGGAGGCCGTTTGTCGGGCAGGCCGGGAAGCTTTTGGATAAGCTTTTGACGGAAATAAAATGGCCGAGAGAGTCGGTTTACATCACAAATATTGTAAAACGGCGCCCGCCGGAAAACCGCGACCCTCTGCCTAAAGAAATAAAAGCTTACGGGCCATATTTAAAAAAACAAATCCGGATAATCAATCCCAAAATAATAGCTCTATTGGGAAGGTTCGCCATGAATTATTTTCTGCCAACCACGAAAATTTCCCTTGACCATGGCAAGGCCTACACATTGCGCGGAAAAATTATTTACCCACTTTACCACCCCGCGGCCGCTTTGCGCTCAACAGCCGTTTTAAAAGAGCTGGAAGCGGATTTCAAGAGATTGCCTAAGTTATTAAAATGGAGATAAATGCTAAAATAATATTATGAAGATCAAAATAAATCTTACGGTAAATCGGGCGGTGCAGATATTGCTTGGGTATCTCTTTTTTGTGGTAATGTCCACAGGCTTCTTTTTGCCGATATTCGCCGTTTTCATTACCGATTTCGTCTACGGGGCGACCTTGTCCACGGTTGGATTCGCGCTGGCGCTTTATGCGATAGCGAAATCGTGCGTTCAGATACCTCTTGCCAGATATCTTGATTCACATAAGGGCGAGCGGGATGATTTTTATACGCTTATTGTCGGAGCCGCCATAGCTGTGCTGTATCCTTTCGGCTTGTTGGCGGTTTCAGAAATCTGGCATCTCTATTTGATCGAATCGCTGATCGGGTTTGGGGACGCGGCATTAATGTCCGCGTATTATTCTCTTTTTGCCAGGCATGTCGACAAAGGTTCCGAGGGCTTCGAGTGGAGCCTCTTTAGTGTAGGTACCCAGACATTGTCTTTGGCGATCGGCGGCGCTATTGGTGGTGTACTCGGAGACGTGTATGGATTTAAAATATTATTTTTGCTTTCAGGAATTGTAAATCTAATGGCGGTATTTACTCTATTTTTTCTTTATCCGTTCATCAATGGAACAAGGCAAGAATCACTTCCGCCGATCTATACATTACCGAAAGGCCCTTCGCCGAAAGGATAAAAATTCCCTCTCCTTGCGAAGGAGATGGTTTGGGGGTGAGGCCAAAAGAACAACCCTGGCGCGATGTCCAGGGTTTTAAAAAATGAGATATGTTGTTCAACGAACAAATGATGGCACGAGCAAATGTGTGCACGACGCTCGAACAGAGCTTGATTGGTTTTGCCTAAAAAGGACTTACCACTTTGGTGCACACGTTTCCTTGAGCCAGGTCGTTCCACGACTTGCGTGGATATGCGGCCAATATTTACCTGAAGTCATTATAACATAAGAAGAAACCCCGACATAGGTCGGGGATGTGGATATCTCGATGCACATTTTTGCACACCGATAAATGAGTGGGAGGGGGGCTTCACTACACGGCCGAGACCGGTCGCTCTAGCGCTTGCGCAAATTGGCAGAGCTCTCAGCTTTCACCTTAGCAGTAAGCCTCGATGGCTTACCGGCGGTAGAACGCAATAACAAAGTTAAAGCGCATTCCCCCATGCTCACGGGCTTCGTCTGCCATTTGTGTTGA
Organism: Candidatus Giovannonibacteria bacterium RIFCSPLOWO2_02_FULL_43_54; assembly: GCA_001778875.1. Taxonomy (GTDB): domain Bacteria; phylum Patescibacteriota; class Minisyncoccia; order UBA11713; family 2-01-FULL-45-33; genus 2-01-FULL-45-33. Next base: position 10,428 of record MFIK01000047.1, on the reverse strand, counting down.
ATCCGGACTGCGTCCGGTCCTAGCGCCGGCCACTAGCCCGATTTGTCCTTGCATTGGTCTCCCGTGTTTATTCTAACAAAAAAATCAGCCGCATAGGCGTCTGACTGTGGAAAAAAAGACGCCTCCGGTAATTATCCCGGAGGCTGCCATATTTGTGTGCGGGAGGTTTTCGGCTTCTTTCAACATCATGCAACTTTCCGGCGCACCGGAATGTCCGCCGAGCGGACAATCTACAACTTCATCTGAAGCTTATTCTCTCTCACATAGGACGCTTATGAGTACGCGGGTTTTTACGGGTCGTGTATCCCTGTCGTCTTACGCGTTAGAATGGCTGTCCTATGCGCACTTTTCCATTATACTCCTTTCATATTAATTGTCAAGCTGGCTTTTTTGGGTTAAAATATATTCAATGACCAACGGGGAAATAGCCAAAATAATGCGCGAGATGGCGATTCTCTATGAGATGGACGGCGTGCTTTTTAAGCCCCGGGCTTATGAGCGCGCCGCGTTTGGCGTTGAATCGTTAAGTACGGATGTTTCCGAGATGTATAAAAAAGACGGCGAAAAAGCATTGCTTCAAATCCCTGGTGTCGGGAAAGGGATAGCGTTTCATATCGCGACGATATTAAAAGGCAGAAGCTTCCCGGAATACGCAAAGCTCAAAAAAAAGATCCCGGTGGATATTTCCGCGCTCTCCTCGATTGAGGGCGTCGGACCAAAGATGATAAAAACTTTGTATGAGAAGTTAAAGATAAGAAATGTTGCGGACCTCGAAAAAGCGGCGAAAGCCGGGAAAATCAGAAAGATCCCGTACTTCGGGGAAAAGTCGGAAGAAAAAATATTGAAAGGCATCGAATTTTTCAAAAAATCAGGCGGGCGCAGGGTATTGGGTCATGTCTTGCCGGAAATTAAAAACATGGAAAAGATGATCCTGTCTTTTCCTGAAGTTGAAACCGCAATTGTCGCCGGTTCCGCTAGGAGAAAAAAAGAAACCATCGGCGACATAGATATATTGGCTATTCCTAAAGCGACTTCCAAGTTCGAGGCGATAATGGACAAATTCATAGCCCTGCCTTTTATTGAGCACATTTTTTCAAAAGGAAAAACAAAAACAATGGTGAAGCTGAAGAATGGCCTTGACGCGGATCTGCGGGTCGTGCCAAAAGAGTCCTATGGCGCCGCGCTAAATTATTTTACGGGCTCAAAAGACCACAATATCGCGTTGCGTGAACTTGCCATAAAACGCGGCTGGAAATTAAATGAGTACGGATTATTCAAAATGCAAAAATCAAAAACCAAAAATCAAAACGATAAACAAAAATTTAAAATTAAAGAAGTCCAAATAGCCGGCGAAACAGAAGAAAGCATCTACGAAGCCCTAGATCTGCGCTACATTGAGCCTGAGATGCGAGAAAATACTGGAGAAATCGAAGTTTCCAGACAAAACAATCTCCCGAAACTTATCGGCTACGGCGATCTAAAAGGCGATTTACAAGTACAAACCGATTGGACGGATGGGGAAGATTCAATCGAGGCGATGGCCAAAGCCGCGGCTGAGTACGGTTTGGAATACATTGCAATAACTGATCACACAAAAGCGCTCGCGATGACTGGCGGGTCTGACGAGAAAAAACTTATGAAGCAGATGGCGGAAATCGACAAGCTAAATTCGAAATTCGAAATTCGAAATTCTAAACAAATTCCAAAATCTAAATTCAAAATTCTAAAAGGGGCGGAGGTAAACATAATGAAAGACGGTTCTTTGGATATTGATGACAAAACACTGGCAATACTCGACGTGGTTGGCGCTGCCGTGCATAGTCATTTTACTTTGACGCGCGAAGAGCAGACGAAAAGAGTGATAAGAGCAATGGAGAATCCGAACGTGGATATTATTTTTCATCTTACCGGGCGCGTAATAGACAAAAGGGCTCCGATTGAATTGGATATCGATGAGATAATAAAAACGGCAAAGCGCACCGGCACGGTGTTGGAAATAGACGCGTATCCAGATCGCTCGGATATCAAAGACGAATACATCAAAAAATGCGTTTTATCAGGAGTCAAAATGTCCATTGATTCGGACGCGCACTCGAAAGCCCACTTCAGCTTTCTGGAAATGGGTATTGCACAGGCCCGAAGGGGATGGGCGAGGCGCGAAGATATCATAAACGCCTGGCCGGTGGAGAAGATGCTAAAAATGCTGAAGTAGAAAATAAACCCGGCAATTGTCGGGTTAAATCTCGAATTTATGCGTTTCGGCGCTGGCATAGCAAACTCTTAGGAATTTTTCTTCATCAGGAGAAAGTGTCATATTTTTTGCATACTCCGCGCCCTCTACTTCAGTCAGATCATAAATGTTTTTGAGGCCGCCTTCTTTGGTGGTTGCGTATCCGGAAATATTGTTTTCTTTACCATCCATTTTAATGGCTGGATAGAGCACGACCCTCGCTATTTCCTTTTCGCGGCCGAATATTATCACTATCTTCATTTCTTTAAGGTCGCCGTAAAAATTTAGAAAGAGAGGAGTGGGTTTCTCGCGCGAGCAAATGAGATCTTTTTGCCACGATGTTAAGATGGGCGACGGAGTGGCTATCTTTTCGAGAGTGAAGGTATTTTGAGAGTAGAAAAAGAGATATGTCGAATACAAAAGCAAAGGCACGCCGATACACAACAAAATATAGCTCAATGCTAGCAAGATTTTTCTTTTCAAAGTATTCTTTTATCTTCATGAAATCTAGCGTATAATCAATACAAGGTCAATAAAAATCAATGCCTATTTTGGAAGTAAAAAATTTGTCCGTTTGGCGGGATCGGAAGCCTGTTCTTGAAGGAATTTCTTTTTCCGTGGAGAAAGGAGAGAATCTAGCTGTAATCGGGCCGAATGGCGCTGGGAAGACCACGCTATTTCGCGCGATTTTAGGAGCGCAGAAATTCAGGGGAGAAATAATCAAGGCCGAAGGCGCCAGGATCGGATATGTTCCGCAAAAATTGGATCTGGAAAGAGATTTGCCTATAACCGTGAGAGAATTTTTAACATTGATGCCTCACGAAGGCACAGATAAGAATCATTCTCCGGAAAGCGTTCTTAGTATGGTCGGTTTGGCGACAGAATTTCTAAAAAGAAAAATAGGCGAGTTATCAAGCGGCGAGCTGCAGCGCATTATGGTGGCGTGGTCCGTTATCGGGCATCCTGACCTTCTGTTATTCGACGAACCTACAGCGAGTATAGACATAGCAGGGCAGGAAACTGTTTACGAACTTTTGCGTAAGCTTCAAGATGAGCGTGGTTTAGCTATTATCATCATTTCCCATGATCTCTCGGTTGTCTACAAATATGCTGGCAAAGTTCTTTGTTTAAATAAAGATCAGATCTGTTTCGGGCCTCCGGCGGAAGTATTAACACCGTTCGAGTTGGAAAAATTGTACGGCGAGAAAAAGAAATTTTATTACCATATTCACGAAAAGCATGGAACAAACTAATTTTATATATGCCTTGCTCGCAGGCGGCGCGATAGCGGCCGCGGGCGGGACGATAGGATCTTTCGCACTTCTGCGCCGGATGGCGCTAGTTGGCGACGCTCTTTCGCATGTGGCGCTTCCCGGTATCGCGCTGGGGCTCATTTTTCATTTTGACCCTTTTTTGGGAGCTTTCGTGTTTCTCGCGCTTGGCACCCTGATCATCTGGATGGTCGAGCACAAAACAAAACTGCCAGTAGACACGCTGGTCGGAGTAGTTTTTACATTGGCTTTGGCGGCTGGAGCATTGCTTTCAACCGAAGAGGAAATTTTGGATACCCTCTTCGGGGACATCACGACCGTAAGCGGACTTGATATGTTCATGGCGGTCGCGATTTCACTTGTCATTATCGCTTTGCTTCTCTATTTTTATAAAAAATTCTCGCTGACGCTTATTTCTCCTGACTTGTCGTTGTCGGTCGGCTACAAACCCCACATGCTTGAACTTTTATTTCTGACGATCTTCGCGTTGGGAGTGGCGGTCGGCATAAAATTTACTGGAGTTCTCCTTATCGGTTCACTGGTAATAATACCGCCTGCTACGGCAAGGAATATTGCGTGGAGCATGAAGTCATATATTCGGTTATCTGCTTTTTTTGGGGTTCTTGGCGCTATATTGGGAATTTTTGCGGCAAAAATTTACGGCCTCGCCCCTGGCCCTGTTTTTGTCATTATCGCCGGCGTATTTTTTTTCGTTTCCGTCTTTTGGCGGAGGCGTTAAACACTTTCCAGAACTTTCTTGAAAATGTCAGAATGTCCTTCGGCCAATTCCGCGAGAACTTTTCTGTTTAAGCCGATGCCGGCTTTTTTCAGTTTGTCGATAAATTGACTATAAGAACGCACGTTCTCGTTCGCCAACTGGCGGATAGCGGCGTTTATCTTTATGTTCCAGAGCGCGCGGAAATTTCCCTTCTTTTTTTTACGATCCTGAAATGCGTGGCGCCCGGCGTGAAGAAGCGCTTCCTTCGCGGCACGCTCCTTTTTGCTTCTCTGCCAGCGAAAACCCTTAGTTTGGCTAAGGACTTTTCTTCTTCTTTTTAATGCAGTTATTCCTCTTTTTACTCTACTCATATGATGCTAATATGCTAATTTAATGCAAATAATGCTAATTGCTAATAATTTTCTTCTCATTCGCGATTCGTTGATTGGCATGAGATTTGTAGATTGGCATCTCAATGGTAAAGATAAGACTTTAACAGCATATTTTGCTGTTTATCCAAAGGACGCATGCCTTTGTTGGAAAGCTGTTTGTGACGCGATTTTTTCGCCTGAAAATGGTTAATACCTCCTGGCATTCGCAGGATTTTTCCGGTTTTGGTTATTCTGAACCTTTTTGTTATTGATTTGGTTGTTTTTGTCATAATACTAATTACTAATAAGTTACGAATATACTAATGCTGAATTCGTATATTAGTATGTGATTCGTAATTGGTAATCTATCATTTCTTCGGCCCGATTACAAGTGAGAGACCCCTTGGGCCCTTTTTGATATCCTCCCTCTCAAATGAGCGTGAAATAATGGACAAAAACCGCTCTATACGTTCTTCCAAAAACTTCCTGTCCAAATATTTCTCGCGTCCACGCAGCGCCAAGTCTATTTTTGTCTTATTGCCTTCCGTCAAAAATTCATCGGCCTGCCTCGCTTTCAGTTCAAGGTCGTGGAGCGACGTTCCTATGCCGATGCGCACGCTTTTTATCTCGACATCTTTTTGTTTTTTTGCCGCCAGTTTTCTTTTTTTCTCCTGTTCGTAGAAATATTTGCCGCGGTCCATTATTTTCGCGACAGGCGGATTCGCAGTTGGGGATATTTCGATCAAGTCGAGACCCGATTCTTTCGCTTTTCTTAGCGCTTCCTCCGTGGTCAAAACTCCGAAGTTCTCTCCTTCAGGGCCGATGACCCGCACCTCGCGGGCGGATATTTGATTGTTTAGTCTTAGTTTTTGGATAAAAGTATCTTAGCAGAGATTTGGCCGGCGGGCAAATTAAAACAAAAATAAAGCTGCCGGCCTTCATAAAACCTTACCTCCCGGCGTGCGTTAAATAATTATATGATTACCGGTTTTTCCCTGTTTCTAGGCATATTATTTAACTATCTGTTCTTTGAGAAGGTGCCGGGCATCTCTTTTTTGGTCTTTATTCTTTTTGCGATCGGCGGGCTCATCCTTATCTTAAAATTTTCAGGCAGGTCACTTAATCGTGAAGCATTATGGCTCATGGCTCCGTTATTTTTCTTTGGCGCGATGCCGGCAGCGCGGGCGAGCCCGGAGCTTATGCTTTTAAATATAGCCGCTTCACTGGGATTGCTTCTGCTTATCGCCGAAGTATCTTTTGGGCCCGGGCTCGCCGGGTTTTTTATGTTTGATTACCTCAAGATTGTGTTTCTCCCATTCAAATTTTTGGCTCCGCTTTGGCGGACACTTTCACAGCTTGCCGCCAGGCGCCCCCAAAAAGAAAAAATTTTTTCGCACATAATAAAAGGCATCCTTATCACAGTCCCTTTCTTTTTTATTTTTCTTTTGCTTTTTTCCTCGGCCGATCTTGTGTTTGAAAAATATATTACAAACCTCGTATCAATTGAAATAAGCGAAGAGACGGTAGCAAGAATTATTCTTATATTCGTTGTATTCCTGATATTCACGGGCGCTTATTCCTATGTTTTCAGGGAAAGGGAAAAAAATGCCGAAGTTCAAAATGGAAAATCCGCAGGAGCCCTCGGCAAGATAGAAAGCTACATTTTGTTCGGGTCCGTAAACGTTCTGTTTCTGTTATTTATCATCATCCAGGTTACTTATTTTTTCGGAGGCGAAAGCAATATCATCTTGGCCGGGTTCACTTATGCCGAGTACGCGCGGCGCGGATTTTTTGAGCTTATCGCGGTGGCGCTAATTTCTTTGGCCATTTTGCTTCTCGCGGATAAATTTTCTTCCGGGGAAAACGGTGGGCATAGCTCTGCGTTCAAATTCTTGAGCTCGGCACTAATAGTTCAGGTGCTGGTTATTATGTTCTCGGCGTATTCCAGGCTTTCGCTTTACGAAAAAGCATATGGATTTACCGTCCAGAGATTGTTCAGCCATTCCTTCATTATTCTCCTTGCGGTTGTATTTTGCCTGCTCGCTTGGAAGACCTTGCGGAACCTGCCTGCCGGTCAGGCAGGCGGCGGAGAAAATTCTTTCGCATACGGCGTTTTTGTCGCTATCAACTTGTTTGTCTTCGGCATGAACATGCTCAATCCGGACGCTTTCATCGCCCGCCGCAATCTGGAACGGTATGAGGACACGGGAAAATTGGATGCCCTGTACCTTAGCAGTCTCTCGGACGACGCCATGCCCGAGCTAATCTGGGCGATGAACACAAACGACCGGGAAATCAGGAATTATCTTGGAAGAGAACTTTATCTTCGCGGCAAACCGGATCCCTATACGATAAAATGGCCATCATGGAATATCGCGCGGAACCGCGCCGTTAAAATGCTTCTGCCGAAAATGGCGGAACTCGAACAATTTAAGGATTATAGGTAAGAAACAATATAGGAATAAGAAAAAAGAGGTTGTTGACCTCTTTTTAACTGGTTCTATTTTTTTTAGTTCCGCGGCATATTACCTTATCAGTACGGCGCTTACTTTTGTGCAAAATGCGCATGCTGCCAAATGCCGCCGCCTGTTTCCGGGTAATGCATAATTCCGCCAGCTTTGCCATTCGTTAGGAGAAAGACAATCAGACGTCTTATCAGACAAACTTTCTCGCACAGCTTTAATGCGATTTTCCGCTTCACCGGGTGAAATGCCCATGTTTTTTGCAATTCTTTCCAGTGCTTCTTTGTACATCAGGCCCTTACTCATAATACAGCCCTCCTTTCCTAAGAGATATTTATCGGCTCTTCAATAAGAATAACAATCGTTTTTATTTAATGCAAAACAAGCAGTGCTCGCGTTTCGAAATACGCGCACGCTAGTTATAGCTTAATCGACATTTCTGGCAAGGTCAGGAAATTGATATTTGGCGATGCATTTCTTGTTCAAGCGTTTGTGGGAAATTGCGTATTATCATATGTTGGCTAGCCGGAAGAAACGCGCCTAGCTCGGCATCGAAATTTATTTGCCGCGCATCTGTAAGAATTTTCTCTGTATAGTCGGCGAGCCGCGCTCGATTGCCCGGCGATACCATTCCTTTGCGCATCATGAAATACAGGTCGTAAAAATCGCGTGGTTTCTTGCGTTCAAGAAGAGCGCCAAATACCTTTTCCTCAACAATATAATCTTGAGGCAAGTGGAACAATGTGTAAGTAGGCACAAACTCATTCGCCACACTGTCTACTTCGCCTATAAGATTTTTACCATTGCGGGCTGATACGTTGATTTCTACGCTTGCTGGTGGAAATTGATCTACAGAAAAATTTGCAGCTCCAAAATAACCTCCATCAGTAGGGCGAGATTTTTCATGTAAATCTGTTTTTATGCCTGAACGCTCAATTTCTGTGAGTACTTTTATGAGAAGGCCTTCCGCAAACTGCTTCGTATCTCGCGGTGGGATGCGAAAAAGCGAGAAGTCCAGATCTTCGGAAAAACGCGGGCTGCCGTATACTATACGTAAAGCTGTTCCTCCTTTGAAAAGAAGATTTTCCGCTCCCGGGAGCACATAGAGCGAGGCGAGGAAAAGATGCTGAATATACTCTCGTACAATATTTGGGAATGCACTCGTTTGATACCGGCGAGCTAGCTCGTTGATTGTTTCGTTTGTAATCATTTTAGTGTTCGCTTTAGAATACCGGCGAGTTTTTGATTTTTAAAAAGTTCAGCATATCTAAATGCCCTTTCTTTAATAATTTTACTTTTATCAAAACGATTAATAGGTTTCTGGCCCGAAAGGATGCGATAGTAGAGCGTATCAACAAATGCTTTTTCAGGATCGGCGACGAGGAAACTAAATCTATCCATCCTCTCTGTCTTGTAACCAGTGAATGCCGCTCGCTTAATATGTCGATATGAATATACTTTACCGAGTTTTTCAAATCGGCGAGTCGCCTTTGTTGTAACTGATGTTATCTCATATACCGTCTCAGGAATAATGCGGTGATAAGAGAGCGCAAATTCCCGAGAGACATATGATGGGGCATAGAGCCTTCCAGCGATATATGGGTCGGGTAATGACGGCACTATATCATGAAGAGCGTATAGTCCTTGCTTGATGCGGACAACAATACCTCGTTTGTTATAGCGGTGCAATAAGAAAGTTGCGGCAACTGGGGAGACGCCGAATATAGCGCATATATTAGCTGCCGAAAAAATGCCCAGCTTTTTTTCCTTTATTTTTGCGGAAAAATCAACCCGATTCACTAACTTAGCCATATTGCTAATATACCGAAACGACGCAATATTGCAACTTATTGGCTATTGGCATCTTCGGAGATTTGGGCAACAGGCGGTCAATCGAGAGAGGATGTTTACAACAGTTTTGAAAAACGAAAAAGTAGCTTATGAGAAATAAGTTGTTATTTAAAGCCATATTTTTATTATATCATTTTCCCTTATTATATAACACATAAAGTTACCGCTTTAACGGGAAAAATGGTTAGGGGCTCTTTAGTCTCGTAAAGAAGTGCTTAGGAATCGCCTCTCGCAATTACAGTGCCCGGATTCGGTCACGAGTTAGTAAAAAATAATTAACTAATTGTTTTTTGAAATGAGATTCAATATAAGCTTAATGGTTTTTTCCTTGTGGCTTGGATTACTCTCGGCCACAAGCACGGCAAGTGCGGTTAGTGCCTGAGGGGTCAATTTGTGAACATCGAGCACGTCTGCCTGTTTTAAAAACCAAACAAATGCAAAAGCACCCGAACGTTTGTTGCCGTCTGTAAATGGGTGATTTTTTACCATAAAATAAAGCAGGTGAGCGGCTTTTTCTTCTATGGTCGGGTACAATTCGCTACCGCCGAAAGTCTGCATTACATTTCCCACAATGCCGGCCACAGCACTCGCATGCCTTTCTCTCCCAAATATATCTGTCGCTTCGCCTTTTTTAATAAGAACGTTGCGAAGCTCAACCAAGTCTTTTGATATTGTTTCAGAAGTAAGGCTAACTTTCTTTTTGGTTAGTTTTCTTTTTGGCAAAAGCTCTCTATCATACGCGTCGAGGGAAAGCCAGGTGTCTGCAAAAAGAGAAATAAGTTCAATTGCATCTTTCGGATTGACTGATGAGCCTTGCGGCAATAATTTTTTAATATCATCAACCACGCTCAAAAACTGCGCATAATTTTTTGCGATACGGTTTTTATTTACAGCAAAGCCGTCCACAATATAATTCCGCAGAGTCTTTGTGGCCCATTGGCGAAAAAGTGTCGCCTTTTTGCTATTAACCCTATAACCTACGGATAAAATCATATCGAGGTTATAATGCTTTACGTCTCTCATTACCTCTCTTTTTCCTTCTTTTTGAACTATTCGGAAATTCCGAATAGTTGCATTTTCGTGCAACTCGTTAGTCTTAAGAATATTTTGAATATGTTCGTTGATCGTTGATATATTAACCTCAAAAGCATCAGCAATCTGCGTTTGCGAGGCCCAAATGGTTTCGCGCGTAAAATCGCCCCGGAGCTCAATCGCTCCGCTTTTTGCCTGGTAAATTATTACACCTTTATTTTTTTGTATTTTTTTAGATACCATAATGAAAATAATGGCTTTAGAATATCATAACATCATTCTTTTTTCTAATTTATGCTGGGAATCGGTCACAAATATTTTATGCACGGAATCGGTCACGAGTTAATCGGGAATCGGCTATCCGTATTTTTCTGCTGAAAAATCGGACAGCCCGCCCTCGCACCATCATGCTCCGGGCTTCGATTCCCGGTTACATCACAAAACAAATTAAAAAACACGACCTTCTACTGCCGTGTTTTTTAATTTGTGGACA
>MFIK01000046.1 GCA_001778875.1 Candidatus Giovannonibacteria bacterium RIFCSPLOWO2_02_FULL_43_54 | reverse complement strand
TTTCTTGCTTATACATCGCTTCGCCTATCTTCTGGATAGTCTTTGAAAGCGCCTCCTCCGCGGTTTTTATCGCGGCGACATCGTTCGTGTCTTTTACTTTTTTTAATTCGTCGATCTTTGCCTGTATTTCGTCTTTGATACCTTGTTCAATTTTGTCCCCAGCATCTTTTAGCGCTTTCTCCGCCGTGTAGACCAATGTGTCGGCGCGGTTCTTCGCTTCAACCGATTCCTTTTTCTTCTTGTCTTCGTCGGCGTGCATCTCCGCGTCTTTTTTCATCCGCTCAATTTCTTCTTTGGAGAGTCCGGACGAGGCCTCGATGCGGATAGACTGCTCTTTGTTCGATGCCTTATCCTTTGCTTTTACTGACAATATCCCGTTCGCATCAATATCAAAAGACACTTCAACCTGCGGAATGCCCCGCGGAGAAGGCGGGATGCCGTCCAAAATGAACCGGCCCAATGTTTTGTTGTCATGCGCCATTTCACGCTCGCCTTGCAAGACATGAATTTCAACCGAAGTCTGATTATCCGCCGCGGTCGAAAAAACCTGCGAGCGCGAAACAGGCACAGTTGTATTTTTTTCCAATATCCGTGTCATAACGCCTCCCATCGTCTCAATGCCAAGTGACAGCGGCGTCACATCCAGGAGCAATACATCTTTGACGTCTCCTTGAAGTATTCCTCCCTGTGCCGCGGCGCCCAGCGCCACCACCTCGTCCGGATTGATCGAAAGGTTCGCCGGTTTCCCGAAAAGTTTTTTGACCCCTTCTACTATAGCCGGCATCCTGGTCTGCCCTCCCACCAAAACTATTTCATCTATATTTTTTAATTCGAAGTTCGCGTCTTTAACAACGTTTTTTGTTATTTCGAACGAACGCGCCAAAAAATCGGAAGTGAGCTCCTCCAGTTTTGCCCTCGTTAATTTCAGGAGCAAGTGCCGAGGTCCCGAAGCGTCCGACGTAATGAAAGGAATATTTACTTCCGTCTCCATCGTTGTTGAAAGCTCGTGCTTCGCTTTCTCCGCCGCCTCTTTCAAACGCTGAAGAGCTAAAACGTCTTTTGTCACATCGATCCCCGATTCTTTCTTAAATTCCACGGCGATATGCGCGATGAGTTTCTGGTCAAGGTCATCCCCTCCCAAATGCGTGTCTCCTCCAGTCGCACGGACTTCTATTGTGTCGTCTCCTATCTCCAAAACCGAAACATCAAATGTTCCTCCGCCAAAGTCGTAAACTACTATTTTTTCGTTTTTCTTTTTATTGAGTCCGTATGCGAGCGCCGCGGCAGTTGGCTCGTTCAAAATCCTTTTTACCTTAAAACCGGCGATCTCTCCCGCGGCTTTCGTCGCCTGCCTTTGTGAATCGTCAAAATACGCTGGAACGGTTATTATTGCCTCGTCTATTTTTTCCCCGAGGCGGGCTTCCGCGTCCGCCTTCAATTTTGCAAGCACCATCGCCGAAACTTCCTCCGGTCTGTACCATTTTTCGTTAATTTTTACCTCCACTCCTCCGTTTGCCGATTCCTTCAATTCGTACGGCAATAGCGCTTTGTCGCGTTTTACTTCGTTGTCGCTGAATTTCCTGCCGATAAGCCGTTTTACCGAATAGATGGTGTTTTTCGGGTTTGTAACTGCCTGGCGCTTTGCCAAAATCCCGACAAGACGGTCGCCTCCTTTTGAAAAAGCGACTATGGATGGCGTAGTGCGCACGCCCTCCGCGTTTTCCAATATTTTCGGCTGCCCTACCTCGACTATCGCCATCGCCGAATTCGTTGTTCCTAAGTCTATTCCTAAAATTTTTGACATAGAATACTAATTACTTATAATTTACTAATATACTAATAATTTTATTCGTATATTCGTACTGATTGGTTATTGGTAATGTCCGACTTTTACCTTAGAGGGTCGCAGTACCCGATCATACATCATATATCCTTTCTGCAATTCCTCCAAAATTACATTGTTCTCTTCTTTATTTTTTGTTTCAACCTCGCCAAGCGCTTCATGGTACATCGGGTTAAAAATTATCCCCTTCGCTTCTATCTGTACCGCCCCTTCTCTTTTTAAAATTTCAATTAATTGTTTGTAAATCGCGTTAATATCCGCCTTGCACGCCTGACTGGTCTTGTTGTCGGCGGGGTTGCCGATTTTTTCCAACGAATCCGCGACTGCCAGCATCTCCCTCAAAACTTTCTCTGCCGCGTATTTCGCGAACTCCCCGCGCAGTTTGTCTTCGTCGCGCCGGGCGTTGATAAAGTCCGCCTTCGCCCTCTGCCAGCCTGCAAGATAGTCCGCCTTTTCCATTTGACACACTTTCAATTCCTCCCGCAATTTCTTTAACTTTTCATTAAGCCCCGCCTCTTCGACTATTTCCTCATCCGTTTCAAATTCAGTATCTTTCTCATTTATAATTTCGTCATTTTCGTCCGTCATATTTCTTTAATTAAATTTTTAATTTTAAATATCGCCTTTTCGTAGTTCATCCTTGTCGGCCCATAGGCAAAGAACACCAACTCTTCTTTATCAGGTAAACTTATTCTTGCAACAAGCGCGCTTCCTTTCCTTGCTCCCGGATAAATATTTTCCCTGCCTATCCAAATATCATAAATATCGTCGTCTTCTATTAAAGCATTGCGATATTCGGACATTACCGAATCTATTTCATCCACCATCCGGCCGAAATTTTCAAGCATGCCGTTTTCTCGGAATTCCGGCTCAGAGAGCACGTCGCGGAATCCTGATAATTCCTGCATACCTCTCTGCCCCATTATCATCGCTGAAGTAAATATTCCGAGGTCGTGGGCGAATTCGTTGACCAACAGACCAAACTCATTTGCCGAAGGAGCGGGCTTTGCAAGACCTTGCGCAGCGCGACGGCGCGAGCAGAGCAATTCGCCAGCAGGCGAATATGCGTGTCCTTGCAATGCCCGACTCCGAGGCAAAGTGTAGTCACTTATCAAATTATCGATAAAATACCGGTACCCTTTCTCCGTCGGCGCCCGGCCCGCGGAAGTGTGCGGCTGGTGAAGATAACCGCCTTCATCAAGCTCCAACATAATGTTGCGCAAAGTTGCCGGGCTTGAATCCAGAACCTTTTTGGAAGCTACGCGCCCCGAAGACACCGGCTGAGCAGTTTCTATATAGTCCCTTATTATGAAGTCCAAGACACGCTCTTTCCTATCGTCTAATTTCATATTCGTATATTGATAGATATTCGTAATTAGTAGTGTATCAAAATTAGCACTCTACCGTCAAGAGTGCTAACGCCGGAAAACCCGCCGGGTTTCGTGCTTGACTTTTTCGTTAAATATGCTATACTTAATGTAGCTCAAAAATTGTTCTCAATATCTTGCTCGTTCACAGTCAAGCCAACTTATCCACAGGCGTTGTTCTTGACGAGTGAACCATCGTTCACCTATACTGAAAATATTAACAATTTAACCATTCAACAAATTATGTCCCAGCACCAAGCATACAAAGTCATAGTCGGAGAGATAGAAATGTTAAACAAAGAGATCGATATGAAAATTATCAAGGGCCTGTCTTACGCCGATGAGTCACGCAGGCACAAGACGCTTCTCGCCCGTCTTAAACACGCGACGCCAGACCGCTCATGGTGGTTCAAACGGTCGGTAAATCTTATCTCCGCTCTTGTTTTCTAAATATATATGACTAAAGATAATTATTCAGGGAAGTTCGCCGAGTTTTATAAAAAATATAAGCGGATGCCTTCTTATGCGGAGATAATGGAACTTTTTGGATACCGCTCAAAGAACGCGGCTTTTAAACTCGTAAATAAGCTAGTTGAAGCGGGCGTTATCAATAAAGACAAGCAAGGCAGGCTTTCCCCCGCCAACATTTTCGGAGAGATTAAAGTATTGGGATATATTGAAGCTGGCTTCCCGACGCTAGTTGAAGAAGAAGTTTTGCACACAAGAAATCTCGATGATTGGCTTGTTACGAGCAGGGATAGCACTTATCTTCTGCAGGTAAGAGGAGATTCAATGATAGAAGCAGGCATTATGAATGGAGATACGGTCATAGCCGACCGAAGTCGGCCGGCCAAAAACGGCGACATTGTAATCGCCGAAGTTGACGGAGGATGGACGATGAAATATTTAAAAAAAACAGGAAGCAAAGTTGAATTGCTTCCCGCAAACAAAAACTACAAACCGATAATCCCCCGCCACGATCTAAACATCGCCGCGGTGGTGACGAGTGTGATAAGAAAGTATTAACGCTTCGCCCACTGAGGAGCTTTGCGGGCTTTCTTGAGTCCGAACTTCCTTCTTTCCTTAGCTCTTGGGTCGCGTTTTAGGTAGCCTTCCTGTTTCAAGTTTTTGCGGAGTTCCGGGTCGATGAGCAAAAGCGCGCGGGCGATTCCGTGGCGCAAGGCTTCGGCTTGCGAGTTGATACCTCCGCCGTTTACATGGGCAGTTACTTTGTATAGTCCGGCGTTGCTCGATTTTACCAAAGCGTCCTCGGCAATCTTCTGCAGTTCAATTGTCGGGAAGTAACTTTTGTATGGTTTTTCGTTCACGGTTATCTCAATATCCCCGGCTTTCCCGCCTGCATCGCTATGCGAAGCATTGCGGGCAGGTACCTTTGCCGAATAAAGCCGCGCGCGCGCAACGGAAGTTTTGCGCCGTCCGACACCTTCAAAATACCTGCCTACGGCAGGCTGGCCTGCTTTGCCGGCTTCTGCGGTTTTTTTACTTGTCTTCTCCATGTTTTAAAATTAGGTTTTTAAGCATTCCTTTCTTTAATCTGTTTTTGTGTATCATTCCATGAACCGCGTGCAATAAAACTTCCCGCGGGTCTTTTTGCCAAACTTCCCACGCAGAAAATACTTTTCTGCCTCCGGGGTAGCCGGAATATCTCTGGAAAAAAGTGTTTTTAAATTTATTTTCCGAAAATTCAATAAGATCAACGTTTTTTACGGTAACTTTTGGGAAAGTAGTGCGGTTCGGCAAAAAATCCGCTTCGGTCTTTCCGCGGAGCGCCTTCGCGACTTGCGATGCAAGCCTTCCCAATTTTTTATCTTTTGCGTCGATTGTTATTTCCTGCTTCATAAATTTAAATAAATTCTATATATGCCATATCCGCTGCATCTCCCTGCCTTCGCCCCAATTTAATTACTCTTGTATATCCGCCTTTCCTTTCGGCATATTTTGGTGCAATGACCGATACCAGTTTTTTGGAAGCGACTTTCGGAAGTTGGGCTCCCACACTGCGCAGAGCCAAAGATTTGTCCGCTATTTTAGCATAAGTGACGAGGCGCTCGGCATAGGGACGCAATTCTTTTGCGCGCGGAAGTGTCGTCTTTATCTTTCCGTTCATTATCAAAGCAACGGCAAGGCTCTTAAAAAACGCCTTTCTCTGTCCTTTTTCCCTCCCAAATTTTCGGCCCACTTTTTGATGCTTCATACCGAGTACTAATTACTAATTGTTTACTAATATACTAATAATCTAATTCGTAAATTCGTATAATATTCGTTATTGGTATTCTTATTCTTTTAACGAAAACTCCGCCTTTGTCATCGCCTTTTTAATTTCGCCAACCGCCTTGTCGCCGATTCCCTCAATCAACCTCAAATCATCCGCCGTTTTCTCACTCAAAGCTTCCGGTGTGAAAATCCCCGCGGAAAGCAAGGCATTTTTTGTGCGTGTTGAGATCTTCAGGGTGTCCAACCCCGAAACGGTCGTTTCTCCGGATGCCTTTTCTTCGTCTTTTTTCTCTTTCTCGCCTTCCACATCGAAATTTTCCACTTGCTCGATCTGTACTCTCATTATGTGGAGTGATTTTTTGAACGCTTCGCGGGGAGTTATCGTGCCGTCGGTCTCGATAAATAGTCTCAATCTATTGTAATCAGTCCTGTCACCTACCCGCATATTTTCTATCTCGTAATTTGCGCGCCTGATAGGGGTGAATATTGCATCAAGTATTAAAGTGCCTACGGCGACTTTATCTTTGACCAAATTTTCCGCGGTGACGAATCCCAATCCGCGTTCCACGGTAAGTTCGGCATTAAAACCGGCATTTTTGTCTGTCAAGGTCGCTATATGGAGATCTTTATTTTTTACCTCAAGCTGTGACGGACATTTTACATCTTTGCCTTTAATATCCCTGGTGCCTTTTACCGCTATCGAAGCCGTCTGCGGTTCGTCTCCGTATAACTGGAATCTCAACTGTTTTAAATTGAGAAGTATGGCCATAACGTCTTCCATGACTCCCGGCAGGGTTGAAAATTCGTGCGAAGCGCCTTCGATCTTAACTTTTGTAACTGCCGCCCCGGGCAAGGAAGAAAGCAAAATGCGCCGCAGAGACGAACCAAGCGTATTGCCGTATCCCGGGTATAAACCGTCTATTTCATAAACCCCTTTTCCCTCCTCTTCCGACACGACCCGCGTGTTTGACGGTAAAACAATTTCGTAGTCCATAAATAAAAAATTATTAATAAAATATAAAACTTAGCGCGAATAATATTCGACTATAGCGCTGATATTGTAACCTTTTGAAATATCTTCTCCGGATGTCGGATGCGCCAGCACCTTCCCAGAATATCCCTCTCGGTCAAGCTCCAGCCAAACAGGCGGCATGTGTTTTTTTATCAAAATTTCCAAATTTCCGAACGGCCCTTTTTTGAGGCTTTCCGGACGGATCCTGACTTCGTCGCCGATCCTTAATTTGTATGACGGTATGGTAACGCGCGTAAAATTCGCGAGCCCCTTTCTTTTTACAAAAATATGCCCGTGGTTAGTCAATTGCCTCGCGGCCGCCCTTGTCGGGGCGAAACCCAGGCGGTAGACGACATTATCGAGCCTGGTCTCCAGAGCATTCAAAACCGCCTCGCTCGTTGTCATCGCTTTTTGCTTCAGGGCGTCCGCAATATAATTCCTGAACTGGCGCTCACGCAAACCATAAAGAAATTTTACTTTCTGCTTTTCCATAAGCTGCGTCCCGAACTCTGAGCCCGCGCGCCTGAAAGATTTGCCGTGAACACCCGGTGGATACGGCTTTCTTTTGAAAGCGCATTTCTCCCGTCCGCAAACGGACATTCTCAATCTTCTGCAAACCTTACATGTAACTGTAGTTCTCATGAGTACTAATTACTAATTTTTTACTAATATACTAATGATCCTAATTATTCGTAAATTCGTATTTATTCGTTATTGGTATTCTATACTCTTCTGGGCTTAGGCGCTCTAGGGCCGTTGTGCGGAACCGGCGTAATATCCCTTATTGAATGGACGTCAAAGCCTTGCGCGACAAAGGAGCGCGCGGCCGCGTCACGGCCAGAGCCCACGCCTTTGATCAAAATATTGATATCCTTTAATCCCAATGCTTTTGCTTTGTCTCCCAAAAATTCTGCAACTTTTGTCGACGCGTAAGGAGTCGCTTTTTTTGCTCCGGAAAATCCAAGCGCTCCCGCGGAAGAAGTCATTATCACATCGCCCCTACCGTCTGTTATTGAAATTATCGTGTTATTGTAAGTAGCCTGGACATGGACTATCCCTTCTGTCATCTTCTTTTTTTGCGAAGTGAGCTTAATAGCCGCGGCTCTTCCCTCCTCGGTCGTCAGATCCTGTTTTTGAATTATGCGCTTTTTACCCACAGTACTAATTACTAATTTTTTACTAATATACTAATAAATTCCAATTCGTAAATTCGTATAATATTCGTTATTGGTATTTTATTTCTTTTCCATTTTACGCTTTCCGGACATCATTGTTTTCCGGACATTGCCGCGCCGAGTCCGGGAATTTGTTTTTGTGCGCTGGCCTCGCGTCGGCAAATTTCTCTTGTGGCGCAAACCGCGGTAAGAGTTGATGTCTTTTAGTCTTTTAATATTTAAGGTAATTTCACGCCTTAAATCACCCTCCACCGTGTATTTTTTTTCGATAATATCGCGGAGCTTATTGACTTCCTGCGGAGAGAGATCTTTCGCGCGCTTACCTATATCAACTTTCGCCTCGTTCAAAATATGCATGGCCAAAGGAACGCCTACTCCGTAAATATATGAGAGGGCGACGGGAATTTTTTTATTGTCCGGCAAATTAATGCCCGCTATTCGAACCATTATCCTTGTCTTTGTTTATGCTTTGGATTCGCGCAAATAATAAAAACGCGGCCCTTCCTTCGGACCACTTTGCATTTGTTGCACCTTGGTTTTACCGATGCTCTTACTCTCATACCTATTTGTTATTCAGCAATAACGGACTACAGTCTTTTAATGATCCTCCCTTTGGTTTCGTCGTAAGGACTGAACTCAACCGTCACTTTGTCGCCGACCAGCACTTTAATATAGTGGAGCCTCATTTTCCCCGAAAGATGCCCCACAATCTCCCGCTCTTCACCGTCGATTTGAATGCGGAAAGTGGCTGAAGGCAGGGCTTCAACTACACGGCCTTCTTTAATAACAGTACCTTTATTGGATGCCATTTAAGGAATAGATGATAGACATACTAGCGCGATATGATTTGGATGTCAATACGGCCGCGGGACATGGGATTTAACATGCCTCCAGGCAAGGAGCCCGCCCAAAAAGGATGATATTTTAGCTCTGCACGGAAGACGGCGGGGAAAAGGTTTAAAACATCGCCGGAATTGCCTATTCGGTTATTCATTAATTTGTTTTTTGTATAATCAATATCAATTGCCGCTTCCACGGTGGCATTGCCCTTCACTTCCATTTTTAAGCTCGTTGCATCAAATTTATATCCTAAAAGCTTGATATCCAATTCGTTGATGTTCTTAATTCTGATTTCCCCGCCTCCCAAAGAGGCGAGATCAACATCGTTTTTCAAAAGCATTTTTGCAAGATCGGTTTCTTTTACTATCGTTCCTCTCGCTTCGGCATTTAATTTGACTTCGAATTTCCGGCCGTCCGAGATCGGCATTCCAAGTTTCGGATTTGTTTCGACGGAAATTACGGCAAATTCTTCCGACCCGGAGAGAAACATCGAATCTTCGGGCAATTTTTTTGAAATAATATTTTTTAAATTTTTATTCGCTTCCGAAACAAGTTCCGCGACCGCGGCATCAACGGCATTTTTTGTGATGATTTGTGAGTTTCCTACATATCCTCCGGACATCTCTGTTTTGGACCTCGCAAAAACGGATTCAAATTTCGGCGACCCTTTAAAGCCGGGGATGGTAAAATCCGTGAGTCCGATATTATATTCAGCGCCAGGCTTATCCGCCGCGACATCAACTTCCTTCGAGCCGGGAATTATCTTGCCTCCCTCGACTTTGGTGCCGGGAATAATTATGGTCGAAGGTATCCTGTAGATCTTCCCTTCCGGAGACTCGATCCTGGTTGAAGCAATGAGTACTTGGGGATCTTTGGAGCTTTTATTGAATATGACAACCGTTCCACGAGCTTTGTTTTCTATTGATTTTTTTTCTTCTGAAGCAAAAGAACCGCTCATCGGATACGGAAGCGCCAATGTGCTGAATTCTACCGAATTAACGCCCGCCGATCTGGACAACATCACCGACTTATTTACGGCGACAATCGTTGATTTCGGAGTAAGGACCAATTCGATTCTAGACAATCTCAAGGCGATCAATATTACGGCTGTGACGGAAAAAACCACCGCAAAAACGGCGATGCCAGCAATGCGCCAACTTTTAAACCCGCTCTCGTTTTGGAATTTGGTTGAAATCGGCTTAAATTGCGGTTTAGCATAGGACGGCTCAATTTCTTTTTCCGGATATTTCTTCGGAACAGGCCGCTGGACCCTTTTGATTATTACATCCGATATTATTTTTTTATTCCGCATAAAGTGTTAAAGCCGCTAATGTAACATCTCCTCCTCCGGATATCGCGTCCGGCGGTTTTAGAAAATCACGGAAAGCTTCCGCTTTCATCGCCTGAAGGTCAACCTCCATGTCATAATACCTTTTAAAATTTAATTTTATTGTTTCTATAAATATCGAGAACCCCGCTCCACCTCCGGTAAGCAGGATCTTTTTCGGAATCCGCTCTTCTTTCATTGTATCTTTGAAAAGCATCCACCAGTCCCTGCTCGCGATATCCAAAATTTTCGCTATCTTCATCTTGAGCGCGGGGTCTAAGGTTTCTATGGTGAATTTTTTTAAAATGGCTTCGGCATCGTCAAAACTTATCTTGGAAAAAGCTGCTATCCTTCGCTCAAGCGTACGTATGCCAAAAGGCATTGCGGCGTAGTGTTCAATGCTGCCGGCAGAATCAACAAAAAACAAACTTGATATCTCGCCGCCGATATCGATAACAAGAGCCGGCTCGAACAAGTTGTCCGAAGCTTTGAGCGCGTGCCACAGAACGCGCGTATCTGAATAATAGCTTATTTCGACGTAAGAGAAAATACTTTCTTTCGCCTGCTCAATATAATCTTTAAGATATTTGCTAACAAGCGTAAACGCCGCGGAAATCTCCAAAGACGAGCCTTTGTAACCGACGGGATTCCCCACCAAGTATCCGTTTACTTTCATTAATATTATTTCTCTTCCACCGACGACTAGTTCCTGGTTTCCGTCGCAAGCTTCTTTTTCCATCTGAATTATAAGGTCTTTTATCTCTTCGTGCGAGACAGGAGTTTTCGCGTTATTTCTTAATATTTTTTTGGTAAGTTTTTTTTCAACAAAAAATGGGTCCGCGAAGCTGATAACTATTTTGTCGAGTTTGCGCTTTACCTTGTGGGCTTCGGCGAAAAGTTTCTTAAAAGAAGAAAGAAACAACGCTATCGTCTGCTCGCCCCCATTATGCCGTGGCACTGCGGGGCCGACAAGGCGCACGGGGTAGCGGAGAATCTTTAAGATGTCTGCTTTGCCGTCGCTCCCTCTTTCGGAGACCGCGGCTGAAATTGACGCCGTCCCGATGTCTACGGCAAGAACCGAGATTTTTTTGGACTGGGATTTACCAAATAATGAAAAACCGGACATGCTTAAATTATAAAATAAAACCCCGGTTTATACTAGATAGTGTTTATAAAGTGGTCTCCATCAAACTATATGACAATTTGGAATATAACACAATGGAATACTATCATACAAGTATCAATATGACCAAAGCAATCTACTCAAAGGACCATAAATACATTGTTGAGCAGTTAAAAAGAGCCCGCCAAGAGGCCGGTTTGGATCAAATAGAGGTGGCTAAACTGCTCGGCAAGACACAATCTCATGTCTCAAAAGTTGAAGCCGGACAGAGACGGATTGATATTGTTGCGTTGAAAGAACTTGCTCGGATTTACAAAAAGCCGATGGATTATTTTCTAAAATAGTATGAATTTAGCCACCCTCAAAAAGGAGCTTCAGCGCGTCAAAAAACTTGGTTTTGTTCCAACGCATAGGGCTGGCGATACCGGCATAGGAAAAACACTTGAAGATTTACTCAATATCAAAGAAAACAATATACCACTCCCCGATATTGCGGGCGTTGCTGAACTGAAAGCATATCGGCGAAGCGCAAAATCAATGCTTACTCTATTTACCCTTGAGCCGCTTCCGAAAGGTGGCGATAGGGACCGAATGTTGCTTGATGGTTTCGGCTATTCAAAACGAGATAATGGCAGATCAAAAGAATTA
>MFIK01000045.1 GCA_001778875.1 Candidatus Giovannonibacteria bacterium RIFCSPLOWO2_02_FULL_43_54 | reverse complement strand
TGATGTTCGGCAATTTTTGCGCATCTCTCCAAAAGTTTTCCATGATCATTCAAAGAAAATCTCACAAAAATGTAGCATATTCGAAACAAAAATTAAACCCCGACACAAAGTCGGGGCATTAAACTATATCTATATATTGTCTTAAAACTTCTTCGATTTCTTCCTTTAAGAACGGCTGGACGTGCTTAACTTCCGTGAAAACCAAACCTTTATACATCATCGGGCAACGCAATAATTTTTCGACTAATTCATCAAAATCTTTTTGCGTCATTCGGTTTCTTGTTTCTCCTGATACGTCAAAAGGGCGTGGCCAATACAATGCTACAGCAAGACCAATCAGTCCCGCAACTATAAAGACAAATCCCACAAAACCTCCTAAACCACGATATTGATGAGCCGTTTCGGCACAAAAATAATTTTTCGCAGTTGTTTATTGTCTAGCGCAAGTTTAACTTTTTCACGCGCTAAAGTCAAGTGCTCGGCTTCGCTTTGCGAAATATTTACCGACACGCTGAATTTGTCGCGCGTTTTGCCGTTTATCTGGACAACAAGATCATAATTTTCCTCTTCCAGCATCTTCGGATCATATTCCGGCCATTTTTCCAAATGGATTGATTTCCAGCCCTTGGCTGGTCCGCCTTTGGCGGACTTGTTCATTTTTTGCCAAATTTCTTCGGTTAAATGCGGTGCAAACGGAGCAAGGATTTTGAGAAACTCGACATATTGCTTATGGCTTATGGCATCAGACTGTTTCTCCACTTCATTCAATAAAATCATCATCGCCGATATCGCAGTATTAAATTTAAAATCCTCAATATTTTCCGAAACTTGTTTGATTGTTTTGTTTATGGTTCGTACAATACTTGCCTCAGCAGCAGATTTTTCAAGACCCGCATATTCGCCTGCTGGCGAATTGCTAAGTCTCGCGCCGTCACGCTGCGAAAAGTCTTGAAAAACCTCTGCCTTCAGCAAATTTTTTGTGCTCGCCATCGCCCACACCCTGTCCAAAAATCGGCGTATTCCCAAAATGCCGTGCGGGTCCCATGGGTATGAGCCAGCCTCGCTGTATGGGCCGATAAACGCTAAATACATACGTACGGTGTCGCTTCCGAACTTTGCAACATATTCATCCGGGTCTATGACATTACCCTTGGATTTGGACATTTTCTGCCCATCCGGCCCCAAAATTATCCCTCGATTTCTTCTCTCACTATACGGCTCATCCGCCTCGGCTTCGCCTAGGCGAGACGGGTCTCCCAACTTGGCGGCTTCGCCGCCAAGTAAGCCCAAATCATACATTGCTTTGTACCAAAAACGCGAATACAAAAGGTGTATGGTTGTGTGCTCCGCCCCCCCCGAATAAAGGTCAACCGGCATCCATGCCGACATTTTTTCTGCATCGGCAAAACTTTTTTTATTTTTCGGATCGCAATATCGGAGGAAATACCATGAAGAATCCACAAACGTGTCCAAAGTGTCTGTTTCTCTTTCAGCATTTCCTCCACATACCGGACACTTAACGCTTAGCCACTTAGTTGCCTTGGCCAATGGCGACTTGCCTTCTCCTGTCGGCAAATAATCTTTTATATCAGGTAATTTAACCGGCAGATCTTTTTCAGACACGGCAGATACTCCGCATTTTTCACAATAAATTATCGGTATCGGCACGCCCCAATAGCGCTGGCGCGAAACCACCCAGTCGCGAAGCTTATATTGAGTTTTAATTTCCCCTCCGACAAATTCTGTTATTTTTTTCTTAGCATCTTCGGAATCCATTCCTTCGAATTTTCCGGAATTAATTAACGCCCCATTACCCGCATACGCCATATTCGTCCCGGCCTTTAATCTTTCCAACCAATAAGGCAATTCGGAATTGACCATTTTTCCTGGGACAAAATCCTTGGCGTCTATCCACAATATTTCATTTCCTTCGTTCTCTCCATCTTCAGCTATTGCGACGCGCTTATCGCTTTTTAATTCAAAATATACCGCGGTTGTAATTGCTATCCTATTTTCATCTTTATGCTTCGCAAAATACACCGCTTTCGCCGGCCCTCCCAAAATCCGTTTAAATTCCAGGTCAACATAGCCGGTTTCTTCCATTAGCTCGCGGAGTGCCGCGCTGATCGCTTTTTCGCCTTCTTCCACCCCACCGATGACAACTGTGTCCCAGCCGAATTTTTTGTTTCTAATTATCAAATATTTTTTATTTACCGGATCATAGACCAATGCGTGCACATTAATTCTTGTCTTTGAGGATTTATCGGGCCGGGGAGGATTTACGTGATCAACCACCGAAGGAATAACCACATGTTTTATCGGCAGACCAAATTTCGAAGCAAATTCAAAATCGCGTTCGTCGTGCGCGGGAACTGCCATTATTGCGCCGGTCCCGTAGCCCGACAAAACATAATCCGCAATCCAGACCGGAATCTCTTCTTTGCTTGTGGGATTTATCGCCTTAACACCTTTTAACTCAACTCCCGTTTTTTCTTTGGTTTCTTGTTGTCGTTGTAACGGAGTTTTCCTTTTGGCTTCTCCGATATATTTTTTTACCTCTTCTAAATTCTCGATTCTAGAGTCTAGACTCTGTACAAGCTCATGCTCCGGAGCCAAAACCACATATGTTGCCCCGAATAGCGTATCGGGTCGCGTAGTGAAAACACGGACAGAATCAATACAGTGTCTTAAAATTTCTGGCTCTATTTTTCCGGAAGCATGCGGCTCTGAAGCGGTGAAATCAAATATTTTACCCCCAATTAATTTTTTTATGTTTTCAGCCTGAAATTGCGGCACCACATCATCAATTGTGTCTCTCAAAATACAGACTTTGCCGGCATTTTGTCTGATTTTTTTCACATTAAATTTCCAGTCAAATGTGTGCACTTCAAACGGCTCGTCTATAAATTTATTTTCAGTGAAACCGGCTACTATTATTGTTTTCCTAACAGGCACTTTTAGCTGTTCAATTATTTTTAACGCAACAACGCTCCCTAAACTATGGCCGACAATAACAGTATCTTTATTAAACGGCACAGATTTCAAAACTTCTGCCGCTTGATCATAGACGCGCGGGTCATCTGTATTCGGTAATTTTGGCGCATAAACTTTTGCGCCCCGATTTTCCAGTGTCTTTTTAAGCCACGGAAAAAAGTTATCATTTGGAGAACCGGTATATCCATGAAGCAACACGTAAGACGATGCTATGCCATTTTTAATTTCAAACTCAATCTCTGCGCCCTCGCTTTTTCCTATCCAATTCCTTTGCGCCTGCTTAATTTCGTCTTTCCAGTTCAGTTTATCCAAACCTGAAAGCAATCTCTCGGCGTAATCCGTGATTCGGAGCATCCACTGTCTCATTTGCCTCTGCTCAACCTCCGCTCCGCATCTTTCGCATTTACCTGCTGCAACCTGTTCATTCGCGAGCACGGTTTTGTCTTTCGGGCACCAGTTGACCGCGGTTTCCGCCCGGTACGCCAATCCTTTTTTAAAAAACTGCAAAAATATCCACTGCGTCCATTTATAATATTCCTGATCCGCGGTAATAACTTCACGGCTCCAGTCAAAAGACGCGCCCATGGACCGAAGTTGGCGTCGCATATAATCAATATTTTCATATGTCCATTTTTTCGGGTCGAACCCGCGTTTTATCGCGGCATTCTCCGCCGGCAATCCAAAAGCGTCAAACCCGATGGGAAATAAAATATTTTTTCCTTCCATTCTTTTTTTTCGCACAAAAATGTCCGGTACAGAAAAAGCATACCAATGCCCGGTATGCAAATTACCCGAAGGGTACGGGAACTCAACCAAAGCGTAAAAATTATCCTTTTCTTCCGCGCTGTCGGAAGTTTTGTAGAGTTTTTTTTGCTCCCAAAACCTCTGCCACTTCTTTTCTATCTTTTTATGATCATATGGAATCATATATTATTTAAAAATAGCAGTTTTCTGGCTCATTGACAACATATTTTGCGGAGCTATATTAAAGCCAGATAAGCCAAAAAGGAGGCTTTATGTGTAATGTTATGACTGAAAATATGCTTGAGGAATCCAGAAAGAACTTTGAAAATTGGCTGAAAATGCACTGCGATTTCCTGCACGAACCCACCAAAGCCGATCTTCTAAAAGGGCATGTAGAATCGATCCGCGACACTTTCATAGTACACGCCATCGCTCCGCACAGTTTTCCGGCCGGCCTTATTCACGAGGACGATTATTACGGTTCAGATGAGCAAGACAAAAAAGTGTCACCGAAAGGCTTTGATTTGTTTGACCTTAAAGGCCAGTCCGGAACGGACGGCAATTGTTAACAAGGAGGAAAAATGCAATTAAACGCGTTGCCACAAGTTAGAAAACCGGGAAACTCGCCTTATGTGGGTTTTGAAAAAGGTTCCCAAAAGAAAGAAGAGCTATTAGCAAAATTAGACGAAATACGCCGTAATAATAGCAATGTAAAAATTCTGCCGTTGTGGATTAACGGACCGGTTAGAACTAAAGAGTTAGGCAATTGCATACCTCCTCATGACATGAGTCGCCTCTTAGCTCGTTATTGTAAAGCAAGCCCCGAGCATGTTATGTGGGCGATTAAAACCGTTCTACGCGCGAGAAAAAAATGGCAATCGCTCCCATGGAGAAATAGGCTTTTAATTTTTGAAAATGCTGCGCGGCTTTTGGAAACAAAATATTTTGTTGAAATGACCGCAGCGGTAATGGAAGACCTTTCAAAAAACCCTCATGAAGCATCAATTGATGTGCAAGAAGCAATTGATTTTTTAAAGTTTAACTGCAAATGGGCTCATGAAATTTATGCGCAACAACCCGACAACTGTATTGATTCTGCAAACACCGTAAATTTTAGACCTCTCGAGGGTTTTGTATACGCAATTCCGCCGTTTAATTTCGCGGCAATCGCCTGTAATTTGCCTTGCGCGCCATTGATAATGGGAAACGTAGTCGTTATAAAGCCATGTTCCGACACAGTCTACTCATTTCATGTTTTGTTAAAAATTCTTCTTGAGGCGGGATTGCCGAAAGATGTTCTCTCTGTAGTCCAAGGAAATTCAGGAACGATTTCAGAGGTTGTGTTAGAACACAACGAATTATCGGGTGTACATTTTACCGGTAGCACCGGGGTGTTTGAAGATATCTGGAGTCATGTCGGACTAAATGTTGGCAAGCAAAAATATAAAGGATATCCTCGACTAGTTGGTGAAACTGGCGGAAAAAATCCTGTTATTGTTTTCCCTGATTACAACGCGCGCAAATCTGCCGAAATGATTTGGAGGGGAGCGTTGGGCTATCAGGGCCAGAAATGTTCAGCGACATCGCGCGTGTATGTTGACGAAAAAAAGTGGCTCGAGCTTCGCCATCATTTAATTAAATCAATGAGCGCCTTACGCACCGGTGACATTGCAGATTTCAGCAAATTTATGGGTGCTGTCATTAACGCGAAAGCACAAGACAATATTAATGCCTATATCGATCAGGCCTTGCTAGATGTTGAGCAAGATAAACTTGAAGAAGTACTTGTATTCCCGTCAGGATTCGCAAAAAATAGCGCTGTCGGTTATTTTGTTGACACGGCACTGATAGTTACTAAGGATCCATTTTATAGAACAATGGAAGAAGAAATCTTCGGACCGGTTCTGACCGTTTGCGTGCTACCAAAAAAAAATTATAAAAACAATGTCTTTGACATCTGCGATAAGACATCTAAGTACGCATTAACCGGTGCCGTGCATACAAACAACATGTATCTTTTTGAAGAGGCGTGTATGCGCGTAAGAGCTGGAAATTTCTATAACACCATGACTACCGGCGCGTATGTAGGTAAGCAGCCATTTTCAGGCGACAGAAAATCCGGCACAAATAGTAAGGTGGGCGGACCATGGAATCTGTTAAATTGGGTTTCAATACAGTCGCTGAGCTTTTCGTTCAAGCCACCACTTTTTCTGCCGATGTATCTTTCTTAGAATACGTTTAAATCCCCCTAGCCTCGCGGGGATTTTTTATTTTAAATTAAAAACCCTTATCGCGTTCTCCGTTGTTGTTTTTGCTATCTCTTCAAAATCTTTGTTTAAAATCCTCCCGATTTTTTTTGCTACTTCTTCGACATAAAGAGGCTCATTCCTTTTTCCGCGGTAAGCTTGCGGGGCGACATACGGCGCGTCGGTTTCCAAAAGTATCCGGTCGAGCGGAATAAATTTTATTAACTTTTCATATTCCCTCGCAAAAGTTATTGCTCCACCGAAAGAAAACGAAAATCCCAAATCCATCAATTGTTTTGCCTCTTCCTCAGAACCTGTAAAAAAATGGCAAACTCCCGGCTTATTGCTTAATAGTGAGCGGTGTTCCTGGAGAATTGCAATTAAATCGCCAAACGCGTTGCGGCAGTGAATCATCAACGGCTTATTGATCTCTATTGATAATTCGATGTGATTTTTGAATGCTTCCGCCTGTTTGGCTTTCGTTTCTTCGGTCAACCGATAATAATCCAGACCGCATTCGCCTATCGCCACAACCTTCGGGTCTTTCGCCAATTTTTTATAATACTTACGATCAAAATCCTCACCTCTAGACAAGAATCCTTTATCTTCTCCAGTGCCTTCAATACCCAGTTCTTGGGCATCGTGGAAAGATTTTTCGCTATGAATGGGGTGCAACCCCACGGTCGCAAAAACTCCCTCGTATTTATGCGCAGTATCAATTGCATCCTGCGAGGTGTCTTTTTGTGTCCCCACATTTATTATCCACATTCCGGCATCCAGCGCCCGCCTGATTACCGCATCGCGGTCTTCATTGTACGCCGCGAAATGGGTATGTGTGTGTACATCGATTAATTTTGGGCTCATTTTATTCTTGGGAATAAATGTATCGCCTCACCGGCGTTTCCGCCAAAGGCGGATCCGCTTTTAGCGGAAAATTCTCTCCATTCTTCTTTTGAATCAGGGTCAACCCCCAGCGCCTTCAGCGTTTTGTCAGAAGTTTCCGGTAAAAACGGTTTCAACATCCAAGCGGCCGAAGCTAAAGAATACGCAAGATGCCAAAGAATTATTTTCGCGCTTTCCGGATCCGTCTTTAGCATTTTGTATGGCTTATAATCTTCAATATATTCGTCGAGTCTGCGCAGAAAAGTAAATGTAATTTCTATTGCATTCGCTATCTGCATCTCCTCCATCGCCTTTTTATATTCCTGCCAGACGAACGAATCAACCAAAGACACCGGAGAAATTTCCTCAACAGAAATCTGCCCCTTTCCATTTTTTATAAAATCAAGATTTTTTCTGATAGGAAATCTGCCCAAGTCGTGTTCGTCAGGCTTGGGTATTGAAGGAAAAGAAGACATCATTTTCACGGTTCTGGACAAAATATTCCCGAGCCCGTTCACTAAAACTCCTTCATAAACTTCATCAAAGCGTTTCTCCGTAAAGTCCCCGTCGGCAAAAGTAGATACCTCGTGAGCTAAATAGAATCTTACCGCTTCTTTACCGTATTTTTCTATCAAGGGTTGCGGGTCTACCACATTGCCGGTAGATTTGGACATTTTTTCGCCCCTTACGTGAATAAATCCATGGATAAAGATTGTTTTGGGCAACGGCAATCCTGCCGAAATAAGCATTGCCGGCCAAAAAATAGCATGAAATTTGAATATATCTTTGCCGACGACATGGACACCAGCGGGCCACCACGTAGAAAAACGCTTCGCGTTTTCACGTGGTTCCTGACCATATCCCAGCGCGGTAATATAATTTGAAAGTGCATCGCACCAGACATACATTGTCTGAGTGGCATCATCCGGCACGGGTATCCCCCACGAAATATCTTTTGAAGGGCGTGAGAAACTCACGTCCCCTATTTCTTCCAGCATATTCAGCGTTTCGCGTTTTCTAAATTCAGGCAAGATCTCGATCTCGCCATTTTCTATTATTTTTTTCAATTTATCTTTATATCTTGAGAGCTTAAAAAAATAATTTTCTTCGTCCAACGCCTCCGGCGCTTTTTTGTGGTCTTCACATAATCCGTCCTTTAGGTCTTTTTCAGTAATGTAGGCCTCGTGGCCAACGCAATAAAGTCCCTTATAGCGTCCTTTATAAAGATCCCCGGCTGCTTTAAGTTTTTCCCATAATAATTGAGCTCCCGGCCAGTGGCGTTTTTGATCGGTAGTTCGTATAAAATCGTCGTTCGAAATATTCAGTTTTTTTAAGAGTTCCAAAAATAATCCGACTTTCCCGTCCGTGAATTCTTTCGGCGTTTTTTTTGCCGCCTCTGCCGCGCGTGCAATCTTCGCGCCGTGCTCATCAGCGCCAGTCAGAAAAAAAACGTCTTTTCCGCGGAGCCGCGCATGACGCGCCAAAATATCAGCCTGCACGAACTCAAGCGCATGCCCCAAATGCGGCGCGGCATTTAAATACGGTATTGAAGTCGTTATATAAAATTTTTCTTTTTTGGTTGACATAAGGATAGCTATATGATAGCCTAATTTCAGAATCTTTCAATGAAGGGGGGCTTCGATATGAAACTGGCGTTAGTTTTAATATTCGCATTGGTTATCGGTGGAGGGGTTGGAGTGGCTATCGAAGATTTTACACGCTTTAACCAAGTCGATAAATCATCGACTAATAAAATAGTTGGCGCCATTTTCGGTGTAGTAGCTGCAATAATCGTTGCGCTTATGGCCTATTTCGTTTTTTGAGCCGCACAAGCGGCTTTTTTGTTTTTGAAAGCAATTTGTTAACAAATAAAATATGTCACTTTTCGTGCGATAGTATTAAAAGTTGCATATTCAACACGACCTGCTACGATAAATTTAATGAAAAAATACAGCAAGCTAAAAATTGGGCCGGTATCTCAAAAAGTCCTTTTAATATTATTAGCCGGAGCCGCTTTAGGGCTTACACGTTCCCCTACCCAATATTTTCGAATAATTAAAAATACAGAAAAAGAATGGGGGCGCATAAATCGGCGCGCACTACACAATGCAATCCGCAAGCTTTATAAAGCCGGGCTGATTGATTCAAAAGACAATAAAGACGATTCAATAACGATATTTTTGACTCAAAACGGCAAGAAGAAAGCATTAACCTACAAATTAGACGAAATATCAATACCCGTTATGAAAAAATGGGATGGTAATTGGCACATCGTTCTTTTTGATATTCCGGAAAAACATAAAAAAGGCAGAAATGCTCTTAGCCAACTACTCAAACACATGGGATTTTACCGTTTTCAAAAAAGCGTTTTTATACACCCGTTTGAATGTCAAAATGAAGTCGATTTTGTAGTAGAATTTTTCTCTCTTAGGCCTTATGTTCGATTTATTTTAGCAAAACAGATAGATAACGAATTACACCTAAAACATCATTTCGGCCTGTAACCAGCCATGCGAATAATATGTTAGTTTATAAACTATCGCAACGAAACTAACACATTTTTAAATTATCAAAGTTGCCGAAAAATATCATTGTGCTTTCGGCTGTTTGTGTGCCGCAACATCATTCATATATTCCACAAGAACCGCGGAGATTGGAACGGCAAGAACAATCCCAAAAAAACCTCCGAGTTTGGCTCCAACGATCAAAGAAATAACCACCAAAAGTGGCGGGACTCCTACCGTTTTTCGGACAACCAGCGGATAGATCAAATGGTTTTCGAACTGCTGTACGAGCACGTACAAAAGAAGCACCATCAGCGCAACGAACGGTCCCTGAACAAAAGCCACGGCAATCGCGGGAATCGCCGCCATGATCGGACCGAACACGGGAATTATTTCAAAAACCGCGGTGAGAATCGCGAGCAAGATCGCGTATTTTACGTCCAAGATTGTGAGTCCCAGAAAAACAATGACTCCGACAAGCGCGCCCAATAGCAACTGGCCCTGTAGCCACCGCCCAATCTTTCTTTGAGACCTTTTCCAAAGATCCAATATGTATGCTTCGTGCTTCAAAGAAGTGATCATTCTTAAAAAATTCTCAACGCCGTGTTCCTGAACGGAAAGATAGAACGAAATAACGATCAGCATAATAAACGACAAGACGCCCCCAAAAATACTTGATCCTGCTGAAAACAACCCTTTGGAAAAAGTTGTCGCCGAGTTTTCAAGCGAAAACGCAAAGCTCTGGATAAAAGCACCCGGTGCGGAAGGTATATCCGGAAAAATATCATAAATAGCGCTTTTCCGTCCCAATATTGTCTCAATAAAAGCCGGCAGAGACGAAAAGAAAGCCGCGACATCGCCGAATAGCGGCGGAATCATAAGATAAATAATCGCCATAAAAAATAGAAATCCGCCAAGATAGATAACTATGACTCCCAAAACCCTCGGAACGCGGTACCTTTTAAACCAATGATTTAAAGGCTCGATAGCGGACGCAATAACTATCGAAAGCAATATTACGGCTACAACATCCCTCAACAGCCAAATTGCCCAAAGAAGGATTACTAAAAGAGCCGCTTTTAGCATCGTCCAAAATGATACCTCTATGTATTGATACTGCCTATCGGACATTACTCTTATCTTAAACCTTATTTAATAATTTTGTTAATCTATCCTTATCGTGATCCGCTCCCACCAAAGCCAAGTTAGCGCGTCCCGCCGTGAAAATTTCATTAGCTATTTTTTTAATTTCTCCGGCCGTTACTTTCTCAAGTTTTTTCAGATTCTCTTCAGGAGTTAAAATCGGCTTTTTAAAAATAATCTGCTCCGCGAAAAACGACGCGAGCGTGCTTGAATTTTCCAAAGAAATTTTCGCTGTACCGCGCAAAAAATCGCCGGCCTTTTTCAGTTCATCTTTCGTCACTCCGTCATCTTTTATTTTTTTTATTTCGGCAAGCACAACACCAAGCACGCTTTCAACTTTATCGTGCGGAACTCCCGCGCTTATATCAAAATATCCGCTGTCTGTATAAAGCATAGAGCCCGCGCCGATATAATACGCAAGACCCAATTTTTCGCGGACCTCGAAAAAAAGGCGGGACGAACTATTGCCTCCCAAAATGACGCCGAGCATATCAAGCGCGTAGCGCTTCGGACTATACATATCAAAGCCCTTAAAGCCTAATATCAGATTTGTCGCTTCGTTTTTTTTCTTTTCCGCCGCTATCCCGATCGACGACCGCGTCTCTTTGACATCCATCTTGCCTGCCGGACTGCCTTTTTTCAGCGACGCGAACGCGCGCTCGATCTTTTTTTCGGCGCCCGCGGGATAATTCCCCACAATGACCACAACTGAATTTTTAGCGACATATTGCGAAGAAAAATATTCCAAAAAATCTTTTCGTTTTAGGAACATTACCGTAGCTTCATCCCCCGCTATCTCCCATCCCGCCGGCTGGTCGCCCCATAACAGTTTTTCAAAAATATATCCGACCCGGCTCATCGGATCGTCGTTCCGCATTCTTATCTCCTGTATCACGACACCCTTTTCCCTTTCTATTTCTACTTCCGATAAAAGCGGTTTCGTCAAAATGTCTGAAACGATATCCAAGCCGACATCAAAATTTTCCTTCGCCGCTTTTATCCAATAGCCTGTAACTTCTTTTGAAGTAAAAGCATTGTGCTGTGCTCCGATGGAATCCAACTCGCGGTTCACCTGCCCTGGGTTTGGGCGGTCGGCCGTCCCCTTAAAAAACATGTGCTCTAAAAAATGCGAAATTCCGTTTATTTTTTTTGTTTCGTATTTTGAACCGGTACCGACCAAAACTAAGAGCGTAAATGCTCCTGTGTTTTTCATAGGCACCGAAAGGATTTTGAGCCCGCCCGAGAGTTTTTTCAACTTATACATTGAAATAATTCTAACATATTTTAAAAATAAAAAAAGGGTTAAACCAGCCCGACCTGCATTTCGTATAGCTTCCGGTAGATGCCGTCCGGTTTTTTCATTAGTTCGTCGTGGCTTCCGGTTTCGGCGATGATGCCTTTTTCCAAAACGATTATTTTATCGGCTTCGCGGACGGTGGAAAGGCGGTGTGCGATTATGAAAGTAGTTCGCCCGCGCATGAGCTCCAGCAAAGATTCCTGAATATATTTTTCCGACTTTGCGTCGAGGGCCGATGTCGGCTCATCCAAAATCAAAATCCGCGGATTTCTTAAAAAAGCACGCGCCAAAGCAACGCGCTGTTTTTGGCCCATTGAGAGCTTAATGCCGCGCTCACCGACCATCTGCTCATATTTTTTCGGGAACGCCTCGATAAATTCATCCGCATGGGCAAATTTTGCCGCCTCCAAAATCTTTGTATCTGAAGCACCGAAACTGCCATATTTTATATTATTTTTAATCGTATCATTAAATAAAATGATATCTTGCGGCACAACTGCTATATTGTAACGCAAGAATTTGAGGTCCAAATTTTTCAGATTATGCCCGTCAATAAAAATTTTTCCGCCCTGCGCCCAAAAATATCCCGACATAAGATCAATCAGCGTGCTTTTGCCGACGCCCGATTCGCCGACAAGCGCAATCTTTTGGCCAAGTTCCGCTTTAAAAGAAATATTATTTAAAATATTTCCCTGTTTTTTAGAATAATAAAAACTTACGTTTTTAAATTCAACCTCTCCTTTTATACTCCGGAGTACGACC
Source organism: Candidatus Giovannonibacteria bacterium RIFCSPLOWO2_02_FULL_43_54 (assembly GCA_001778875.1). GTDB lineage: Bacteria > Patescibacteriota > Minisyncoccia > UBA11713 > 2-01-FULL-45-33 > 2-01-FULL-45-33. The sequence continues at coordinate 24,064 of MFIK01000045.1, read as the reverse complement.
GCGTTCTCAGGAAAATATTTTTCTTCAGGTAAAGATAAGATTTGCTCCGCTCTTTCCAGGGCCACGGCGCCGTTTTGGATTGTCCGCCAATTGTTTCCTAAAATCACAAACGGCCCAAAAAACATCGCTGCGTATCCGTTGAACATAACCAATTGCCCGATAGTCATCTCCCCTTTTTGAATAAATGTTACCGACAAAATAAAAACAACCAGCTGTACCAAAACTACGAGGGCTTTCTGCGAAAAATCCAGCTTGCCCCAGAGCTTCTCCATGCTAAACCAGACTTTATATGCTTTCGCGACAAAATTTTTGTATAATTTTTTTTGTTCGTATTTTTCAGCGGTGGCCTGCTTTACCGATTGCACATTGAGTACCGCGTCGTATGCGTCGCCGTAGGCAATATTGTAAGCTTTATGCATCGCAAGCGACATATCGGCGATTTTGGGCGCAGTACGCACCATCACAACGGAGTAAGCAGCAACACCGAATAAAAGAACAACAGCTAAAACCGGCTTAATATAAAAAGCAAAACAAAGCGCGAAAACAATGCTTAAAAATTGAGGAAGAAGATTTATGATAACATTGCCTACTATATTAGTAAGCCAATTTGATGCACGGGATATCCGGTTCGCAATCTCGCCCATTTTATGTGTTTTGTGAAAAGACATCGGAAGCACTAAAAGTTTTCCGTGCCCGTGAGTAAGATACTCGCTCTCCAAGAGCCCCTCAATTTCATTCCTCATCAAGACCGATCTCCAATCCATCGCGCTTCCTGCCGCGCGGATAATAAACCATGCGAGAATAAAATAATAAACGGAGGGAGTTTTTATTGTGTCCACGATTTTTCCCGCCAAATAAGGCACAGCGGCGTTTGAAAACGCAGAAACAACGCTAAGCGCGCTCAAGACAAAAACAGCCCTTCGGTGAGGCTGTAAGTATTTGAGGATTATCCGCCAACCCTCCGTTAAATTTTTCTTCTTTAACTTCGCCACGATTTATTTTAACACGATAATATAAAAAGAAAAAGGGCTTGACCCTTTTAATTTTGCTTTTGCAAACGCAAAAATATCACTGTAGCTCCTGCGCCTGTCGCCCCCAGAGCAATCGAGACTGTCGGGCTAAACCCCAGATAAAAATGTTCCGCAGTTATTAAAATTCCAACCGCCACAGACAATGAAATTCGCTTCCAACGAACCACAAATCACCATTTTTCTGACCTTAACCTAGCATCTCCGCAAAATATCCGTCAAGTTCGGAGATATTTTTCCTCTCCTGCTTGCCCGAATCGCTGTCACGGATGAAAATTAGCGTTTTTTTGAGCGTGGAGAATAAAACAGCACAATACCGAACATCACCAACAAAATTACTAACGCAAATATATCGAATGGTGAAAAATTTATCATATTAGTCTTTATTATTAATAACTACTACATAAATAATTGTAGCGACTACGCCAACAATAAGATAGAACAGTATCAAAGGGTTCGGATTCATTTCAGTAACTTTATACTGATAAAAAGACAAACAAAAGCCGACACCGCGCCAATTATAAAAGTTTGCGCGGTAACCAACGCCGCTCCTATTGGCAAAAAGAAACCGATAACCGTAGAAATAACGATAACTTTCGATAAATCTGCAAAGTATTTTGCTAAAATATCGATTTGGTTACTATTCCATTGCATAAGTTAAAACTAGCATACCTAACCAAAAAATCAAACGAACGGAAAAAAAGGGCTTCTGCCCTTTTAATTAATTAGTGAACACAAAAACTGACAAAAACAGTGTAACCAGCGTGGCCACGGCAACAAACATTACAATTCTTCCGACCATAAATTATCCTCCCTTCTGCCAACTACCGTAGCATCTCCTCAAAATACTTGTCAAGTCCGTCTATATTCTTCCTCTCCTGTTTTCCCGAATCGCGGTCTCTGACGGTAATGGTCGAGTCCTCCAGAGTTTGGAAATCAATTGTAACACACCACGGGGTGCCGATTTCGTCCTGCCGGCGATAACGCTTGCCGATGTTTCCGTTATCGTCAAACATCATTTGGGGAATTTTTTTCTTCAAAACACCGTAAACTTCTTTGGCTTTAAAAACTAGGTCCGGTTTATTTTTTAAAAGCGGAAAAACCGCGACTTTTACGGGAGCAATCTTTGGTAAAAGACGCAAATATATCCTTGCTTCACCGTTCATTTCATCTTCCGTAAACGCTTCCGAGAGCACAAAAAGAACCGCTCGGTCAACTCCTCCGGAACATTCTATGTCCCACGGAATAAATCTTTCTTTTGTCTCATCGTCATAATACGAAAGGTCCTCGCCGGAATATTCGCTGTGCCGTTTCAGGTCCCAATCTCCGCGGTGGTGTATTCCACACGCCTCTTTCCAGCCAGCAAACGGCGTATAGTATTCAATATCCCAGGCGTCTTTTGCGTAGTGTGCGCGCTCGTTCTCCGCGTGCTGGCGGAGGCGCAAATTTTCTTTTTTAAAACCCAAACCGTAATACCAATCTAACGCAAAATTTTTCCAATACTCAAATTGCTCTTTTCCTGTCTTCTCATCGGGCTTTATATAATATTGAAGCTCCATCTGCTCGAATTCGCGCTGACGGAAAAGAAAATCACGCGGGGTAATTTCATTCCTGAAAGCCTTTCCTATCTGCCCGATGCCGAACGGTAATTTCGGATGCATCGAATCAAGAATATTTTTAAAATTCACATGCACGCCCTGGGTTATCTCCCCCCTCAAATACGCTTCTGTAGCACTCTTCTCCGACGCGCCGAGCTTTGTCTCAACAAGCAAATTAAACACTTTCGACTCTGACCACGCCATTTTTCCTTTTTCTTTTTTGTGGGTGTTCTCGTGGCCGGCTATGGCTTCAGGCTGGTCCGCGCGCACCCGCTCGTGGCAAATTTTGCATTCAACCAACGGATCGGTAAAAAGTTCGGTGTGCCCGGATGCTTCCCACACGCGCTTGGGCATCAAAATTGCGGCACTCATTCCGTAAACATCCTCGCGCTCCGCAATAAATTTATCCCAAAAATACTGCTTTATGTTGTGTCGGAGTTCAGTCCCCAGCGGGCCATAATCATAAATGCCGGCAAGCCCACCATAAATTTCCGAGCCCTGAAAAATAAACCCCCGCCTCTTCACAAGGCTCACAATTTTCTCAAGCTTATTTTCCTCTTTCGCCATAAAAATAATGTAGCACGCTACAACCTACGGCGCTACTTTTTTCTGGGAAAAGGTTATGCGCGGGTCATCGGGGAGATCGGTCGTGATGCGCGGAGCGGTGCCGGACAATTCAACGCCGGTAAAACCATCTTTGCCGGAAACTTTGGATTCTTCAATAAGTATAGGCGCCGAATCTATCTGATCCTCTGTTGCCACAAGACCTATTTGGAACGAAACCTGCATGGATGGGCGCAAAAAACCCGTGCCAGCTTGCACCCTCCCCGCCCTCCATTCAAGCTCTCCGGAATTTTCGTTGTAGGTCAGATTAGAATTCGCAGGAAGAATAATATTTTTAAAATTAATGTACGGAGGCAAAGAGGAAATTACAGTGACATTATCCACATCGTTCGACATATTTGCGAGCGACCAAGCAATATTATATGTGGTTTCTTTCCCGACATGCGGCGGAAGGGAACCCAAATTTGATATCGGAGCATTATAAAACAATCCTTTTGAAGTAAATTGAACTTTGGACGAAACCTTAATGTCGTATGTTGTAGCACCGCCAATATCAACACCCTCGAAACCGGCAATGGAATCCACCGACCGTAGAGTGCCCGAAATTTTTACTTCAGGCCTTGGAGAAGTGGGCTCAAGCGGCAAACTGTTTTTTATCTTGAACATGAATTTCACTTTGCCGGATTGCCCCGGGGCAATGCTTTTAAATTCAGAGTAGCCTGAAGCATTCCAAACGACACTTTTTGTGCTTTCGCGGTATGAACCGTTGTCTATTCTCAAGCTTTTTAAGTCCACGGGCGGGCTGTCCAGTTTAACTTCAAGAATCGCGTTTTTGACCGATGTCGATAAATTATTTTTCCAGCCTATCTCAAACGAGATCGTATCCCCGGGGAATGAAATATAAGATGCCTTGCCGTTCGCGAGCATTGTTAATTCCAAAAACGGCGAATGTAAAACAGCGCTGACCAAAGCGGCGTCATATATCGAAAGTGTTGCGTTGTCATTCAAAAGAATTCCTAAAGAGGCCTGAAAATTTTTAGGCTCCAAATTGTTCCCGAACACTTTACCTTTTATCTTGATCACGCCGTCTTCGGATGGACCCAAGCTTCCTACATCCCAGGTCAAACTTTTTGCCGAGCCCTGTGCCTTGCTTTTATCAATCGTCGGAGCGGGCAGCGCCGAATCGAACACAAACCCATCCGGCAAAGACAATATCACGGATAAATTATCCAATTTTTTCTCGGATTGGGAATTATAACGGATCTCAAGATTTATTTCCTGCCCGATCCTCAGATCCTCCGGCAAAACAAGGGAGACGGTGACTGGCGCTCTGGCGATACTGAAAGCAAACGAGGATTGTTTGCCGAATGTTGCCGAGGAACTCTTCGGCCGGTATTCAAGCGTCGCCGAAACCTGTTTTTGGCTCGACCTTGCGCCGAACACATAAGCGTTGAAAGTAAAACTTGCCGACTCGCCCGGATTCAGCGTGTGCAGGTCTTTTTTTTCTCTGAATACTCCTTCCAATTTTTGGCCAATCACCGGTGTCGCCCCTTCCGGATAATTAAAGACCAAAACGGCGTCCTCGATCGCCGTTTTGTTGTTGTTTTGGACCTTAACCTGCCACGATACCCTGTCCCCGCTCGAAATATTTTTTTCACCAACAATATCCACGTTTATATCCTGAATATTCAAAAACGCGTTAAAACCGTAGAACTGGAAAAATAAAAAGGTGCCGATCGAAGCTATGACCACAAATATCCCCAGCCATAAAAATATCTTCCGCTTGCGCAAGTCTATCTTTGGTTTCGGATCCGGCACCCAGGCGGCCCTTAGCTCTTCCCTGGGACGCGAAAGCTCCGGCGGTATCTTCCTTTCGCCAAAATCCTCACCTTCGCGGTAAAGCCTTTTTCTTAAATCTTCAAGGTCTGCCATATTGAATATTGTAGCATAACTTTCTAAGCACCGGCCAAAGTTTGATAATATTTTGAAACTGTTCGGGGGGCAAGGTATCTCCGTGCCCCTCGTGGGCGAAAACCGAACGCAAAAATTTTATGGCGCTCTCTTCCAAAATATCCACCCGCGTCGACTCGCTAGGTGAGACCGGGGGGGTTGAAAAAAAATCAACAGTCAGTAAAAAAAGTTCTTCGTCTTTCGAGTGATGGAGAATTATCAGATCGAGAACCTGAAGCACTCTTCCCGCAACGGACAAAGATTGCGAATTCAGAAACCAATCGTCATACCGCGAAATTACCTCGGCGTCGGTTAAAGTTGGTATCCTATCCCTCGCTATGTCGCTATTCTTTACGAAAGAAATCCGAACATGATTTAAAATATCCAAATGCAAATTGAGCTTTGACGCGGATTTTCTCGCACCCTTCGCCAGGATATCGATCTTCCCGAAATCTTTTGTCAAAATCCTAACCAAAAAATCCGCCTCCGCAAACGGCATCTTTTTCATGATAAGTCCCTCGGTATTGTAGTAATTGCTCGGCATAAGACGCTATTAATGATACAAAAAAATAATGGATTTGACAAAATAATCTAATAGATGTATAACGGCAAACAGGAGAACCTAAAATAGGCTCAAAAACAACCCAAAAGGAGGGGATTTTATGGAAAGTGGCATTAACGGGGGTTATGGCAGAATTAACGGACAAAAAATGGCGGTGACGGTAAATTTCAAAAACCGCAAAACGAAGCTAATGGTAGGAATCTTGCTTCTGCTGTTTAGCGCGACGATCTATCTTAATACAGGATACTTGATCGCCGGCGACATCGATCGAGCCTGCCGAGGAATGGTCGGATCTGGACTGGCAGAAACAATAATGGGCGATAGCGTATATCTATTTTGCAGTGGCGGAGAAGAAGTAGAAATGGCAATGTGGCAATGGAGGCTGATACAGATTGCTTGGCCGTTAGTCATGGCAATATCAGTCGAACACTGGCTATTCCTGTTCATCTTTGATGGCGGGCTAATAAAATTGCTCGCCCTGTGGCCAAATTAATCTTTTGGAACCAATCGTGTTTCCTGGGGGAGCGTAAATGCTCCCCCTTTTTTTATTTTAGCGATATTTTTACGGCGCCAGCTTCCGAGATTTTGACGGACTCCAGATTCGTTTCCTTGGCCAGAACTTTTTCATATTTCTTGGCAGTTTCAAATATTTCTTTCGGCAATTCAAGCATTGCCGAAACTTTGTCTTTCGGTTTTAAGCCTGCGGTTTTCCTTGCCGCCTGAATTTCGCGGATAAGGTCACGGACGATTCCCTCTTCATGAAGCTCCGGAGTAATTACGGTATCCAACCGGACTTCGTCCTCAAGCTTCAGATCAAATTCTATGTTTTTGACGTTGATTTCTTCTTTAATTAAATTTATCAATTCCATATTATTTCGGATTCCTGCCCGTCCGGCAGGCGGGTTGGATTTCGGATTTCGGATTTTCAGCAAAGAGAGCGGCTGCCTTACTTTTACACCAGCTTTCTGTCTGGCTTCCAACGCCAAGCCGACAATGCGGCGAACTTCGGTCATATTTCCTAGCAAGCTTCGCCCCTCAACACTCGGTGTTTTTGGGGATTTAACACCGAGTGTTTTCCCACGAAGCTTGGGCCAATCCTCCAAATGAACACTTCCCTTATTCCAAAGCTCCAGCCAAATCTTCTCCGCCATGAATGGAGCAAATGGCGCCAAAAGTTTTGAAATTTCACCGAGCAAATATTCCAAAACGACGCTTGTCTCTTTCGTCTCCTTTGAGTCCTCTTTCATTACATCGCGGATTCTGCGCACATACCACCTTGAAACATCTTCAACAACGAAATTTTCGAGATCGCGGGCGGCGCCAATAATGTCATAGATATCAAGTTTGCGCGTAACTGCGCCAACCGCTTCGTTGAGCTGCAATAAAATCCAACGATTGATCAGAAGTTTCGCCTTAGGCTTTATGCCATACGGCTTACGGCTTACGGCATAAAGCTTGTGGAATTGTAAAATATTCCAAAGTATCACGAAAAATCTGCGCGAGGCATCTTTTACGTCGGCCTCATTGAACAATTTTGAATCCCATGGCTGGTTTACCGTAAAGAAATACCAGCGCACTGCGTCGGCGCCGTATTTTTCAATAAGTTTCATTGGGTCCACAACATTACCAAGTGACTTTGACATTTTTTTGCCTTTTGCGTCCAGCACGTGTCCAAGCGATATTACGTTTTTGTACGGCGCGCCTTTTCCAAGAAGAGTTGAAACCGCGAGAAGCGTGTAGAACCATCCTCTTGTCTGGTCGATTGCTTCAACAATATAGTCTGCCGGAAAACCGGGCGGATTGCTTGCAAACGGCATTGAACCGGAGTCGAACCAAACATCGCAAACCTCGGGAACTCTTTTCATTTCGCCTCCGCACGCGCATTTCAATTTAACGGCGTCAATGTAGGGCTTATGCATGTCCAAAACCAGGTCTTCGCCGCGCGGAATATTCAAACATTCCGCTTTTTCAAATTCCGCCGTTTTTAAAAACTCCCATTTTCTCTTCACGTGCTCCTCTGTCGATTCCACATTGGTCTTGCCTTCGAGCGCCGTCCAAAGCATCCATAAAGAATATTCATGGCTTACTATAAGTATAGTTTTATTTTGATAGCGCGATTCTATTTCGGAGATAGCGGAAAACACGCGCATCTTTAATTGAGTTAAGGTTTCTCCTTGCGGAGGCTGTTTCATAAATTTTTCAAGCTGATTCTTAAAATAAACATGATATTTATTGAGGTCTCCTTCCGCAAAAATCCCGGTATCTACTTCGCCGAGACGCGGATCAAATTTAAAATTTTCGGCTGAAACTCCTAGCTGCTCGGCCGCCATTTCAGCGGTTTCTTTTGTTCTTAAAAAGGGGGACGCAAAGATCAAGTCCGGCTTGATCTTTTTTTTCTGCATCATCTTTATAGTTTCCTCAACTTGTTTTCTACCTTTCTGGGTAAGATGATAAAGATTTTTTTCTAAAGAACAATTGGTAATATTTTTCACGTTGGTTTCCGCCTCTCCATGCCGCATGATAAAATATTTGTTTCCGCTTGTCATTCCTCTTTCTTGCAGCTCATTAAGCGAACCGATGACTTCCCATTTTGAACATTTACCGCATCTCCAAACAGGCAACGGCGTCCCCCAATAGCGTTCGCGGGAAAATGCCCAGTTCTTTTTTTCTTTCAGCCATTCGCCGAATCTGCCGTCTTTGATGTGTTCAGGATACCAATGGATAGTCTGATTATTTTTCAAAAGTTCTCCTCTTACTTTATTTACGTCCACCCACCAGGATTTTCTCGCCAGATACATAAGCGGATTTTTACACCGCCAGCAAAAAGGATAGTCGTGCTCGTATGGTTCTTCTTTAAAAAGCAAATGTCTTGATTTGAGGTCCTCTATTATAAGCCTGTCGGCTTTCTTGAACCATCCGCCGTTCCAATCATACCCCGGTGTTTTCATCAGGCCGTCCTGACCCGTCGTAGAAAGTACCGGCAGGTTAAATTTTTTAGAAAGCTGAAAGTCGTCGTCCCCGAATGCGGGCGCAATATGCACAATTCCCGAGCCGTCTTCGGTTGAAACAAAATCCCCCGCGAATACGCCATAAGCCGTACGCCATATGTCGGAGACAGGATAAAGTGTTTCATAATTTTTACCAACAAGTTCCGCTCCTTTTATTTTTTTAATAACTTCGTAGCCTTCGTCCAAAACCGAAATGCGGGACTCGGCCAATATTAAAATTTCGTTTTCATTTTTTGCAAAAACATAATCAATTTTCGGATTTACAGCCAAAGCGACGTTGCCGGGAAGCGTCCAAGGAGTTGTGGTCCATACAAGAAAATATGAATTTGGAAATTGAGAATTGGAAATTGGAAATTTGACGAAAACGGAGTTTTCGCGCACCTTCTCATATCCTTGCGCAAGTTCGTGCGAAGACAACGCCGTACCGCATCTCGCGCACCACGGCAAAACCTTGAAATCTTCATATAGCAATTCTTTTTTGGCAAATTCTTTGACAATACCCCAAAGCGCTTCGATATACGAATTTTCATAAGTAATATATGGATGCGCCATATCTATCCAAAAGCCCATCCTTTCAGTCATCTTCTCCCAAATACCCTTGTATTTCCAAACAGATTCGCGGCACATCCTATTGAACGCGGCAACGCCATAGGCCTCTATTTCTTTTTTATTCCGGAGACCCAGCGTTTTTTCCACTTCAACCTCAACCGGCAATCCGTGCGTATCCCATCCGGCGTTTCGGGGCGCGTAAAAACCAATCATTGTTTTAAAGCGCAAAACAATGTCTTTAAAAACGCGCGTTTCAAAATGTCCCATATGAGGAACATTGTTGGCGGTCGGAGGCCCCTCAAAAAAAATAAAACTTTTGGTTTTATCTCGGCCTCCGCGTCGGGACTTCCTTTGCTCCACGGATTTTTCAAAAACTTTATTTTTCTTCCAAAAACTGAGTATTTCTTCTTCGTTAAACATGATGAAAGTATAACAAAAAAACCTACCCGATGGTAGGCTTAAAATTTTCATTTCCAGCGCATCACAACTTGCGCCGCGGCCATGAGTAAAAATCCAATTACAACCCGTAGAGATAAATTCAACTGGCCGCGGTTGAAATATTCCGAAATAAAGAGAGCAACCGGATTAGCAAGCCATATCAACATCACAATTACTTTTACATCAATATTTACCAATGACTGCCGTACAATTGCCATATGGATCAAATAAACAGCCGGGTATGCGACAAACATGGAAATAAACGAAAAATAAGCAGTATAAAGCCACAATGAATCCGTCTGCAAGCCAAGAAGCTTCTTTGTGCCAGGAACATCGATCAGCCAAAAAAATATCTGGTACAGAAAAATGTTGCCTATGAGCAGCATCAAAAAATCCAAAGACAAACCTTTCATTCAGCCGGCGAATCTTACCAAAACCTAGCATTCCCGAACAAAAAAGCAACCTATTTAAAATATTTTGTCCAGAAATCTTTAGGCAGGGAAAATCTGAAATTAAAATCTTCTTTCATCCATAATTTATAAACAACGGCGGCCGGAAACGCATATACGCCCAAGACCGCCTTGGCAATAAGCGCCGAAGTCAGAAATGCTCTAAAAGCGCGCTTGGCGTTCTTAAAAGTAATCGGCCCGTTTGCGTTATAATATTTTTCAAATTCTTCCGAAATGTCTCCCAAAAAAAGACCGCAGGCCAAAACTCCGCATACCGGAAACATTAATAGTATCAAAATATCCTTTATCGGCATCGGGTCACTTTTTTTCGGGCTCTGCAAAGCCCGGCTCTGGCGGGCCACATATTAAAAATCTCACCTGCCTCAAAAGTATTACATCTCCATTGACGTGTCAATCGGGCGGGTTTCCGTCTGCCAGCCATCTCAAAAGGTCCATTACGGCGAGCATAAAAAATACAGCGCATAATATCAATGTTGCATTGGTCGCTACTCCGGCAAATCCGAATAATCCCAAAATTGCCAAAACCAGCACGACAAAAAATAATATCAAAATTCTTTTCACATTTGCCAGCTTCTTCTAAGAACAAATTATCACATTTCCTCCGGAGTATCAATTCAAATATCCAAAAATTCTTTCAATTTCAACGTGGCGATGCGGCGCATTTTGAGGGACATTCTTTCTTCATCATCCATTTCCGCGAAAGTTTTTGTATGCCCATCAGGCTGAAATATCGGGTCCCAGCCGAATTTATGCTCTCCTATCGGCGGAACGATTGTTCCGGAAACCGCTCCTTCAAAAAAATATATCTCTTCCGGATTTTTTGCGTATCCGATCACTGTTTTTGCCAGAGCTCCGTCATTGCCGAATTTTTCGGCCAAATCCGCGATTCCCTCTATTCCAATAGTTTTTTGAAACCACTTAACCAATGGCCCAGGCAGACCATTTAAGCAATCCAGATACAGGCTCGTATCTTCGACAATAAATTCTCCCTTTTTATGTTCAAACGCGGACAATAGCTTTGCTTTTACAACTTTATGCGCGTCGACATCCTGAATTTCCGGCAAATCCATATCCAAGTGCTCAATATCCGGTAAAACTGATTTTACCTCGTTAAATTTATTTTTATTTCCGGTTATAAAATAGAGCGGCATAAGTTTACATTTTTTCGGGAGCCGAAATTCCCATTAAACCGAGCGTTTGCTTTAAAGTTTTTTTTGTGGCAAACACCAAAGCAAGGCGGGCTTGCGTGAGCTCCCTGTTTTTTTTATCAATTACCAAATGCTTCTCATAAAAATTAGTGAAAGTCTGTGCAAACTCATAAGCATAGCGTGTCAGGCGATGTACTTGATAATCACTTGCAATATCCTCGATAATTTCCGGAAGCTGGAGAATTTTTTTGATAAGCGCAAGTTCTTCTGTCTCTTTTAATATTTGGACATCGGATGTCCTAAATTTGACCTGCTTACCATTCCTCAAAATACTACACGCCCTCGCGTGCGCGTATTGAACATAGTATACGGGATTTTTCTTTGACCGCTCCCTTGCAAAATCCATATCAAAATCCATATGTGTATTCGGGCTCCGTTCCAAAAAAAACCACCGCACCGCATCAACCCCGACATCTTTTAACAATTCATCAAGCGTAACAAATTCTCCTGTGCGCTTAGACATTTTAACTTCTTTTCCGCCGGAAACCAAACGTACAAGCTGCATTATTATTATTTTTAGCCGGTCAGGCGAAACTCCAATCGCCTCAACTCCATTTTTCATCCTTTCTATATAACCGTGGTGGTCCGCTCCCCAGACATCTACCGCGATATCAAATTTTCTTTTTATGAATTTATCATAATGGTACGCGAGGTCAGCCAAAAAATATGTCGGGTTTTTGTCAGATTTAATTACAACGGCATCTCCCAACCACAACGCGCCTTCTTTCTCTTTGATTGCGTGTTTTTTGTTCAAAAATTCAAGAACTTTTTTGAGTTCGCCTTTTTTGTGCAAATTTTTATCTTCCGAAAACCAAACATCAAATTTAACGCCTGCTTTTTTAAGAGATGATTTAATTTCTTTCAGTAAAATTGCGGTCGCTTGCTTTGCCGTTTTTCCTTTTAATTTTTTGATATATTCTCCTTTATAAAATTCTTCGCGCGGGGGAATCTTTCCGTCCGCCGCTAAAATGCTCTCGCCCAAAAGCTTTATCTGGTTCCCCGCATCATTAATATAGTATTCGCGCGTAACATTGTGGCCCAAGGCCTCAAAAATGTTCGCGAGCGCGTCCCCGTAAAAGCCCCCCCTGCCGTTGGCCATCGTCAAAGGCCCCGTTGGATTTGCCGAAACAAATTCGATATTAATTTTCTGCTTTTTTGTTAACTTGGAAACCGGGTTTCCAAGTGCCTGAATTAGAGCTTTTTTTGCAAGAAAAAAATTCAGAAATCCCGGTCCTGCAACCTCAACTTTCTCTAAAAATCCGAACTTGGAAGCCGAGCTTCCAAGTTGGTCTTTAATGCGCTCCGCGACTTCTTTTGGATTTTTACCTTCTTTCTTAGAGAGCACCAAGGCGACGTTGGACGAATAATCGCCATGCTCCGGATCTTCCGGCCGCTCGACCGAAAAGACAATCTCGTCGCCCACTATTTTCCCTATTTCTTCTTTGATCTGCGCCATGAACATTAGCTTTAATGTAGCTTAAAATTGCGATAAAAAAAAGCCCGCCAGAATGATTTCAGTCGGGCAAGCCATGCGATTATCGCAAGGCTTAATAAACTAAAACTTTTCCGTCCGCACCGTAAACCCGCGCGCGCGTCTCTTCAACCGAAAGAGCTCTTTTTTTAACAGTCTCCCAAAAAATAACGAGGGAAACGACTCCGTTATGCGTGATTTCCCAGACCGGTTTTGCGTCTTTGCGCAAAAATTCGCATTCTCCAAAAACTCCCACCCCCCATTTACCGTCCCTGAATGGAAGGAAAATTCCTCCGTCGCATTTTGGCAATACTTCCCGGAAATAGTAATCCATTCCACGCCCAGTATTCCGTTTCCACAACTGATAACCGTCCTTATGCTTTTGCTGATTCGGATTTTCTATCTCCCAGTCCCGGAATTCCCTTTCAATAATTCCGGTCAATTTCAAGTCGAGCTCCGAACCATAAATACTTATCGGACTGCCGAAATACAATCTCTTCACATTTTTCCTCCTTTTGGAATCAATTATATATAGCACAGCGCCAAAATACTGTCTAGTATGCTCTTAGCGGACGCTTTATCAACAGATTTGTCCCGAAAATTGAATACCAATTAGTCGCCGAGTCCGCCGAAATGGCGGATAAACTCCGCGAGGCGAACCAAAACTATTTGACTTTTCCTTTCTGGTGCCCCGCATCAGGACATACCTCGAACTTGGGACAGATTGCTTCGAAAGCTCGTAAAGTATTTCAAAACAAATCCGCCCGCAGAGACCACGGATGGGTTAGCTGCGTAAATTTCTTGTGTGGCAATCATAGCAAAGTAAGAACCCCTCACAAGAAAGGGTTACTTGCCGTTGGTAATAAGCTTAGGATAAAATTTGCGCAAAATGCGAAAAAGAATATGATTAAACCGATATGGATCCAGATTATTTCAATGAAAGAAAAGTTAAGGCTAGGGCGATATACGATGCTCAGCAAAAAATACATAATCCGTATTTGAAAAGCGAAGTCGTTTTCAATTCCGATGGTTTTCACCATCTGCAGTTTTCGGCAAGGCGGGAAAGAGATAAGCAGGAGCAACTTCTGAAATTTAGTCTCCTGCCTTTGGCAATCACGGTTATCAAGAACTCCGGAACTTTGCAGGAGCATAGAAAAGAGTTCGTAGCTGTAGGCAAGAAAGGAAAAGATGGTTTATCACGAACCAAAGAAGCTGAATACTGGGGGTTTGTTGCTATTGTCGGTGAAAACAAAATAAAGATCCGGACGATCTTGAGACGAGTTGGCGACGGCAACGTTACTTTTTGGAGCGTGATGCCGGATTCCAAACTAAGGGGAGGGCAGACACTCTACGACAGCGGAATAGAAGACGGATAAACAAAAACACCGCATATAAATGCAGTATCTTTGTCGTGCTTGCCTTCAGCTTAGGAAATCCTTAGCTGAACGGGGCTTGCGCCCACAAGCACCTTTTTACATTAGCACTAGTCGGATAAGAAATCAATGCATTGTGAATATCCCGCGGCTCCGCCACGCTGATAACAACCTGCCCGCAATGCTTTCAGCATAGCTGATGCAGGCGGGTTTCAAGTTTTTCTTTGGCGGCAAATTCATTATGAAATTTTCTTTAAAAGCAAAGGAGATAAAAGCGGTTTCAATTTTAGCTTCTCTGCGCGAGATAAATATTTAAAACCATTAATATGACCAAAACAATTTTTCGAACCGCAAATACATTTAAAATCAGTACCCCATTTTTTCATATCCCACTCTGTGGTAAGATAGTTGAAAGTTATTTCTTCGTTTTTGGAAATATTTTTAATGGCGATAACCTGCCGTTTAACCAGATCAAATTTGGCATTGGGCACACAGCTATGACTGATAAAATCTTCTGGAACATAATCTCTGCTATCAAGAAACTTGTTGTCACTTATCTGTATGGTTTCGGGCGAAGGATTTACTTTGTTTATGTCTATCAGCTTTCCCTTCAAGTAAATTATTTTGTCGCCTTCCTTGAATCTTTTATTCGCAAAGAGCGAAAGGCCTTTACCACAAACATAAACAAATTTTATAGTTTTTGGAACTTTGAGGTCAAAGATGCGACCATGGTCTTTAATGAGCATAATTTTAGAAAATCCATCAGGGAAAGGATTAAAAAAATTTCTTCCCCCAAAATTAAAATATGGTTCCATCCAGACCTGCCTGCCGGTAGGCGGGGGCTGGTAGGCGAGTAACACTTAGCGTTATTATGTCCACGCTCAGCGTGGAGCCGATACTTTAATTATATCTGTATTTTATCACTCTGAAACTATCTTGCAACTGCACCTTAAGCTGTTCATGTCCTTTGCCGCCTTTCAGAAATACCTCGCGACGCTTAGCGTCGCGAGGATGCAAATATGACTCGTAATATATAAGTTTAACTGGTCGGCGATGCTTTGTGGCCAAAACATAGCCACGATTATGTTTTTCAAGACGTTTCTTTAAATCTGGAGTTGAGCCAATATATAACTTGCCGTCCATCGAACTTAACAAGATATAAACGTAATACGTATTCATTTATTTAAACGTTTTCTGTGGGACGCTTAGCGTCCCGTGAACAACGCTAAGCGTTGTGCGCTATTTTAAAGATAGTTCGAACGCATTTTGCGGCTTCGCCGCGAAATGATGGGGCAAAAAATTCGGCGGCTACGGATTGATTTTTGACAATTTCAAGTTTTTCTTTGGCGGCAAGTCTTATTCGATAAGATCTGAGGATGAGGAGAAAAAGAAAACGCAATAAAATTTGCTTTCATCAATTCGGTGAACAATCTGTTGATCCAAAGCCACTTTCCTTCTCACTGGCAAAGAAAACATCTTTCCTGGTTTCAAGGTTGGAATATAAACAATAATGATTGTTGTCAATTCTTTTATACCTATAATAGATTTCTCCAAAATATGTCGGTAAGTAGCGATCTGGGAAAAATTTTTGCAGTTCTGATAAATCGGCTGGGTACATTCCGTTGTGTTTATTGGCATAATCCTGTAGAGCCGAACTGATATTTTTAACGGCCTCTTCTCTGCGGATGTCATGATTTTTTGACCTTTCATTATCTAGTGATTTCAGAAAAACTGTTCCTATCACAAAAACCACAAGAAGAATTCCAAATAAAATCAAAATTTTATACACCTTTTTCATTTAAATGAAAATGAACGTACTATAGTAAAGCACAACCAATAACAAAATTGTAATGGCTAAAAATTTCGATTCTTTTGCCCGAAACCCAAAATATGCAGTAGCAAGAGAAAAAAGAGGCAAGATAAGCACAGTACTTCCAAAATGATTCAAGTTTGCCTTTTGTTGCACAATTCGAGCAGTTTTGGATGGAAGATCAGTCATATAACTCAGAAGCCAAAATGCCACAAAGAAACTTATTATAATAAAAATAATTGCAAAAATATAAAATTTATTTCTAATAAAAAATTGATTCATAAAATTTTTCTTTTCCCCAAAATATGGTTCGAGCCGATGTTTTTCTCCAGGTTCTTTGGCAGTTTTAAAAATCAATCTGTCGCCGCCGAATTTTTTGCCCCATCATTTCGCGGCGAAGCCGCAAAATGCGTTCGAACTATCTTTAAAATAGCGCACCAGTTGGGAAAAGACAAGTCAGGGGAAGTCGCCTCCCCTCGCTCGGCGACCAAATCATACGGCGTTTTGGCCGAAAATTTGAACTGGCGGTTTTCAGGGGAAAAGAAAATTTTTTCATTATTAATTAACTAATTTAGACCATGAGATATGTGATATACGCTCGAAAGAGCACCGAGGACGAAGATAGGCAGGTTTTGAGCATTGAAGCCCAAATTTTTGAGTTAAGGGAATTTGCCGCCAAAGAAAAACTTGAAATTGTCGGTCCGACTTTTGTCGAGACCAAAACTGCCAAAGAACCTGGGCGAATTAAATTCGCAGAAATGTTGTCATTTTTAGAGAAAGGGAAAGCAGATGGAATTATCTCATGGCATCCGGATCGTCTCGCGCGTAATTCGGTAGACGGAGGAAAAATAATTTACTTTGTAGATCGCGGCTTGATTAAATCATTAAAATTTCCTACGTTCTGGTTTGAACCAACACCGCAAGGCTTGTTTATGTTGAATATCGCGTTCGGCCAATCGAAATATTTTGTAGATAATTTGCGAGAGAATGTGAAAAGAGGATTGCGTCAAAAGATACGGAATGGCGTATGGCCCGGCTGGGCTCCGGTTGGCTACACGAATAATCTGAAAACTCGTGGAATAGATATTGATCACGATAAAGCCCTAAAGGTTCGGGGAATGTTCGAAATGTACGCCACCGGAGCATATACGCTTCATTCTCTCGCAAATTGGTGCAAGGAAAATAATCTAAGAGGAAATCTTGATAAAGAGATGTCCATTAACACGGTCTACAAAATTTTACAAAATATTTTCTACACTGGCCTCATGAAATATCGCGGGGAAATTTTTGAGGGAGCTCACGAGCCGTTAACTTCAAAGAAACTTTTTGATACATGCCAAGAAGTGATGAGTAAGCGAGGCAAGCAAAAAGAGATCAGAAAACATAATTTTTCTTTTCTTGGTTTAATGAAGTGCAAGTGTGGTGCTTCGATTACCGCAGAAACACAAAAAGGATTTATTTACTATCGTTGCACGAAAAAGAAAGGGCTATGCAAAGAAAAACATTTTTTAAGAGAAGAGATGCTAACCGATCAAATCAAGAGTTTTCTTCAAAAAGTTTCTTTGTCGAGCCAAGATACAGAGAAAGTTTTGGCGGTATTGGATAGCGAACAGGACAAGGCGCGACAAGATTCACAAGCCGAGATCGGCACGTTAAAAAGGCAGTTAGAAACAATTGAGGCTAAACTGCAAAAGCTTTTAGATGTCTACCTTGCTGATGCCTTATCCACAGAAGAATATGCCGCCAAAAAGCAAAGTCTGCTTTTCCAAAAGGGCGCGCTTTCTGAAAAAATTGCTGACATTGAGCAAAGGGGTTTGTCTTGGCTCGAACCGGCTCGTGAGTTCATTTTATCCTTACATCAAGCCGCAAAATTGATCGAAACGGAAAACAAAGCGGAAATGACAACATTTCTGAAAAACATCGGCTCGAACCATATTTTAGAAAACCGCCAGTTCAAATTTTCGCCCAAAACGCCGTATGATTTGGTCGCCGAGCGAGGGGAGGCGACTTCCCCTGACTTGTCTTTTCCCAACTGGTGCCGCGGGGGTGAATCGAACACCCGACACGACGCTCTTCAGGCGTCTGCTCTACCACTGAGCTACCACGGCGGATAGAAGAAGTATATATTACTCTTTATTTTTTTTCAAATTCTGTTAGAATATTTTTAGCGCGCGCTTAGCTCAGTTGGTTAGAGCGACCCGTTTACACCGGGTAGGTCGGGAGTTCGAATCTCTCAGCGCGCAAAAATTTAAGATCAATATCTGATCAAAGATTCAATACTATAATTTTTCAACTTCTCCCTTCCTCCCAACGGGAGCTCGAGTAAAAATCCGGCGCCGATAATGTTTCCGCCAAGTTCTTCCGCAAGCTTTATTGCGGCCTCCGCCGTTCCGCCTGTTGCCAGAACATCGTCGATGACAAGCACGCGCTCCCCTTTTTTTATCGAATCAACATGCATCTCAAGCGATCCTTTTCCATATTCAAGGTCATGCTCGCGCAAAATTTTCTCCCACGGGAGCTTCCCATTTTTCCGCACGATGACAATACCCGCCTTTAAAATATATGCTACCGCGGAAGCAAGCAGGAAACCGCGCGCGTCAATGCCGACAACTTTGTCAATCTTTTTGTCCTTATAAAAACCGGCAAGGCCGTCTATCGCTTCAGCAAAAGCGATTTTGTCTTCAAGAAGCGGCGTAATGTCCTTGAAATGAATACCGGGCGTGGGAAAATTTTGCACTTCTCTGATCTTTATTTTGAGGTTTGGAAAGTCTTTCATATCAGTATAACGCGCGGCGCATGCGTAATGTCGCTTACCATTTTACCAAAAATGACCACCAGGCAAAGCGCGTTTCTTTGGCTTTGCCGTTTAGCGCGTCGACCTTGAGGGTTACTTTTATTTTTACAGGTATGACATAGAATAATTTCACGTTGCGAAGCCCCCGTATTTCGTAAATATTCTCCGCCGAATTCAATGTGGCGCTCTTTATCTCATCAACCTGCCCTTTTCCGATAAGATAATCTGATATTTCCTGTGTATTTTTTAACTTGGGACTTGCGACAACTTCCAGAATATCCGTCTCCTCGGGCGTAGGTTGTGGCGATGCTGTCGGCGCGATTTTTACGGTTGTTGCCGCGGGCTTAGGTGTCGCTTTTGCGGTCGGGGTTGGCGTTGCTTTCACTGTCGGCGTTGGAGTCGGCGTTGTTTTTGCGGCTGATGGAGTTGGTGTTGGTGTTTTGGTCGGCGCCGGTGTCGGCGAAGGTTTAATTGTAGTTGTGGAAATCGGCAAAGGCGTTGGTGAAGGGACAAGAGGCGCGGCGACAAAACCAGCAGGCTTTATTTCAAAAGCAAGGCTTTTGCTTTTCGTCGCGTCATAACCTTCTTTATTTTTGAAAGCGGGGTAAAGGGTTGCCGTTACATTTTTTGAAATAGCGCTTTTATTTTGAAACGCGAGCGAAATATTTCCATCGGATCCCAAAAGAGTCGTTAGCGCGTATTTGTCGCAAAGCAAATTAACATTAGGCTCAACGGATGAAGTGGCTGTGGTTGAATCCGCGCAGGATATTTTAAAATTAACGCCTTTTGTGTTTTCCGTATCCCATGATAATTTTATATTTTCCCCGGAAAAAACCGTGAGAGGCGAGGAGGTTTTAAAATAATTTACCGTAGGATCGGGTACATAGTCCGAAGCAACATCTACCGTAATGGATTCTGTGTTTATACCGTTATAGATATTCGTTCCTATCGCCGGGTAAAGCGTAAAGGAAACAGGAATGGCGTCTATGGATGAATTGGTAAAATTTATCGCGAGCGAAGCTGTTTTTCCCAAAGCCGTGCTGAAAATTTGCCTGCCGCAAGAAAGATTTCCCGATGAATAATTCGGGGAAGTGGCGCGGACGCCGTCTTTGCATTCCATTGAAATATTCGCGCCCCAGGCATCGGGAATGTTCCAGGAAAGAGTTACCGCTTTGCCGGTTTCCGTTGTTGTCGTTGATGATTTAAAAAATTCAACTACCTGCGCGGATGGAGAAACAGACACGGACACGGTTTTGACCAATGCGTCCTGCAAAACCCCGGAAGTATCTTTTGGTATCAATTTTACCGAAATCGTTTTAGAGACACCCGAAATATTTATAAGTTTCAGCAAAAGTCCGCCTGATGACGCGGCTGGTAAAGAAAACTTCGTATCACAAACAATTTCGGCTCCCGTATTGGCGTTCTTGGCTCTTATCCCGTCCGCGCAGGGAATTACGAGCGACGAGCCTCCGGCGTCATTTAGAGTCCAGGTAAAAGAATATGGGTATCCCGAAGAGCCAAGCGCGGGCGAAACATCAAAAGACGCGATGCTCGGCGCGGCTGAAACGATTAGCGGAGAATAAAAATATAATACCACCAAAACAGATGCCCAAAAAATCGGCACTTTTTTCATATTCCAATTTTAGCACATTTGCTGTAATTATACACTTTGCGCGAACTTTCTTTGAACGAAACTAAGGAAGCCAACCCGCCGCCGCTCGCTACCACTCGCCACCCAACAAAAAAGTTTTCTTCGCTTTTCCTGATTTGCGCGCGCCGGATTTTTTCTTCTAAAAGGAAAAGAAAACTTTTTTGCTGGGTTCTGCTCTCAACGAGCAGGGCGGCGGGCTTGGCCTCTATTTTTTGCAAGAACACGGCGGAATTCCCCCCACACCCCCCTTCCGCCGTGTTCTTGCGGGGACGGACGGAAATTTTGGCGGCACTTTGTTTAGTAAGAACCAATTTTATTTATAGATTTATCTAGTAGTTCTTGGATCTGTTTTTCTGGTATATCCCCAGAGATTATGCTCTTTGCGATGGGAATAGTTTCCTTTTGAATATCGAGCAATAATTCTGATATCTTCGATTTTTTAAACCACGCAGATTTAACGCTAAAATAATTTTCAGTATTAATTACATCTTCTCCATTTCTTGATAAGGTAAATTCCTGAAATTTATCGCTAAATTTATAGATTGCATACGCAGTTCCCAATTGGATAGTAGTTTTAATGTGATCTATATTTTGTGATTTTAAATCCGGACACCATATTGGGCTATTTTTATACAAAACATTTCTTGCCATATCTGTTGCTACCCCCGAATGTGTTAGAGCAAAAAAGAAAAAGAATAGACCTCTCAGGTCGCCGATTTTTTCTTGCCATTGTTTAATATATTGTAGCGCCAGCTCGTTCTTCTGAATAAAACTAAATAATTTACAAGTTCGAGAGTTTTTAATATCTTCAATGGTAAGTAATGGTTTTGAATCTATATAGGTAAAAGCATATTTTCTGGTTATCGGTACTGCATTATAAAATCTCGTTGGATATGTTGCTAAATAATCCCACAGATAATGCCATGCCATAATTGGCCCATCAATTGATCTCGGTATACTGAAGACGCACCCCCGTTTTTTCTTTTCCTTGGGTTTAATTGCAATGTCGTAACCATTTACTTTATCAGTAGCGACGATATAAACCTCATCGTTACTAATCAATGTATTAGAGATGACCTTATTTAAATCTAAATTTTTAAATTTATCTTCAATGTGAAGTAAAACTTTCTGATCATCTCCAGTTTGAGAATTGATTGCTCTGAAAATATCCTTGAAATACACTTTTTCATCCCTATCTTTAGAAAAATTGACGATTTTTGCTACATTGAAAATTTGGTCGGATAACTTTATATAATCTGCCTTCATTTTCAGTTTTTTGTCTTCGTTGTCTAAATAACTAGGTTCCCAATTTTTGTATTGCTTCAGCTCAAAAAGTTCTTTAATTTTGTTGTGCTCTTTGTATAAATCATAATAAACATAATCTTTTTTATTCTCCGCCTTAATAATATCTTTATCCAGTTGAAAAACTGAAAATGCTATTGTTAAATTAGAATTCAAATTATCAAAAAATTTCTTTCCATTAATAATAAATCCACCGATAAACTTAGTGTGGCTAGAAATAAATTTTCTAAATTCATCATGCTCACCTCGCCCAGGGTTTAGCCAGTTTGTTGGCGAAAATGTTGCGATGTAACCATAGTAACTGTCAAACAAATAAAATGTCAGAGCTTTAAGGATAAAAAACGAAGATAAATCGTTAGATCTTATTTTATTTGAATGCAAAATCTTAATAAACTCATCACCAAGATATGTTTGGTCCCGTGATACTCCAATTTTATTTCCAATTTGACCTTGTTCAACCCACGTATTTTTCCCTCTGTAAGGAGGGTTCATTATTATCAAAAGTGGATTATCAATAAAATTTCTACCATTTTTTTCAACAATCGAGTTCAATTCTTTGACCATATCCTCTCGTGTAGTTTGAAAAAAATCTATTTCTTTTTTCGGTACATTAATGTGTCGATTTCTCATAATGTCTTGGCTCATTTTTTTAACGTCAGAGCCAATCACGCTAATAAAATCTTCTTGCGCTTTTAATAAATTGCCCGAACCAGCCGCCGGATCATAAAAATGACAAGTTTTTAAGATATCAACGGGGATTACTCTGGTTAAAAATTCGTAGCAAAGATGAGATAAATCAGATTTTGTGAAATATAAACCGATTGACTTTCTAGTTCTCTCGTCAGATATTAAATTGTCATAATCTTCATAAAGAACATCGAGGTTGTTAATAATGTGATTCTTGAAAAAATCATTTAATTGGCCAATATCTTTGATATAGTTAGCATAAATTGTAACGGGACGATCAATCATTTCACCCTGATCATCCTCCTCTGTATAATAAATGCTAAAAGACTGTCCCCGGACTTTAAAATCAGCAATTTTATTATCTCTGCTTAAAACACAATTTATGCCATCGTTAATATGAACAGAAATTTCAATAAATATTCTTAAAACTAAATTTGATAAATATGTAGATTTAGTAGCCTCAGTTTGGATTAGTTGCTCATTAAATGCTTTGGAAAATTCAGAAAACTTTGCCTTCAAGTTCATTCTGATAATACTTATCTTCGCATCAGATACTGCAGTAAGCTCTTTGTAAAGTTCTAAAATTTCACTTTCATTGATATTTTTTTCAGTATCTAAAATGAAACTAAATTCAACAAGTGGTTTTATGGTGTTAAATTTAGTTAAAATTATATTTTGCAAAAATGAAGATAGGTTTCTCTGGTCATTCAAAAAACTGCTCAAGGCATCGTCCCAGTGAAGTTTCAGGTAAAGTTCTTTTAAATTGTCCTCGTCAATTGATATTTTAATTATTTGTGAACCATTAAATAGTAATACCTTATTAAATTTAAGTTCAGATGCAAATTTATTTGAGTTTGAACACAGAATGTATTTTATCGCTTGTGCATAAACTACATTTTCCTCTTGATTAAAAAGGAGTTCGTTACTGGCAGTAAATTTAATAGCACCTTTTTTAAATTCAAAAACCGTAAATATCTCGTCATTAAACGAAACTATGCCGTCTGTATAAAGTGTCTTATGGAATTTGAGGCGAGGAGCGTCCGCGCGAGATGCTTTAAATCCAGGAATTCCATCAAAAAAAGAAACGAAGAAATCCTCGACAGAGCGTTCACGATCACCACCTGTTATAGTGTTCGCTTTCTTTTTAATTTCGGAAATAAATTTTAATTCTAATGACTCGCTTGGATTTTTCATATTTCTACTTTATTAAGTCATCTACACCAACATCTAATGCTTTGGCGATTTTTGATAAGGTTTCAATGGTCGGGTTTATGTTAGCTCCCGATTCGATTTTGATAATCGTATTATAGGTAACGTCTGCAAGTTTTGAGAGCTTATCTTGCGAAATACCGAGCTTATTTCGGTATTTTTTGATATTTGTGGATATTTTAGAGTTGCTATTTGCGCTCATAGTAATATAATACTATAATTGAAGTACTAACGATTTGAATTGTTTAATATATTACTATGGTATCAAAAAATAACGGAATAGTAAACCTGAATGCCGCCGCCAAAATTTCCGTCCGTCCCCGCAAGAACACGGCGGAAGGGGGGTGTGGGGGGAATTCCGCCGTGTTCTTGCAAAAAATAGAGGCCAAGCC
>MFIK01000044.1 GCA_001778875.1 Candidatus Giovannonibacteria bacterium RIFCSPLOWO2_02_FULL_43_54 | reverse complement strand
TCAGTTGATTCTCTTTCCACCGGTCCGATGGCGTTCGCTGATGATTCAGGAATTCTTTCATGGGTGGATATGCCAAGCTCTACGACTACGGCAGGTATTGTAAACAGTTATTCCGCGATGATAGACAGCACTTCGGTTCTTACGATTTACGGCACAACAACGACTTCAGGGAATATCTCCTATGGGCAGGTCGGCGTCGGAACGACGACTCCGTGGAGGACGTTTTCGGTTCATGGCCAGGTTGGCCTTTCAGCCTCTATTCTTTCATCGAACACAGGCCAGTATCTTTGCGTCAACACGACCACTTTTGAAGTTGGGCGCAACAACACCGCTTGCTCTCTTTCTTCCCGGCGCTTCAAGGAAAATATCGAAAATCTGGACTATGGACTCGAAGACATTCTCAAACTCCGCCCTGTATCTTTCAATTTCAAGCCGGGAATGAACATCGGCACATCAACGTATCTGGGATTCATTGCCGAAGAAGTAGTGTGGGTTATTCCCGAACTGGTATCCATAGACAAAGACGGCATTCCGTCGGGAGTTGACTATCCGCTCCTTACATCGCTGCTGACAAAAGGCATCCAGGAACTTGATATTAATATCGAAACGATCGCTTCAACTACCGCGAGCTCTACAGAAAAAAGCCGCTCATTCGCGGAAAAATTCTTTTCTAATATTTTTTCCAGAATCAAAGAATGGCTGGCTGACGCCGCAAATGGCATTGGCGATGTGTTTGCGAATGTTTTCCGCGCGAACGAAAAAATATGCGTTGAGGATCAGTGTTTGACCAAGGATGATATTAAAAGACTTTTGGAGATCGCGAACGGGGGAGCGGCACCCACTCCTTCTCCCGAACCAACTCCTACGCCCTCGCCTTTAGTAGCTCCTATTGTATTCCCAGAAACTTCTAGCGAAGGCGGTAGCGAAGGAGAGAATGCCGAGCCTACCGCAACACCTACTCTAGAGCCAACTCCAGAGCCAATGCCTACGCCGGAAGGAAGTTCCTCGCCTGCCGGCTCGGAACCGATTGCTCCTCCGCCTGAGCAATCGCCCACGCCGACACCCGAACCGATAGCAAATCCTACTCCCGAGCCAACTCCAACGTCCACACCTGAACCTACTATAATAGAAGAGCCCACACCAACTCCAACGCCGGCCGATACACCAACGCCGGAGCAATCGCCCACGCCCGAGCCAACTATAATAGAAGAGCCGGTAACAACCCCTTAAAAATAATTTGAAAAAATTGGCGGCTACTAATTACAAAACCGATTTAAATTTATTTTTTACTTCGGCCAATAACTCGGCTGAAGTATTGAAACTATGGTCGGTCTAAAAAAATGGGGGCTTGCCAATTCGCTATTGACACATAATTTGGACATTTGCTACTGTGAATTTGACACTTTTTTATAAGTTTGCTAACATAATTTTAATAATATGAAAGGAGAATTGCCAATGCACCCGGAAGAGGTCACAGTTAAGCTCTTTCAGGTATTGCCAAAAAGGACCAAAGATGTTTTAGATCAGCGTTTTGGGCTTGGAAAGAACCCAAAAAGGATGACTTTGGACGCTATCGGGCAGAAATACGGCATAACCCGCGAAAGGGTAAGGCAGATAGAATTTGACGGTTTGAACCGTATCAGAAAATCGGGGGCATTTGATGAAATGAAGCCGGTTTTTGCGGCTCTTGAGAAATATTTTGACGACAATGGCGGAACACTAAAAGAGAATATGGCGCTGGAAAATCTAGCTCCTCATCCGAAACACGCAAACCATGTTTATTTCCTGCTGGCGCTTCACAGTAATTTCGCCAGACTCCACGAAAATGATTTTTTACATGACCGCTGGACACACGGAAAAGATTCCGAGGAACGTGCCGATAAAGTTTTAAAGAATGCCGTCGAAGCATTGAGAAAAGTCGGAACTCCCGTGCCTGAACGCCAGCTTTATGAAGTAATGGCTTCTTCAGCACAAAGCGTGCTTGGCGGAGCTGTAGCTAATAATGTTTTAAACAATTGGCTTTCGCTCTCAAAGCTTATTTCCAAAAATTATTTTGGCGAGTGGGGGCTTATCGAGTTTTCATCCATCAAGCCGAGAGGAATGAAAGATCTTTCGCACATGGTACTTTCCAAAAAAGGCGAGCCGATGCATTTTTCGGAAGTTGCCGCGGGAATCGGCAAGCTTATCGGTAGGGCGGTACACGTGCAGACGGTGCACAACGAGCTTATTAAAGATCCAAGATTTGTCTTGGTTGGCCGCGGACTCTACGCTCTGAAAGAATGGGGTTATGAGCCGGGAGTTGTGCGAGATGTTATTTCCAATTTACTCAAGGGAGGTGCTTTGACCAAAGAAAAAATAATCGAAACCGTTTCCGCCAAGCGATTTGTCAAGCCAAACACCATTCTTATAAATCTAGAGAACAAAAAACACTTTAAGAAGCTGTCTGATGGCAGGTACTCTGTTCGATAGCCAAATTTTTACGGACGCAATTATAGTTTTTACTCGAAGCTGGGCTTTTTGGGCGCCTCCGTTGCTTGCGGTCGTTTTTTGGGAGACATGGGTCGGCTATGTGAGGGCTTATTTCATGGCCAAGACGAAATGGGTTCTGCTCGAAATTAGTATACCGCGTGATGTGGCAAAAAGCCCCAAAGCAATGGAGAGTATTTTGGCCGGGATTCACGGAACATCCAGAACCGGCAACGCTTATGAGCGTTACTGGGTCGGCTGGCTTACTGCATGGTTCTCGTTGGAGATTGTGGGGGATGCGACAGGAGTGCATTTTTATGTATGGACGCAGGAGTTTTTCAGAAGGATGGTTGAATCGCAAATTTACGCGCAATATCCTTCATGCGAAATACGCTCGGTGGAAGACTATACAAAGCAGGCTCCGGGCGCGATGCCAACTTCCGAATGGTCAATGTGGGGAAGCGAGTATATATTAACGAAACCGGATGCGTATCCTATCAAAACTTACGAAGAATTCGACCTGGTTGATATAAGCTCAAAAGAAGAAGAAATGAAAATAGACCCTTTGGCCGCCTTGGTTGAATTTTTTGGCTCATTCAGGAATACGGAAAGAATATGGTTGCAAATAATCGTGCGTCCCGCCGGAGACAGCTGGCAAAAAGAGGGTGCCGCAATAGTTGCGAAACTTTTAGGTAAAAAAGAGCCACCTCGAACCACATTGATCGGGAAATTTATAGATTTGGTTAACGCCATTTTCGCCGTTATTTTTGGCGCGGAAGCTTCAGAAAAGAAAAAAGAAGACGCGCTTTTTGCTCCGATGTTCCGCCTTTCTCCCGGGGAGACCGAAACATTGAAAGCTCTTGAAAGAAACATGACAAAGATCGGTTTTGAAGTTGGGATTCGCTGGATCTATCTCTCAAAGAAACAGGATTTTAATATGCTTGCCGTCCCCGCTGTCAACGGAATTTTTAAACAATTTGCATCGCCAAGCCTGAACGGCTTTAAATTGAACAAGAACGTTTCGAGCAGTGTTGATTATGTCTTTAAAAAAACCAGGGAATACAAAAGAAAGAAGAGAATTTACAACGCTTTTCGCATGCGTTCGTTTTTCCATCCGCCTTACCGCGGAAAGCCAATGGTATTGTCCTCCTCGGAACTTGCGACGATCTATCACTTCCCGGGCATGGTCGTTGGCGCCCCTTCCATGGAACGCATTGAAGCCAAAAAGGGCGCCTCTCCTCCAAATTTGCCTATTTAATTTTGAATTACTATAATTAATTTATGACATTAACCAAACAAGATTTAGATGCGATCGGAAAAGTTGTCGAAAAACAGATTAATCCTATTGTTTTGGATGTTAAAGAGCTAAAGACAGATATGGTTTTTGTGAAGCAAGAAATTATAGAGATAAAACATGATCTAAGCGGTTTGCGAGAACAGATTCAGGCGCTGACAATAACTTTAGATAAATTTTTAAAACGCCTTACTGACCACGAAGAAGAATTTACGATTCTTAAGTCAGAAATGAAGCAAGTCAAACAAGTTCTTAAGGAAAAGCTCGGTGTTGAGTTCAAGGGCGCGGCAAATTGGTAACTGCCCACGATATCTCCCTTTTCAATTAAATTAAATGCTATTATTAGTATATTCGTATTAAATTCGTAATTCGTAGTTATGAACGAAGACCAAAAAATTACATATTTCGGAGAGGCCAACTTCAGGAACCAACTTAAGCGTTTTGGCATCAAAAAAATAGACAGGAGAAAACATATGTATGTCGTCGGTAAGACCGGCATGGGTAAAACCACACTGCTTGAGAACATGGCCATGCAGGATATCCAATCCGGCGAAGGTTTGGCATTCATCGACCCGCACGGAGAAACCGCGTATAAACTTTTGGATTTTGTTCCGAAAGAGCGCATGAAAGATGTAATTTATTTTGACCCAGGTGATGCGCAATTTCCCATCGGTTTCAATGTAATGGAAAATATTGATCCGGAACGCAGACATTTTGTCGCCTCCGGCCTTATGGGGGTTTTTAAAAAAATATTCGGTCCGGATGTTTGGTCTGCGCGCATGGAATATATTTTGGGTAACACTGTTTTGGCGCTTCTCGAGTATCCTAATTCCACCCTGCTTTCAATAAACCCGATGCTCGCAGTTAAAGAATATAGAAAAAAAGTAGTGGACAATGTGACGGATCCGGTTATTAAAGCATTTTGGACACAGGAATTTGCCAAATACACCGAGCGTTTTGCGGCCGAGGCTACTCCTGCAATACAGAATAAAGTCGGCCAGCTGACGTCAAATGCTTTGATTAGGAATATTGTTGGCCAGCCAAAATCAACTTTTGATTTTAGGAAGGCGATGGATGAAAAAAAGATAATGATTATAAATCTCGCGAAAGGAAGAGTGGGGGAGGACACAGCAAGACTTTTAGGCGCGATGATTGTTACAAAGCTTTATTTGGCGGCAATGAGCCGTGTAGATATAGCAGAGGAAAAGAACCGTTCTGATTTTTATCTCTATGTGGATGAGTTTCAGAATTTTGCCACGGAATCATTCGCAAATATTTTATCGGAAGCCAGAAAATACCGTCTTTGTCTGATTCTTGCGCATCAGTACATGGCGCAACTTGCGGAGGAGGTTAGAGACGCGGTGATCGGCAATGTAGGTACTATGGTGTCTTTTCGAGTGGGCGCTGAAGACGCAGAATTTTTGGAAAAAGAGTTCGGGCCTGATTTTATGGCGACCGATATTGTAAATCTCGGATTTGCACAGGTTTATTTAAAATTAATGATTGACGGCGTGGCCTCCCGCCCGTTTTCTTCAACGACTCTTCCTCCGATTCAAGTTCCGCATGAGTCATTTAAAAGCGATATCATTGAACTTTCTAGGAAGCAGTTTGGTTCCCCGCGCGATAAAGTTGAGGAATCAATCAGGGAATGGGCCGAAAATATGGCAGGCGACGCAAGCAAGAAGGCGACTATTGGCGAAAGTCATACGGGAGAAGCCAATGCTATGCCTGCCGTCGACAGACCGCAGGTTACGATGTACGACGCGACATGCATTGTATGCGCTAAAAAAATCCAAGTACCTTTCCAGCCCGATCCGAACCGTCCTGTCTTTTGCAAAGAGCATATCGGCATGGCAGGACAATATAAGACGCCGACCCAGCAGTTGTCGCGTCGTCCTTTGCAGAATTTTTCCGAGAGGCCCCATGTTCGCAATTTTAGCACACAAGCAAGCAATCCAAGGCCGGAAACGAGGCCGGAACCGCCTTTACGCCAGACCGACGGAGGTTATGTTGAAAGACGGCCGCCGGATACCATGCGCGCTGAAGTAAAGCCGATGTCCTTAAAAGAATTAGAGCAAAGACCTCGCGATGCGGGCGGGTCTCCTCAAAGGAATTTTAATACTCCCAGGCCACCGTTTCAAAAAATGGATCAGCCGTTCAAGAAAAATGATAATCTACAGGCATTGCGCGAGGCGTTGAAAAAATCCCTCGGCCGTAGCTCTACTGGCGAGGCTCTAGTCCAGTCCGAAAAACCTCCCGAGAAAAAAGGAGAGAAAATTGAGTGGAAAAAGGAAAGTAACCCACCTCCTCAGCCTGAGCGAGCCGCTATTTCAAAAACAGCAGAAGAAGGTAATAAATCTTCTTCCAACCGCGTTGCCAATTCTTCAGGAACTCTTCGTCCGGGCGAAAAAATTGAGCTATAGACAACACGGCTAGCTTGTGCTATTTTTTAGAAGAAAGAGAGGTTTTTTTATGCTGTTTTGCGCATATTCAAAGAAACGCAAAGTAAGACCCAAAAAACTTTGGCATACCCCGAATGGCGCAAAGAGATATAAGCAAGGGAGGGGAAAATGACAATGTATCTGATTTTAGGCCTGTCTGGTTTGATAATTTTTGGTTGGGGAGTTTATTGCCCGGCTTGCGGTATGTATTCTACATATTTGGTGCCAGGGTGGGTTATCGCAAGCTCTTGGATTGTATCCTTGTTGCTCTACGGCTATTCGGTGATAAATTTATTCCCGCCATTAGAAGATATTATGCCTATTGTAAAGTTTTTTTCAATCGGCGGGGCAGTATTTCTCTTCTTGTTCGTCGGTTGGCTCGGACATTTCGTTGCCGAAGATCTGAATTGGTCAGATTATTGCAGGCGAGTAAGAAACATCGAAGGCCAGATAAAAGATATCAAAGCAAACAAGGCGCCCTAAATTCTTAGGGTGTTTTTATTTTTTTCTCTGTGTTGCTCGAATAAACAAACCTGACCGATCGGACGCAGTTGTTTAGTGCAAATCTGATAGCTATCGCACTCAGATTTGCACTTTGTGAATCTGGGAAAAGCGCTGGACAAAGATTTGGGGACATGATAGGAATTTAGACAGAAAGGAGCAATTGAATGGCTAGGGAGAAAGTAGAAATTTTTCACGAACATTTTACCTATACAGACGAAAAGGAAAACGCCCGATATGGGGTACAGCAACAATACAACAAGTGGATGGAAGATAATGGCGGAAAAATTAATGTTATCGATAGACAATTTCATTCGAGCCCTGGGAATGTTGACATAACGCTTTATTATTCTAAAAAAGAATCAGAAAAAACCAAAAAACGAGACAAATAGTCCCGTTTTTTATTTTTTCTCCGCTCTTTCGGTGTATTCTCCGGTTGAAGTGTTTACGCGGATTATATCGTCCACGTTGATGAACATCGGGACCTGGATTTGGAGGCCGTTTTCCAAAACTACTGTTTTTGAGCCGCCGGTGGCTGTATCGCCCTTGTACGAAGGAGGGGCTTCGACGACTTTGTAATCAATTTTTACCGGAAGCTCTATGTTGATTATTTTTTCCCCGAATTTATAGGCCATCACTTCAGTGTTCGGTTTTAAATATTTTGCCTGGTCGGCGATTTGCTCTACTTTGAAAGAAATGCGGTTTTTCGGATTCCCTTTTTCGCAAAACCAATAATTGCCTCTGTTTTCATACAAAAACATCATCGGCATTTTATCTATTTCGGCTTCCTCGAAAGCGTCCGAACCCTGGAAAGATTTTTGAACTATTTTGCCGGTAATCAGGTTTTTTAGCTTGGTTTGCACGGTCGGCTTTCTTTGTTGCATGCGTAAAAAAGTATATTCCAGAACGAGGTAGGGTTCGCCGTCCATGACGAACATCACGCCTTTATTTAATTCTGTATATGAAAGCATTGAAAAATAGTGTATCATATAATCGTTATTATGCAAGATTATGGTGTTACAATCGGGATGGAGGTGCACGCGGAGCTTCGGACCAAAACGAAGATGTTTTGTTCGTGCAAGAACGATCCTGACGAAAAACACCCAAATATCAACATCTGCCCGGTCTGCATGGGACATCCCGGAACCTTGCCTGTGGCGAACGAACAGGCGGTAAAGTATGTGCAGAGGGTCGGACTCGCGATAAAAGGGATGCCTCAAAAAACTTCGCAATTTGACCGCAAAAATTATTTTTATCCCGATATCCCGAAAGGTTATCAGATTTCGCAATATAAATACCCTTTGGTTTTGGGCGGCTCTTTAAACGGCGTAAAAATTACACGGGTTCATCTGGAAGAGGACACGGCGCGGTCACAGCACGATGATAAAAATAAAGCGAGCTACGTGGATTTTAATCGCGCCGGAGTTCCGCTGATGGAGCTTGTAACTGAGCCCGATATTACTTCGGCCAAACAAGCAAAAGGTTTTGTGGAAGAGCTCCAGCTTTTGTTCCAGTATTTAGGCGCATCCGAAGCGAATATGGAAAAAGGGGAGATGCGTTGCGAGGCGAATGTTTCGGTTTACCAGTCAGAAAATTCGTCAAACGGCGAGCGCTTTCCGGATGGCGTACGCGCGTCGGAGCCCCCGCAGAGAGGGTTAAGCGCTAGCAATCCGGAAAGCGCGAGCAAAGAATTTTCTGACCTTCGCCTGTCAGGAACCAAAGTTGAGGTTAAAAACTTGAACTCGTTCCGCGCAGTTGAGAAAGCAATAGAATTTGAAATAAAGCGCCAAATTGAGCTTTTGGAAAAAGGGGAAAAGGTGAAGCAGGAGACCAGGGGTTGGGACGAAAATAAGCAGATTACATTTTCCCAACGTTCAAAAGAATCGGCGCATGATTATCGCTATTTTCCTGAGCCGGATTTGCAGCCGATGGAGTTTAATGAAGTATATTTTGATGAGTTAAGAAAAACGATTCCTGAATTACCCGAGCAAAAAAGAAAACGCCTTACTGAAGAATATAAGATTGAACCGATTACTGTAGAGATTTTAATAAAAGACAGGATATTGGCGTCATTTTGGGAGAAGATGGCAACGGAATTGATGGAGTGGGTAATTAGTTTGCCGACGGCACAGGTTTTGCAAGACCTTGCGCAGACCGACGTGGCGAGCAGAGCAATCCCGCAGCAGCGGGATATGCGTGTCCTTACAAAACCTGGTGCCGAGGCAAACGAAAGTGCGAGCAAAGAATTTTCAATCGCGCTTAAACTTGCCGCAAATTATTTTATATCCGACCTTTTAGGATTAATTAAAGAGAAACAAATCCCGACAGGAGAACTTTTGGTGGAGCCCGAGAATTTCGCTGAACTGATAAAAATGCTTTTCAAAAAAGAAATTACCTCTCGCGTAGCGAAAGATGTTTTGCGGCATATGGTGGAAGAAGGCGGAGACCCATCAACAATAGTTGAAGAGAAAGGTTTGGGGCAGGTGAACGACACCTCGGCGCTTGAAATTGCAGCTAAAAAAATAATTTCGGCAAATCCGAACGCCGTAGCCGATTATAAAAAAGGCAAACAGCAGTCGCTTCAATTCCTTGTGGGGCAAATGATGAAAGAAACTAAGGGGGCGGCCAATCCCGACACCATCAAAGAGATATTGATGAAATTGATTTAGGGTTGTTTATCCAGCGGATGTCCTTATTTTTTTTGAACCAGGTCATTTGGCGTTTGGCGTAGTGCCAGATAGCAGTTTCTAGTTGGATAGTCATTAGTTTATAGTCAAGCTTGTCTCGGAGATACAAAGAGACATAGCGATATTCAAGCCCTAATTCAAAAAGCCGTTTCCACGAAACTCCATCACCATGAAGTTTTTTTACTTCGCGGATAATTCCAGGAAGCCGCGCAATCAATCTTTTATAAATCCGTTTTTTTAATTCCTCAGGTTTTCGCTTGATGCCGAGCCAGGTAACTTTCGGCAAAGGATCATGCTTCTCGCTAGCACGCATATTCGCCTGCTGGCGAATTGCTCTGCTCGCGCCGTCGCGCTGCGCAAGGCTTTCTCGAAGCATATCCTTTACCTCACCTCCTCTCAGCCCCCCTCTCCTTCGTAAGGAGAGGGGGGCGGGTGTGTGAGGCGCAAGCGCCATTTCAATAGCGCGGATAAGCCGCACCGGATTCTTTTGTTCCACGGTCCGCGCGCGCTCCGGGTCAAGTTTCGCAAGCGTTGTATTGAGTTTCGCAAGCGAATAGTGTGAAAGTTTTTTTCTTAGTTTAGGATTCGGGGGCACGCCACCGAGTTTCATGCGCCCAAGCACCGCATCAATATAAAAGCCGGTCCCACCGACGATTATCGGAGTTTTTCCGCGCGATAAAATATCGGCGATGGCTTTTTCGGCGCAATTTTTAAAATCTAGTGCCGTAAAAACTTTTTTCGGATTGGCGATACTTAAGCAATGGTGCGGGACACCTCGCATCTCTTTTTTTGTCACTTTGCCTGAACCAATGTTCAGCCCTCTATAAACCTGCCGCGAATCGGCCGAAATTATCTCGCCGTTCATTTTTTTAGCGATCTTTAAACTAAGGCTCGTTTTTCCGCTCGCATTCGGCCCGACTATTATAATAATCTGCTGTTTCATATGTGCAATTTAGCATTTTCATGCCATAAATCAAAAACCCCGGTTAATCACTGGAGTTTTCTTTTTTCTCGGCCGCGAGTTTTAATTTTTCGGCCTCAATTCTTTTTTTCCGCTTCTTCCGGACTATCACTGTTTTCGCGCGATTTTTCATTTTTATAGTTCTGGGTATCCTGCCGGCGCGATCCTCCAGCCTTTTATGTTTTGCCTCCCAAATTCTCAATTGTTCTTTTACGGATTCCTCGTACGTTTTTTCACAGTTGTCTTGGATGCTTTTTGCACCATTATTGATCAGCGAAGACGATTTCGGATAAGTCGGAGAAATTACTATTGTGCATCTGTCGAATTTTCTCCATTCTAATGATAAGTATAATTCGTAATTGTCAGGCCGGCATTCATCTTCGTTCGCGCGCTTAATCCAGACCTTATCTTCGCTTGCGAGATTTACAACGCCGAATTGTTTTAAAATTTCTCGGACCGAAACATACGTCGGACCGGCTTGTAATTTCAGTAACCGGCCTCTAGATTCATTTTTATACAGATAAACCAGCGTTACATAAATGCTTTCTTCAGTCATAGAACCCTCAAAAACGCGCGCTTCTGCTTTCTATAATAGCAATGTTGCAAGAAAACTTTCAATAGCCATCTGCCCGACATCTCCTTTTCCTCTTTCGCGGACAGCTACTTTTCCGGTGGCCGCTTCTTTTTCACCGATGACCAAAAGATAAGGGATTTTTTGCAATTCGGCTTCACGAATTTTTTTGCCTACGCTTTCATTTCTTAAATCTAATTCTGTTCTGATATTATTGCTTTTAAGCTCTGCGGTTATGCGTTTCGCATATTCTGAAACTTTGTCATTGATCGTAAGCACCTGAACCTGAACGGGGGAGAGCCAAAAAGGAAGTGCTCCGTCAAAGTGTTCCAGCAATATTCCGATAAATCTCTCAAACGAGCCGAATATCGCGCGATGGATGACAATCGGGCGAATTTTTGCGCTATGTTCGTCGATATAACTCAAATCAAATTTTTCCGGAAGCATTACCAAATCAAGTTGCGCGGTGCCCAATTGCCAGTCCCTGCCATGGCTGTCGTCTATGTGCACCTCTATCTTTGGGCCGTAAAACGCGCCTTCGCCCTCCGCCACGGCGTATTTGATCTTATTTTTTTCGAGCGCCTCTTTAAGGGCGGTCTCGGCAATGTCCCATGTTTTTTTGTCTCCGAGCGCTTTTTCCGGCCGTGTCGCAAGACAATATCTCGGTTCAAATCCCAATTTTTTGTAAAAATCTTTTATTATTACCAGCGTTTTTGATATCTCGCTTTCCGCCTGGTCATGGCGAACATAAATATGCGCATCGTCCATCGTAATCTGCCGCACACGAAACATCCCTCCCAAAGTGCCGGATAGCTCGTTCCTGTGAAGCCGCCCGATTTCGGCAAGCCGCAAAGGAAGGTCGCGGTAGCTCCTTATCTTTGAATTGTAGATATAAGTCGATTCCGGGCAGTTCATGGGCTTTACCACCAGCGTTTCATTCTCATCAACGGGATTTTTAAACCAAAACATATTGTCGCGGTAATGTTCCCAATGTCCGGACTTTTCGAAAACATCTTTTTTTACCATTATCGGCGTTGATATTTCGTCGAAGCCTTCGCGATCGTTGATGCTTCGAGCATATTTTTCCAATTCTCTAAAAATTATCATCCCTTTCGGGTGCCAAAATGGCGCGCCCGGGGCGATCTCGTGGAAACTAAAAAGGTCCATTTCCTGTCCCAGTTCGCGATGATCGCGGTGTTTTGGCGTCGGCATCTCTTCTTTCGGTTCTGGTCTATTCTTCAGCATGGATTTATGTTAGCATTTCATTAGAATTCTTCAATAAGAAATGAAATATAAGTACATTACGCCCCCAGAAACGTCATTTTTGATCCTTTTGAGCAGATTAGTTGACACAAAAGGCTTTAGGAGAGTGCGCTGTCAAAATTACTTAATAAAATCATCGCCGCCGAAAGATTATCTAAAGTTGTAGCAAAAGAATGCCAGGCAATTATAGATAATGTGTTCAGTAAAAGAGAGACCAAAAAAAATTAAAAACCCGCTGACTGATCTGTACCCTCTAAAGTGGACACAATAAGTGCCCACTTTTTTGTTTGATAAGATTCAATAATTAATCACTAATAAATATATGAGCA
>MFIK01000043.1 GCA_001778875.1 Candidatus Giovannonibacteria bacterium RIFCSPLOWO2_02_FULL_43_54 | reverse complement strand
TGTATTTTCCTCCGCGAAGAAGTTTTTCGCGCTTGGTTTAAATTTGCAAGAATATATATTTCGTTGGCGCTCATATTTATTTTTCTTTCTGCGCTATCTCCCGGAGGAGGCAGCTGGGGCGTCAGCAACAATTTTGACGCCGAAGCCGCGACTTGGTTTTTTAGCGGTCTCTTTCTTCTCATCTCCCTCATCCTCATCGCCCGGAAATCGTGGAAATTAAAAAATAAAGTTTCTTAAATAAACCATGCCAAAGGAAAATTCGAATTTTGAGTTGGAAAAGGATCCGAGGAATACGGACAAAGTATTGTCGGAAACGGAGGATGCCGCGATAATGCCCGAGGATATCGGCACTTACCGGCTGTATGAAAAGATGGTGCAAGATGGCAAGCTTGAAGGCGATCCGAAACGCGATGCGAGCGGCAAAATAATCGGCTACCGGATGATCAAGGAAAAAGACATTGGCGGCAAGAAAGGTAAGACCCTCTACTTTGAGGATAAAAAGATGCTCGACGATATCGACGCGTACGGCAAAAAATTTTCCCAACCGGAAAATTAAAAAACTGCTGACCTATAAATCCAAATTTTCGATCAAAAACGTTCGCGACCCAGTATCGGAGTTTTTTTTGTTGAAAAATGAAGGGATTTGTGCAATCGTTATATTAATGAATCAAATTCGAGATGATGTTTTAAGCTATCGCGAAATGTGTGAGGCGGAAAACGTTCAAACGCTTCAGCGCGGGATGAATTTTAGACTAAACCCAAAATATTCTGTAATTTTAATGTCTCAACGTTCTAATGCTCCATACAGAGATAAAATACTGTCAGACGGCATAACTGTTGAATATGAAGGCCATGATCAACCGAGAACTCGCTACATTATTAATCCTAAATATCTCGATCAACCTAGGGCTACTATCAATGGAACATTTACACAAAATGGCCATTTTGCTTTGGCTGTAGATAAATTCAAACGGCACGAAGAGGGAGCTGAATTGGTTAAGGTTTATGAAAAAATTCTTCCCGGAGTTTGGTCACTTAAGGGTTTTTTCGATTTAGTTGATTATAAAATAGAGCTCGACGGCAAAAGAAATGTTTTTGTTTTTATTTTATCGCTGTCTGCCGAGCAAAACACAGATTCAAAAGCAAAAATTGATTTAAAACACACAAGACTTATTCAGTCCGAAGTTAAAATGGAGGTTTGGAAAAGAGATCATGGAAAATGCGTCAAATGTGGTTCAACAAAAAATCTCCATTTTGACCACGAACTACCGTTTTCAAAAGGCGGGACAAGTCTTACTTCAAAAAACGTTCGTCTGCTTTGCATGGAGCATAATTTGGCGAAATCGGCGAAAATTGAATAAATAAGTTATTTCCAGCATTCCAAACACACCCCAACATTCTCAAGTATGTTGGTATATTGACCATGTTGATATAAGGCGTATTCTAGATGTATGAAAAAAAGAAATACCTCGGAAGGTTTCGGCGGTTTTCAATTTAAGATAACGCTTAACGACAGTAAGCCAAGCATATGGCGGCGTATTATTGTGCCGGCCGATTATACTTTTTTTGACCTGCACTGTGCCATACAGAACGCCATGGGCTGGACAGATAGCCATTTGCACGCATTTTATATCGGCGAAAAAAGAAATAAAACTATGATCACAATTCAAATTCCCGATCCGGAAGAGGATGATTCTTATCGTGGCAAGTCGCTGGATGAGCGTAAGGAGCGCGTTGCCGATTATTTTAGCACAAGAATAAGACAATGTGTTTATTGCTACGACTTCGGCGATAATTGGGACCATACTGTTTTATTTGAGCGGCTGTTGCCACGGGATCAGAAAATCGTTTATCCAAAATGTGTTGCCGGTAAAAACGCTTGTCCGCCGGAGGATTGCGGAAGCATATGGGGGTACGAAGATTTAAAAAAAATCGTACAAAATCCAAAACATCCGGAACACGGAGAAATGCTCGAGTGGCTGTGTATTGATGATCCGTCCGAATTTGATCCATCGGCATTCAATCCGGATGAAGTGGAATTTGAAAACCCGAAACAGCGGCTTAAGGAATACGAGCGCGGGTTCGGAGGCGTATAAAATGAAATATTAAATATGCTCCCGAGAAATTCCATTAGGAAAGTATATGAATATTATTTTACTTCTCCGCGGTTTAGCGAAGAAGTTAAAAGGGCTTTTATGAAATTTTTCAATACAAATAGCATAGATAATCAGGACAAAGTTGGGATGGTCAAGCAAAGCGAGGGGTTGTTTAACGAGTGGTTTTTATATGATTTTATTTTAAATAATGGCCATACGCCTATTGAAGATTTTGTAGCATGCAATCCGTTTAAACTTGAAAATTCTTTAATGGATTTATATAAGGATCTGCTCGACAGTAAGTACGCTATTTTGGAAGTGTTAGCCATAGATCTTGGAAAAAGCATTAAAGTAAAAGATTTGCAAACAGACAAAGAATTGGTTTTGTTTGAATACAACGCTACTTTCGGGCTTAAGGTAGGTAGCGTATTTTTTGGAAGAGTCGGAAAAGTCGGTGACCACTACGAACTTGTTGGGGCGGATACGGTTTCTTTAGCGGATATGGCGCAAGCGGACAAAAATATTTTGCGAAAAAAGAGATTGGAATTTACACCAAAGATTTTAAATGATATTTTGGTTGGTAAAAAAAAGTTTTTGGTAAGTGCGCTCTTAAATCAATCGAAGTCCGACTTCATTCAACTTCTACTTTGCATGGAGCATAATTTGGCGAAATCCGCAAAAATTGAATAAATAAGTTATTTCCAGCATTCTAAACACATACTAACATTCTCAAGTATGTTAGTATGTTAGTATGTTGTTATCTCCAATGTGTGCGTCTGCCAGTCCGTAGTTTTATATTTAAGGAGAGAATAGGTGAATATTGTTATTTTTAAGGCACATGCTAGGATTGTGCGTAGATTTATTTAAGGATGAAAGATGACAAGAAAAACAGACGGAAACTGCATGGTGTGCGGAGGGGAGATAGTACAAAAAACAGTAGAGCGTTTTGACGCAAGGCATGGGCCGATGATCATCGGACCCGGTGGAAGAAAACAAATGGTCAAGGCAAGTGCCGGACTTCATTGCGATACTTGCGGGCTAAAATATGAATTTTTGCCGAAAAAAGAAGCAAAAGAAGCGCTGGAGAATCCGCGGCAAACGCTCAATAAATTGCATAAGCACATATAAGCCGTTGCCGTAACCACGGCAGTTTTTCCCCACAACATTCTAATATTCTGCAGAATGTTGGAATGTTGTGGAATTATAGTGTATGATAGCTAATATGAAAACACCAAAGCAATTAGAGAGATATTTCAAGGGTGCGGCAAATCATTGGAGGATAGCGATTTTAGCCGCTGTGGCGAACGATGACGGTATCACGCTTGAAGAGATCGCCGATAAGCTCGGCGGAAATTTCAAGACTATTTCCCAGCACACGAGATCCCTGGTTCACGCAGGACTTCTTAATAAAAAATACCGGGGAAGGAAAGTAATGCACTCGCTCTCGCCTTATGGAAACTCGTTTCTCAAATTCATGAAAACATTCTAATATTTTGCAGAATGTTAGAATGTCCTGTCTAAAATGCAGTTTTTCATTTGCTGCGTCGTTGTGTTAAGATTTAAAAATTATGACCCAGGCTGAAGCATTGTCAATATTAAAGACCGGGGCGAATGTTTTTTTGACCGGCGAGCCCGGGTCGGGCAAAACGCATACCATTAACGAATACGTATCTTATTTGCGCGGACAGGGAATTGAGCCCGCGATAACCGCCTCAACCGGCATTGCGGCGACCCATATTCGCGGGATGACGATCCATTCCTGGAGCGGGATAGGAATAAAAAATAAACTGGATAAATATGATTTGGACAGGATCGCTTCAACGAAACATATTGTAAGGCGGGTGGGGCGCGCGAAAGTTTTGATAATTGATGAGATATCCATGCTTTTGCCGGAAACTTTTTCGATGATTGACGCGGTTTGCCGCGAGATAAAGCAGAGCATGGAGCCGTTCGGAGGAATTCAAATTGTTTTGGTCGGCGATTTTTTCCAACTGCCGCCGGTTGTTAAAAAAATAAAAGACGAAAGCGGACAAGAAGAAATATTTGTCAAAGATGCTCCTCGGTTTGCATATTCTTCTTTCGTGTGGAAAAAGATAAATCCGTTCATTTGCTATTTAACCCAACAATATCGGCAAGATGACGCCGACTTTCTCGGTGTTCTTTCGGCGATACGTAAAAATATTTTTAATGAAGGCCATTTGCGGCATATTGAAAAGAGGAAGATTGCCGCGAACGAGGCGCCAAAAGACGTGCCAAAATTATTTTCTCATAATGCCGATGTCGATCGCA
The DNA here is from genome assembly GCA_001778875.1 of Candidatus Giovannonibacteria bacterium RIFCSPLOWO2_02_FULL_43_54. Classification (GTDB taxonomy): domain Bacteria; phylum Patescibacteriota; class Minisyncoccia; order UBA11713; family 2-01-FULL-45-33; genus 2-01-FULL-45-33. The sequence goes on along the minus strand of MFIK01000043.1, from coordinate 13,429 downwards.
CGAACGATGAAATATTGAGGAAACTTCCGGGGAAAGAAGAAATTTTTGAAATGAGTTCCCGCGGGCATCAATCAATGGTTATGGCGTTGAAGCGCGGATGTCTTTCGCCGGAAACATTGCGATTGAAAGTGGGTACGGCGGTAATGTTCACAAAAAATAATCCGAAAGAAGGATTTGTGAATGGCACATTAGGAAGAGTCGAAAGTTTTAGCGGATATTCTAATGAGCCGATCGTAATTACGAGGAGCGGCAGAAGAATTGAAGTCGGCGTTGAGGATTGGACAATGGAAGAAGGAGGAAGGATTCTTGCTCGGATCACGCAGATACCTTTGCGATTAGCCTGGGCGATAACCGTGCATAAAAGCCAAGGCATGAGCTTGGATGAAGCCGTAATGGACCTACATGATGTCTTTGAATATGGGCAGGGATATGTGGCGCTCTCCCGCGTCCGCAGGTTGTCAGGCCTGCATCTCCTCGGCTGGAATCCGCGCGCGTTCCGGGTGCACCCGGAAGTATTGGAGGAGGATGAATTATTCCGCGCGATGTCTGAAGAAGCATATCTTGTGTTTGAAAAATTAGGGAAAGATGAAATTGCTTCAATACACAAAAATTTTATCCGCGCCTGCAAAGGAGGCACAACATAATCGGACTTGCTTTTATTATTTGACCGTGCTACGCTAGACAAACTGTTTAGCAGTAGAAATAAGTCGAGTTTCTTAGCAAAAAGTAATTTTAAAAACAAACCACATGTCAGAAGGAACGATCAAGACTCTTACGCCGAAAGGATTTGGATTTATTGCCCGCGAAGGCGAGGTGAAAGATCTTTTCTTTCATTCGAAAGAATTGAAAGGCGTGACCTATGATGAGCTCAAAGTCGGCGACAAAGTCACTTTTGAAGTGACCCAGGGCGAAAAAGGCCCGGCCGCGGTCAACGTTCAGCGCGTATAAGCGTTGCGAGGAAGAGAAGCCCCGTCCGCCATCCGCCAACCGGCGGAGGCAGGCGGGGGTTTTTCTTTATAAAGCAATTTTTATGCAAAAACAGGAAACCATAATTTCATTCGACAACGTATCATTTGAATACGGATACAATAAGCCCATTTTTGATGAGGTTAATTTTTCGTTGCGTCTAGGTTCAAAAACCACGGTTATGGGCCAGAACGGCGCCGGGAAATCCACACTCTTTTCGCTTTTTACCAAAGATATCAAACCGACTTTTGGACAGGCAAATATTCATAAGGAACTAACAATAGCGCATTCCAGGCAGGTAATTTTACAGCAGGAGCTTCCGCTTACGGTGCGGGAATTTTTTGCGAAATGCTTTCCAGAGAAAGTGTACGCCATTGATCCGAAGATAGACGCGGCACTTGAAGCCGTTAACTTGCATGTGCTAAAAGAAAAATTGATAAAGTCTTTTTCCGGGGGACAGCAGGCGAGGCTTTTGCTCGCATCCGCGCTCATTCAGGACCCCGATCTGCTTTTGCTCGATGAACCGACGAATAATTTGGACAAAGCCGGGATATCGCACCTTACTCAATTTTTAATTGATTATAAAAAAACCGTGATAGTGATTTCGCACGACGCGGACTTTTTGAACGCATTCACCGACGGCGTTTTGTATTTGGACGCACACACAAAAAAGATAGAGCAATATTCGGGCAATTATTTTGATGTAGTAAAAGAGATCTCGGCGCGGATAGAGCGTGAGAACCGCAGGAACGCCCAGCTGCAAAAGGAGATACAGGAGAAAAAGGATAAGGCGAATGTGTTCGGTCACAAAAGCGGGCAGATGCGCGTGGTGGCCAAGCGCATGCGGGAAAAAGTAGAGGCATTGGAAGAAAAGATCGTTGAAGTAAGAAAAGAAGATAAAGCCATCCGGCCGTTTGTAATATCTGCGGACGAAAATGTCCGGGGAGAGGCGCTTGCGATTACTTCTTTTTCCGTGATGGGAAAAGCGGGAAAGCTGGTTTTCAAAAAAGTGAATGTTTCTTTGTGGCGAGGCCAGCATTTGTTGCTTAAAGGCCCGAATGGCATTGGCAAAAGCACTTTGCTCGAATCAATCGCGAATGGCACGGCAAAAGGAGCTAAGGTTTCGGAGGGCGTAAAGATCGGCTACTACCGGCAGGATTTTTCAACGCTCAATTTTAAAGAGACGGTTCACGAATCACTTCTTGTTTCTATGGAAGAAAAAAACGAGGAGCGGATGCGCTCGGTCGCTGCCGGTTTTCTTTTGAATAACGAAGTTATCCGCACGAAGATAGGCAATCTTTCCGAAGGGCAGAAGGGACTTGTTGCTTTCGCAAAGCTGATATTTGAAAGACCCGGGCTTTTATTACTTGATGAACCGACGAATCATATTAATTTCAGACATATTCCCATCATTGCCCAGGCGCTCGACAAATATCAGGGCGCGATGATACTCGTTTCGCACGTTCCCGAATTCGTCAGGCAAATTCGTATTGATGAGGTTATTGATTTGGAGAAATAAAAGCCACAAGCTAGCCATTGATGGAAATAGTATTTTTGTTATTATTAAAGAATGATAAAGAGTTTTTTAGGCGGGGCGGCGATTTCATTTCTTGTTTCTGCAATTATCTTTTTGCTGTGGATGGTCGTACCTTTCGGCACCATAGGTTTACATCAAGGGATAGTTTTATTTGCGGTTTTATTTGCGTGTTTTTTATTTTTACCGCTGATAGTTTATTATTTACTTCTCCGAAAAAACAACACTCCTAATGATATCGCTGGTTATTTTGGAGTTATTGTTGTGAGCTCAATATTCATTTTTTTGGCATACATTATCTCGTTTGGAAATCTTTCGTAGAGCTATACACAGCCTCATTGACTTTTAATGGCTTTTGCTGATATAATGCAATTACTAAACGTGGAAGGCATCCTATATGGGTGCCTTTCGTTTTTAGCCCATTTTTAAACGCTCTTTGAGGTACTCAAAATCACGGAAATTATCTCCCGCAAATTGTTTGATTTCTTTGGCTGTTCGTTCACCTCTTCCAAGTATAATGACCGCTTTTCCTATTTCTCGAAGATGCTTTAATACTGGCAAAAAATCTCCATCGCCTGATAAAACAATAACTCTATCAAAATTCTCTTTTTCTTTCATAAGATAAAATGCCATTTCCACATCGCAATTTGCCTTTCTTTTAGTAGTTCCGTCTTCTTGCTCATATAATTTTACCGGCTTAAGAAAAAGTTTATAGCCAAATTTATCTAATTTAAGATAAAATCTTAAACGTTGCAGGTGCCTCCCAATCAGTAAAAGCTGTGCTTCGTTAAGTTTCTCACCTTCATTTTTTAATATCTCAAGAAGATATTTTTCTACTTCCTTTAAGGGCACAGTTCCATTTGTTTGGTAATTATATTTAAAACTACGGATTTCTATTCCACCGAAATAAAAAATAGCCTCTACTTCATATTTTTCTTTTAGATAATTCGAAAGTTTTGCATAATCTATTTTCCAGCCCAAACTTTTTTCCCCGCCATAGAAGAGATTTGAGGCGTCTATAAAGGCAAAAGTTTTCATAGATAGATTCTATACTGCTATACACAAAAATCCAAGCCAAACTTTAAGGCGTTTAATTACGAGCGCTTCATGATATTATGAGGTTATATGGAATTTTTAACATTTTTAGGTGTTTTAGGGCTTCTGTTTTGGGTCAGCAGCTTAAACGGGAGGATAAAAAGGCTTGAGGGCGGCACACAAATTAAGGCTTCGTCTCAGGCACCTTCTTTTGTTTCTCCGCCCGTTCCGGGCGAGGTACAAAAACCCGCCTCTCTTTTACAAACGAAGGTTTCGGTAGAAGGTTTGTCGCAAAAATTTGTAACTTGGATTAAAGAAGATTGGCTGATGAAGCTGGGAGCGCTTTTGTTGCTCATCGGTTTCGGCTGGTTTGCGACATATGCGTTCCTCAATAACTGGATAGGCCCGATGGGGAGGATAATGCTCGGCATCGTCGCGGGATCGCTGATTCTGATACTCGGTTTGTGGCGTATCCAAAAATTTCTCCATCAGGGTGGGGTGTTTCTGGTTTTGGGTTCAACCACTATTTTATTGACGATATTCGCGGCGCGGGAAATTTATAGTTTTTTTACGCCGTTATCCGCGCTCGGCATAATGTTTTTGAGCACGGCGTTCGTCGCTTTCGCCAGCGTAAAATACAACAGCAAGTCTTTGTCTCTCGCGAGCTTGATCCTTGCCGGTGTGGCGCCATTGCTCACAAATTCTCCGGCGACCGATTACATCGGATTATTTTCTTATCTTTTGGTGGTAATTTTGGGGGCTATCTGGATAGTTTCTATCACAGGACAGCGCGAGCTTACGGCCGCGGCGCTTATTTTAATTTCTATTTACAGTGCTCCGCACCTCTTTGGCATAACTGGCGCGGATAAAGGAGTTTTGCTTCTCTTCGCGTACGCGTTTGCCGCGATCTTTTTTCTTACAAATACCGCGGGCCTGCTTAAATTGAAAGGCAAAGATATTGTTCCTGACCTGGTTGCGGCCGCAGGAAACGGATTATTTTTGCTTGTCTGGATAATGAGTTCGGCGCAGGACGAATGGAAAAGCCTGATCATCGCCGCGTGGATGGTTGTATTTTCTGTCGGAGCATTTTTGATATTTAAAATTACGAAGCGGAGAGAGCCGTTTTATACCTATGTGGGAATAGGTGTCGCGATGCTTGCGGCGGCAACCGCCGCCGAGCTGGAAGGAGCCACACTGACCATTGCTTACACTCTGGAGTGCGGGGTCATATCTTTGCTGGTTTATTATTTATTGCGCGATATCCGCATCGCGCTCCGGATGAGCATTTTGCTTGTAGGTCCGATGCTGCTTGCTTTCGGAAGCATGACCTCAAGAGCATGGATGACAAGTGCTATTAACGATGATTTTTTTGTCCTGCTTATTTTAGCATCAGTGCTTACCGGTCTCGGATATTTTTTCTTCTTTCGCATCAAGGACCCGGCGGAAACAGAAGAATTGCAATTTAGCTCGGCGCTTTTGATTCTGGGCTCGGTCTACGCTTATGTTCTTTTGTGGCTCTCACTTCACGCCGCATTGATAAAAAACTATGATTTTGCGACGATGATATCGCTCGTCATCTATACATTGATCGGGCTGATCGCTTATTTCTTCGGAATGAAGCAAGAATGGCGGACTTTGAGATTTTACGGAGGAATACTTCTCGGTTTTGTGGTAGGGCGCATGATACTTGTTGAAGTTTGGAACATGGAGCTTACGGGAAGGATAATTACCTTCTTTATAATCGGAACTTTATTGGTAAGCACGGCTTTTTTGGGCAGAAAAAAAGAAGTTCAAAAAGAAATTCAAAATGAAGCCAAACAGGACAATCCGGATAATTTTACGATATAAAATCATGAAAAGAATAATTTATCTTTTTTTCTCCGCCGCGGCTATCGGTCTTTTCTGCGTATCACCGGCTTTTGCGGCGGAAGCCACGGATGATATTTTGAGCGCATTCCGGAAATATAAAGAATTGCGCATTACGCAGACGGTTCCATCTGTCATTGAAATATCTTTCGGAGAATATTTGGAGCGGTTTGATTTCGCGGTCGTTGATATCTCCGGTAATTCACCGGTCCCATATTATTTCAGGAGGGAAATATTCAGCAACAAAATACCCGTATCCGCTGCGGCGAATATTTCGCAGCTCATGGCCTCCCGAATGACCGATGAAAATACAAGGACTTACGCGGAATTCAATCTGACAGGAGGCGATGTTGGTGTTGCCGAAATTGTACTGCGGAGCCAAAAACCGATAGTTTCTTCGTCGCTTAATTTTTTGCTTGATGACCATGTGGCGATGCCGAATTTTGTAGAAATCAGAGCTCGTATGGAAACGGGCGCGCAAAAAATCGTGGTTGCGAACAGCAGAGTGGGCGGCCGCGTGATAGATTTTCCGAGGACCGTTTCAGACGAGTGGCATGTTGCGTTCAGGTTCAGCCAGCCTCTCCGTATCTCGGAGATTTCTCTCGCGCAGGAAAACGCGGTAAAGACGAGTTCCAACATTCTCCGCTTTTTGTCACAGCCGGGAAGTACTTACCGGATCTATTTTGATGCGGACAGGTCCGTCAAATTGACTTTGGGGGAGGCGGGAAATCTGGCAAGCAATGAAGAAGTAGTCCGAATTCCAGAGCTTTTTACAATACTGAATCCAATTTACAAAATTGCCGACATTGATAATGACGGCCTGCCTGACATCGCGGATAATTGCGTTTCCATTGCAAATAGCGACCAGACAGATGAAAACAATAACGGAAAAGGGGATGCCTGCGATGATTTTGACAGGGACGGCCCGATAAACAGCTTGGATAATTGTCCAAATTTGCCGAACTATGACCAGAAGGATGCTGACGGAGATAAAATAGGGGACGTTTGCGACAAAGAAGAGAGCAGGATAACGGAGCAATATCCGTGGATTCCCTGGGTAGGAATAGGGTTTGCCGGAGTTGTCTTAATTATTCTTTTTGCTTTTACCGCGATGACGCCGAAAAAGACTATTGACTAAAAAATCTGCGTGATACTCAAAAGGCAATGAAGGTTTCTGTAAAAATAAAACCGGGCTCAAAGCAGGAAAAGATAGAAAAAGATCTCTTAGGCGGATACAATGTCTGGGTGCGCGAACCTGCGAAAGATGGGAAAGCCAATGAAGCGGCCATTGAGCTCCTGGCAAAGCATTTTGATGTTCCAAAATCTTTAGTAAATATCGTTTCAGGGTATTCTTCAAAGAAAAAAACATTTGAGATTGCAATTTAGGGTGTGGAAAACAATATAAAACAGACAAAATAATTCGTGTTATAATAAATTTTACTGACTCTCGGCCATCTATACTCTTGTCTCGCACAAGAGCTACTGCAAGAATTGCAACGCCGGACAGCAAATGTAATTTTTTGCGGTTACTTTCAAAAACCCCGCACATGCGGGGTTTTTGAGTTGAAAAATGGACGGATTTGTGTAATGATGAATTCGCCAATTATGAACATACCTCAAGATATTAAAAATAAATTTATGGTCAGGAGCGATTATTTAGATTGGATCAGCAAAGAAACTTCCATCTTTGGATATCTGGATTTAACTAATATGTTTCATTGGCAGGATGTATTGGGATGGAAATTCAGAATAGAAGATATTGTGGAACAACTTTTTACTTTCTCAAATATTAAAGAGATTAAGGTGTATTATGGATTAAACGAAAGAGACAGAAAAAATTCAGAGGCTTTTCATAAACGCATCCAAAAAACCGGAGCTATTTTAAAAAGCAAACCGATGAAGTTTATTCCAAAAGACATAAATGCCGGATTGTTTTTTCAGCGCAAAACCATTACATTATTTGACGGGGGCGTTAAAAAGAAAATCCAGGAGCTGGTAGACGAATTGCATAAATCAGGAATAATTATTGAAGAGCCAAAGTGTAATTTTGATGTCGAAATCGCGATGGATATGTTAGATGACTCCGAGAAATTAACGGCGGTCATGCTTTTTTCCGGCGATTCTGATTTAACGGGCCCGCTTGAAAGATTAAAAGTAAAAGGCAAAAAGATCGGCATAGTTGGAGTGCGAGGGAAGACGGCAAGCGAATTACATAATGTTAAAGACAAATATATCGACTTTGGCAAGCTTTATACCGGGAAAAGGGCTTATTTAAAAAGCGAAAATCCCGCTTTGGGCGGGACCGCGTGATTAGTAGGATTGCTCCTACGAATTCAGTCTATCATAAATATTGATGAAAAGTCAATGATATCCACAAGGGCTACTGCAAACTCTGCAACGCCGGACAGCAAATGTAATTTTTTGCGGTTACTTTCAAAAAACCCCCGATGTGCATCGGAGGAGTTTTTGTTTGCTTTCGAGTTTTATGTTTTTTGAGATTATTTATATTATTGAAAATATAGAAACCCTTTTGAAATCTTTGAAAAAGTGTATTATAAATACATGCGCGAAATACCTCTAGAAAGGATAGGTACCTACCTAAAAACCGCCATAGAAATTCTCCATGAAAACGGAGATAATTTACCATCTCGAGATTTGGTTAAGGTAATGGAAAAACGTCTTGTTCCATTTACAAAATTTGAATCAGGAAATTATGGTGAAAATCGTGTACGATGGACAATCGTTTTCCGTTTCTGGACGATCGGTCTTGTGAAAGGCGGGTATATTAAAAAAAGCAAAAGAATTTGGTATTTAACTCAAAAGGGACAAGAATTAATAGGTTTAAAGCCGATTGAGCTCACTAAAATTTCCAGTCACGAATACGCAAAGTGGAATGAAAATCGGAGGGATAGCGAAGAAGAGAATACGGACAGCGCAGAAGATATTTCATATCCCGATGCAATGGAAGAATCCATCATGCCTTTAGGAAACATGAAAATCAAACCATTACCAATATCTTTTGATGAATTATTAAATGGAGTTGATAAAAGTGCCATCCAAATTCCTCCTTTTCAAAGAAATTTTGTATGGGTTCCTAAAATGATAACCGATCTATTAGATAGTATTTACCGCGGATATCCGATAGGCAGTTTTATTTTTTGGAAGACGAACAAAAGATTACCGTTTCATCGTGAGATTGGTGGACTGAAGATAAACGAATCGTTACCAGGGTCCCGAATCGATTATGTGCTGGACGGCCAGCAACGCATTACTTCGCTTTATGCGGCTGTGCGCGGCGCGACCATTGATGATGAGAAATATAATTTCTATTTTGACGTATCAATCGGAAAATTTGACTATTCAAAAATAGATGAAAACGCTGATCAAGGTAATGACCGAAGCAGGATTCCGTTAGATAAAATATTTGTCGAAGGGCCTGTTTATAGGCAATATATCAAACAATTCCCTGATAAATATCAAGAAATTCTCGATGATCTATTTTTTAGATTTAAAAATTATGCCTTTTCTGTAATTTATGTGCAGGAAGACAACGAGCAAGAGAACGAAAATAATTTAAAAAGAATAGTATCTATTTTCTCAAGAATTAATGATACTGGCAAAAAATTAACTGTTGTGGCAAAAATGATTGCACGTTGCTGGGGAGAAAATTTTGATTTAAGATCCCGTTTGAATCAGTTACTTAATGATTCCGAAGAACTGTCCGGTATTAGGGAAGAGACTATTTTACAGATTGCGTCGACAATATTAAATAATAAGAAATGCAAATCAAGAAATATTTTGAATGATACCGACATCGATAATTTAGAAGAAAACTGGGATGACATTGTTGAGGCATTTAAGCAGTCGCTGCAGTTTTTGAGAGATAAATTTCGTATCAAAAACATTAACTATATTCCATTTGATTCAATTTTAGTGCCTCTTTCTTATTTTCATTTTCACACTCATAATCCATCAAAAGAGCAGATAGAGCAGCTTTGTAAGTGGTTTTGGAAAGCGAGTTTATCAAATAGATACAGTTCAACGCTTGAGTCTAGGATTGAAGAGGGCTGCATGCAGTTCGATAAGATTTTGGATAATAAAATCGCAGAGTTTAATTATACTCTTGGATGGGATACTTTTCGGTTACGCTTAATTAAACAAGATTACGGCTTTAGAAGCGCCTTTTGCAAAACGATTTTGTGTTTGTATTCATACAATATGCCTCAAAATTTTAAGGATAATAGTCTTGTTGATCTCTCAACTAGTTTTTCAAGCTATAGTAAGCGACACTTGCACCATGTTTTTCCACGCGGTTACTTAAATAGAACCAATGTTGCCGGAAAAGAATTACAAGATAGTATTGTAAATATTTCATTTATGCCGGCTATGATAAATAATGAAATGAGCGATGATCCGCCAAGTAAATATCTAAAGTTTTTTTCAGAAAAAAATAATGAAATTGGAGCGGCCCTTAGAACACATTTAATTGGTAATTTGAAAGAATTTGGAATCGAAAGCAATGATTTTAATAAATTTTTAGAAAAAAGGGCAGAAAAAATTGAAAATGAATTTAGGGCGCTTCTTGGTCTTCGGACAAAAACAGAGCGAGATTTTGAGGAAAATCCGTCAGAGCCATTGGATTTATTTGAAATCAGATTGAGGGATTTGTTTAATGACAAGCTTGCGGCCGAATATGGAGAGAATTATTGGAACGAAGGAATACCGCAGATAGTGCGAGATGAGGCAGAGAAAAAAATACAAAAGGATTTGCGGTCACATCCATATAATGAGGAAAAGTATTTGGATGGGAGAGAGCGTCTGAATTTTCTGGATATGTCTGATTATTCTCTTGTAATAATGCAAAATTGGCCTTTATTTAAACGCATATTTATGTCGCGCGGTGAAGTCGAAAGGCACTTTCTTGCTTTGATGAAATATAGAAATCCAATTAAACATACAAGGGGTCTTAATATTGTTGATAAAAAAAATGGCGAAGCGGCAGTGCTTTGGTTTGAACAAATTTTTAATTCGCTAACAAAAAATTGATTTTGTGGGCTCTATGGCCTCACGCAGGAGGAGATTATGATTATAGAGAGCAAGTAAATTTGATTAGTTGCGGATGATAAATGTATCGAATTTAGCTATACTATAGATATAGTGAACAAAGCTAGATGGAAATTGTCAGGCACGAAGACATTAAACGTGTGCATAACTTATCTCTACAGAATGGTAAGATTAAGGCATGGAAAACCTTATACAAATACCAGAGCCCAAAATATCACGGTTTCTATTTGCCGATACCAGAGCGGCTTGGTTTTGGCTTATTATCAGGCTCTATGTAGGGTATGTCTGGCTCATGGCCGGATATGAGAAATTCAGCAATCCTGCCTGGGTTGGAGATAATGCCGGTACGGCAATTAAGGGATTTTTTGTGGGCGCTTTGGCAAAAGCCACTGGACAATATCCTCAAGTGTCTTCGTGGTACGCTTCTTTTATCACGGGTTTTGCAATGCCAAACGCCGTCTTATTTTCATATGTAATAGTTTACGGACAATTATTTGTCGCGGCGGGGCTTATCTTGGGTTTGTTTGCTGGAATTGCCGCGTTTTTCGGCTCATTTATGAATCTCAATTTTTTGCTCGCGGGAACAGTAAGCACAAACCCGGTTTTATTTTTGCTCCAGTTATTTTTGATACTTGCCTGGAGGAATGCCGGTTGGATAGGACTTGACCGTTATGCTTTACCGAAATTAGGCGTGCCGTGGGCGCCTGGAAGTTTATTTAACAAATCTAATATTTAGTTATGGGAAATATTATCGAGATACCGGAGCCGAAGCTCTCACGATTCTTATTTGCCGATACCAGAGTCGCCTGGCTATGGCTCGTTGTCCGTTTTTATGTCGGATATGTTTGGATAACGGCCGGATACGCCAAATTTACTAATCCTGCGTGGGTCGGGGACAGCGCAGGCACGGCGATAAAAGGATTTTTTACGGGAGCGATCGCTAAGGCGACGGGGCAGTATCCGCAGGTTTCTTCTTGGTATGCTTCATTTCTTACGGATTTTGCCATGCCCAACGCGGTGTTATTTTCCTATGTAATTACGTATGGAGAAATTCTGGTCGGACTCGGCCTCATTGTCGGATTATTCACCGGAATTGCCGCGTTTTTCGGCTCATTTATGAATCTCAATTTTTTGCTCGCGGGAACGGTTGGCCAGAGCCCAGTTCTTCTTTTACTCCAGTTATTTTTGATACTTGCATGGAGAAATGCCGGCTGGCTCGGCCTCGACAGATACGCCCTCCCTAAGCTCGGTGTGCCGTGGCAGAAAGGAAGCATGTTCAAATAGTTAATTTCCTTCTGCTTGTTTTTTACAAAAATTGCGCTATAATGGACTCAATGAAATTGAGCGTTGTTTCAGCTTTCATACTCATCAGTTTTGCTGGCATCGCGCTTTTTGGGTTTATAGTAATGGAGCACGAAGGACACGGACACATTGGCTGTATTGCCGCGACTTCGCAGGGCGGAGGATGTCCGCAGTCGAAAGAATTTGATTTCACTATTTTTCACCTGGAGGCATACAAAAGTTTTTCGTCATCCATTTTAGCCGGTAGTTTTTCGCCATTGCTATTCTTGCTTGCGTTATTTTTAATCGCGGCGCTATTCATTTGTCCGGCGGGAATTTTGCTGCAAAATTCGATTTTTTTCGCGGGAACTATTTATAGCCCCCCGGTTTATTTCCACAAAGAAGAATTTACGCGCTGGCTTTCGTTGCACGAACAAAGTCCCAATTTTTCCGTATAAAGGCGCGACATAAACCCTCGAACGGTTTTTCGCGTTTTTTATCCGATTAAAAATTGAAGGTTTTATGAAAAATACAAAAGTTATTTGGGGATTGGGAGCATTGCTTCTGTTCGGCGGGCTGATTATTTACGCACAACCGAATGCTGATCAAAAAAAAGACGATGCGCTCAAAATAATCAAAGGAACGGGAACGCTTACAACCCCCGAGTCGCAATATGATTTCGGCACGATATCGATGAAAAAAGGCAACGTCAAACATACGTTCACAGTAAAAAATACGGGGAGTGAGGCTGTATCTGTTGAAAAAATATATACATCCTGCATGTGCACAACCGCAACTCTATTGAAAGACGATAAGAAATTCGGACCGTTCGGGATGCCTGGGCACGTTGCCGTACCGAGGATTAACGTGGTGCTCGAACCGGGAGAAGGAGTTTCGGTTGACGCGGTTTTTGATCCGAACGCGCACGGGCCAGCAGGCGTAGGCAAGATCGAAAGAGTTGTCGTTCTTGAAAACAGCGCGGGAGCGCCGGTCGAGCTCGGATTTTCGGCGTACGTTACGCCGTAAGGCAACTTCATGAATAAAAAAACATTATTTATTTTGGCGGGTTTACTCCTTCTTGCTTTCGCTATTTTCTTTAAATACGGAAGCGTGGGTACCGCTGTATTGTGGAATATCAGCAATGACGGCGCATGGCTCTTGCCTTTGGTGGGAATAGCGGCGCTGATAGACAGCATAAATCCATGCGCGTTTTCCATTTTGCTTTTAACCATTGCGTTCTTGTTCAGCGTTGGGCGGCTCCGCTCGAATATTTTGAAGATAGGGGGATTTTATATTCTCGGCATCTTCATCGCCTACATTCTGATCGGCCTCGGCATATTCCACGCCTTGCACATTTTTAACACCCCGCACTTTATGGGCAAACTGGGAGCAACGCTCTTGATCGCGCTCGGCGGGATAAATCTCATTAACGTCATCTTTCCGACTTTTCCGATCAAACTGAAAATTCCGGATTCGGCGCACGCAAAAATAGCGGAGTTGATGGACAAAGCGTCGCTGCCTACGGCATTCGCGATGGGGGTGCTCGTGGGACTTTGCGAATTTCCCTGCACGGGAGGACCTTATCTTATGGTGTTGGGGCTTTTGCATGATCAGGTTACATATTTTACCGGAGTCGCGTATCTGCTTTTCTACAATATTCTATTTGTTCTTCCGCTCGTCACC
>MFIK01000042.1 GCA_001778875.1 Candidatus Giovannonibacteria bacterium RIFCSPLOWO2_02_FULL_43_54 | reverse complement strand
AATTAAAAAAGATGACCCCTGTTGAATACAGAAATCATCTTTTAGATTGTGCTCCGTAGCTTTATTAACCGTGTCTACTTTTCGGGGTACAGATCAGACGGCGGTTTTTTTTAAAATCCCGATATCAATTTGAGCAGCATTTCACGGGATTTTTCGGGCTCTACAGCGGCGCTATCGGCTATTTCATAAATAGCATCCAGATCGGAATTTAATTTGCCTTCTGGGCCTTTGGGCGCCGATTTTTCAGTTTTCCAAAATTTCTTAAGAAGCTTGTTGGCCGGTGAATTCGGCCATATAACCCTGTCTTTTTGTAAAATATCCGTTCGCATGATATTTTTGAATGCGATCTTAAAAATTACCAGATTTCTGTGGTCTTTGTATAAAGACAGGGAAAAATCGTTTTCTCCTACTTTATAAACCGCTGTTAGCATTCCGTCCGTTTGCCGGTACCAGAGGACCTTTTTTTCTTCCGTCGCCCGCCTCAATTGTCCGACCGTATATTCAACGCTCATTTTTTGATGCCTATTTCTGTTTTCAATCTATAATTCTTTGCGCTCTTTTGCAAGCCATTGACTTCATTAATATTTAATGTAAAAATGATTTAGAAAATATTATGAGGACAAATAACATGAGGATACTTCTTATAGGTCTTGGGCAAATTGGTTTGGGGCTGATCGTGCCGGTTTTTCAAAAAGCGGGTTATGAAATCATTGGGACGGATGCCAATGTTGAAAGGCTTAGCCAGCTTCGCAACGGTTATATTCTGGAAACGCCCAATGAAACTTCCAAGCTTATGATTAATGTAAAAGAAATGAGCGAAATCGCGGGAGAATTTGATCTGGTCATTACTTCGGTCGGCAGACAGCATTTAGGCAAGGTAGCAGACTGGCTGAAGGACAAAAATATTTCGGCACCGGTACTTTTGGCGGAAAATTTGCCCGATCCGGTAAATATTTTTTCAAGACAAATACCAATTGTTGTAGACAGGATTTGTCCGCGTGTTGAAAAGCAAAATGGTACGTTGGTAGCAGTTGCTGAAGATTACTTCAAAATCGTAGTTCTAGACGATCCGTTGACGCACAGATTGAGCCTGATCAAGGGTGTGGAGATAGAAAAAACCGAAGAGGATGTTGAGGCAAAAAGAAAGAAAAAAATGTTTACGGTTAACATTTCTCACGTATTGGCTTCGCTTTATGGACAACGGCTAGGCTGTTTACTAGTGGAAGAAGCCGTGCAAAAGCCTGAAATATCTTCAAAAATCCAATCTGCCATTGCAGAAATCGGGCCCTGGCTTGGACTTGATGGTAATCAGGTTTCTGCCAAGGCGGAAGAAATAATTAAGCGTTTTTCAAGCCCATTAAATGATTCTATGTCCAGGATAGTTAATTTAGACAAAAAGGCATCAGCACTTCGTTATATTGAAGTGCCGCTTAACGGATTGCGTTCTCTGGGTAGTCCAGCACCAACACTTGAAGAAGCGTATAAATTATTAACCGCTTAGCAAAAAACTTCGCGGTTTTTAAATTTTCCTAATCTCCTCGGCGATTATTGAGGGGAGGTCCTTCCTGAAAGAATATTGGCCGGAGATGAGTACGCAATTGTTGTCCATGATGTGTTCGCCGAATTGCCGGAGCGTCCGCGGAAAAACCACGCATTCGATCTCATCCGTCATGTCTTGCAGTTTCAAAAAAAGCATCGCCTCGCCTTTTTTTGTGATTATCCTTCTTGAATTCAAGATCAGGGCGGCGATAACGGCTTGAGGTCCGTATGTGCCGCCATTTTTGGTCTTGAAAGATTTAATGGTTATAGCGTTATTATTTTTCTTATTATTTGTATTATTGAATTTTTCCAAAGGGTGTCCGGAAACATAAAGGCCCAAAAGCTCATGTTCCCATGCGAGCTTTTCTTCGAGATTTGCTGGCGCCGTTTTCTCCAGCCTCAATTGGGGAAGGGAAGTTTTGTCCGCCATCAATCCGAAAAGGGAAGACTGGTTCCCGGCTTTTCCTTGATGATGCGATTTTGTAAATTCCAAAATGCGTTCTATGTTTTTTAATATTTCATTTCTTTCCGTGAATTTATCCAGCGCTCCGGCTTTGGCCAATGATTCGAGCGATTTTTTGTTCAGGTCCTTTGATTCTACGCGCTCCAGAAAATTTGCGAGCGATCTGTAAGGGCCGTTTTTATCGCGCTCGGCAATGATAGCTGCGACAACGTTTTCACCGACATTTTTTATGGATGTAAGCCCGAAGCGGATTTCTTGATTGTCGCCGTCGGGAATAGAAAATATTTCATTGCTCCTGTTGATATCCGGCGGTAGGACAGAAAGCCCGAGCTCCTTGCATTCTTTGATCAAAAAAGAGATGCGTTCTGTGTCTTTTTTATCGGCGTTAAAAAGCGCCGTCATAAATTCCAACGGATAATAATATTTGAGATAAGCGGTTTGGAAGCTTAAGGTCGCGTATGCGGAAGCGTGAGCCCTGTTGAAACCATACCTGGCAAACGGCTCCAATAGCTCGCCGAGCTCTTTCGCTGTCGTTTCAGGGATATTATTTTCCATCATGCGCTTAACAAGTTTTTCTTTTTGCTCTTCCAGGAGTTTTCTTATTTTTTTACCTATTGCTTTCCTTAAAATATCTGCTTCCGCCATTGTAAATCCGCCCAAGTCTGCGGCTATCTGCATGACCTGTTCCTGATAAACAGCGATACCATAAGTATTTTTTAATATCGGTTCAAGTTTTGGATGCAGAAATTCAATTTTTTCTTTGCCGTGTTTTCTTGCGATAAAACTTGGGATAAGCTCCATCGGGCCGGGTCGAAAAAGCGAAATCATCGCGATTATATCTTCAAAGCCCGTCGGCTCCAACTCCTTCAGGTATCTTGTCATGCCGGAGCCTTCCATTTGAAAAACTCCGACCGTTTTTCCTTCACCGAGCATTTTATAAGGATTAGGATCGTCAAAATCTAAATTTTCAATATCTATTTTCTTGCCATGCCTTTGCTTTATTGCGTTCAAGGTATTTTCTAAAATTGTCAGATTTTTGAGACCCAAAAAATCCATTTTAAGGAGACCGAGGTCGGCGATGCCGTGCATGTCGAACTGCGTGACGATAGCTTCTTTTCTCGCGTCATCATCGCCGCGCAATGTGGCCCTCTGCAAAGGCACAATTTCGGTAAGCGGTTCTTTTGTGATTACGACACCGGAAGCGTGGACCGAAGCGTGCCTTACGACACCCTCTAATTTTATCGCCGCATCGAGCATTTTTTTCGCGTCAGAATTCGTTTCGTAGATCTTTTTGAGGTCCGGAACTTCTTTTAAGCATTTCTCCAAATAGCCCTCCTTTTCCCCCTGGTTCGGGTTAAAAGGTATCATTTTGGCCGTTTGATCGGCTAATGCGAGGCTAATGCCGAGTGCGCGTCCAGCGTCCCGTATTGCAGCGCGCGCGGCCATTGTCCCGAACGTGATTATCTGCGCCACATGGTCTCTGCCGTATTTTTCTGCGACATATTCAATAACTTCATCTCTTCTGGTATCAGCGAAATCCAAATCTATATCAGGCGGTTCTATGCGTTCAGGGTTCAGAAATCTTTCAAAGATCAAATTATATTTAATAGGATCAACATTACTGATATTTAGTACGTATGATACAAGCGATCCTACCGCCGAACCGCGTCCGGCACCGGTTACAATTCCGTGCGTCTTCGCCCAATTTACGAAATCCCAAACGACCAAAAAATATTCTACGAATCCGGTTTTCTGCAGAACGGATAGTTCGTAGCTTAGACGGTCTTCGATTTCCTTGCCAGGGTTCTTGCCGTAGCGCTTTGTTAATCCTTCCTTACAGAGTTTTTCCAAATATGAAATAGCCGTTTCTCCTGGCGGCATGGGAAAGCTCGGAATTTGGATTTTTCCAAGCTCCAGTTCCAAATCGCACATCTCCGCGATCTTCAAAGTATTTTCAACGGCTTCAGGCGTATCCTTAAAAAGTTCTTTCATTTCTTCCGGCGAGCGCATCGAATAGTCGTCGTCTTTCATTGTCAGGCGATCCTCGTCGTCCAATTTGGTGTTCGTCTGCACCGCCAAAAGAACATCGTGAGCGGACGCGTCTTCTTTTTTTAAATAATGGATATCCTGTGTTGCGACGAGCGAAACATCGTATTTTTTTGCGAAGGCAATGATATCTTTTATCAGCTTTTTATATTGAGGCACGCTCGGATGGCTCCCTATTTCAATAAAAAAATTTTCTTTTCCGAAAATGTCCAGATATTCCTTCAGAAGTTTTTTCGCTTTTTCTTCGTCGTTATTTAAAAGCGCTCTCGGAATTTCTCCTGTCATGCAGCCGGAAAGCCCAATAAGCCCTTCTTTATGCTTCATTAAAACTTCTTTATCTATCCTCGGCTTGTAATAAAAACCTTCCAGGTGCGAGATGGTTACCAATTTTACAAGATTTTTATAGCCGATATTATTTTTTGAGAGCAGTATCAGATGGTATCTTTTGTCATCAATGCCGGGCATCTTTTCATAAAGAGAATTTGCGGCGACATACGCCTCCAAACCGATGATCGGCTTTACGCCGATTTTTTTTGCTTTTTTATAAAATTCGATCGCGCCATAAAGATTGCCGTGGTCGGTAATGGCTAGCGCCGGCATCCCCATCTCTTTTGCCGACTCCAAAAGACTATCGGTCTTTGCCAGGCCATCCAAAAGCGAATAGTGCGAATGGGTATGTAAGTGGACGAATGACATGATATTTTATTTTTGCATTATTTGTGCTTCAATGCCAATGGATTGATAGGGTGTAACCGTGGTCTTGAAACTGCTTGAGCGCATATATACGGCCGGCGCCTCCTACAAGGAGGCAGCATTGAAAATGCTCTGCCTTTTAGAACGGAATTTTAGCGTGTCGAGCGATATTTTGGGTGAATTTACCGGTGATATTGCTTCGATAAATTCTGTAGTAAAAGAGTATTGCGGGCATATTATCATATTGGGCTATTGGCAGAGGCGCTTTAAAAAACAGGAAGTGTCGCTTGCCGTAAAGCCGTCACACATAGGTCTTGAACATTCTTACGGAGTTTTCCAGAAAAATCTGCACATTCTAGCCGGTGTCGCGAAAAAACACAGAGTGTTTCTCTGGGTTGACGCGGAAAAAAGGGGCGATAGGGAAATCGTGACGACTTCAATTATCAGTGAGCGCGCACTTGGATATGATAATATCGGACAGGCGATGCAATGCGTTCATTCTGACGCGAAAGTGTTTCTGGAAAAGCTTTTAAAATGGAACATCGCGATACGTTTCGTGAAAGGCGCCTATACTGATGGCGACTTGAAAAAGGACAAAGATATCGTCGCAAATTTTAAAGATTGTTTTTGGACGGCGCTTTTTCATTTTAAAAATAGTCCGGTAAAATCAACGGTCGCCGTGGCAACCCATGATAGCAAGCTGATAAATTACGCGCTAAAATTCTGCGAGATCGACCACGAACTCCGGCCGTTCATCCAGATTCAAATGCTTTACGGCATACGCGTAAAATTGCAGATGGAACTGATCAAAAAGCTTTCGGCGATTGGCGTGAATTTATTGATTTATGTGCCATGGGGCTCTGACCGCGTTGGATTTCTCAAGCGCCGGCTTGCCGAGGGAATCCACCCAAGCGCGATGTGGCTATTCGTGAGAAATATTTTTGAAACACTACGATACAATAAATAGGAAAAATTATGTATCATTTATGTGTGGGAAAATACATTATCGGAATTGATGAAGTGGGGAGGGGGCCGTTGGCGGGGCCGATGATGGTCGGCGCGGTGGCTTGCGCAATTTCTAACGACCAATTTCTAACTACTAATCTCCAAGGGATTAGAGATTCGAAAAAACTTACCAAATTGCAGCGCGAGAAATGGAGCAAAAAGATCTGGAAGGAAAAAGAAGAAAGCGGGAATATCAAAATCGCTATAGTTTCCGTCAGCCATTCAACTATAGATAAATATGGAATAGCTCAATCAGCGAAGCTCGCGGTCGCCAAGTGCCTTAAGATTTTGGTTAAAGACGGCGATGAATATGAGATAATGCTAGACGGAAGCCTTT
>MFIK01000041.1 GCA_001778875.1 Candidatus Giovannonibacteria bacterium RIFCSPLOWO2_02_FULL_43_54 | reverse complement strand
AATTTCCGTAAGCGAGCCCAAGCCCGGTCCAATTTCCAAAACAACATCGCGTTTTGTGAGTTCCGCGGCGTCGGCCATTACCTCTAAAATATTTTTATTGCTCAGAAAATTTTGTCCCAAAAACTTCTTCTTTTTTACCCCGTTAGAAATAGGACGCAGACGCAAATTACATAGATTTTCTTTGTTGGTACTCATAAAAATTAATTATTACATGTTATATTTTTAACTGTGCGTCAGCGATTTCTAACGGGGTTAATATTCAATTATACTTTCATCTAAAACCCCATCCTCGTCTCTGTATGGATTTCCCAGAGTCTCAACGAGATGTTTCGGAAGCTCGCTTAAAAACCTTGAAGGAAGGTTCGAAACGCGCTCGCCGAAAATCGTGCGCCGGAGACTATGCGTCAGGTAAAGATGGGTTTTTGCGCGGGTTATCGCCACATAGCAAAGCCTGCGTTCTTCTTCCAAATCTTCTTTTTCGAACGAAAGCGTATGCGGAAAAAGGCCCTCTTCCAGTCCGACCGCGAAAACAGCTTCAAATTCAAGCCCTTTCGCAGCGTGCATGGTCATCGTGCTCACCTTTTCATCTCTCGTTTCTAGGTTATCATCCGCTCTGTCATCAATTGCAAAAAGCGAAACGTGTTCCAAAAAATCTTCTATATTTCCGCCGTCATTCGAGATTTTTCTCGCGATGCTCAATAATTCTCCGACGTTTTGCCAGCGCTCAAGCCCTTTTTCCGTTCCGTCATCGACATATTCCCTGTATCCGGTTTTTTTGATCGCTCGTTTCAGAAATTCGTGCAGATTAAATTCGCTGGCATCGGACCGCAATTCGCCGATAATTTTTTTGAATACACCATATTTTTTTTCTTCCTCCGGTTTTAAATTTACCCCGTCTAGAATTTTTAACATTAAAGTTTTGCCTATCCCGCGCGGAGGAATGTTCAATATTCTTTTTTTGCTTATTTCATCCCTTTCATTTACAGCGAGTCTCACGTAAGCAAGGATATCTTTGATCTCTTTTCTTTCATAAAACCTTACGCCTCCGATGATGCGGTATGGGATGGATCTTTTTAAAAATATTTCTTCGAGCGCGCGCGACTGGGCGTTTGTTCTGTAGAGCACCGCCATTTCTTTATAGCGGACCCCCGCCGCTCGGAGCATTTTTATTTCTTTCGCGGCGAATTCCGCCTCTTTCCTTTCGTCTTCCGCGAAAAATATTTTTACTTTGCCGGTTCCCTTTTTCTCGGTCCATAAATTTTTAGGAAGGCGCATTTTATTGTTTAAGATAAGGGCATTCGCGGTTTCTAAAATAATATCGGTGGAGCGGTAATTTTTTTCAAGCGTGATGACCTTGGCGTCAGGATAATCTTTTTGGAAATTAAGAATATTTCTAAAGTCGGCTCCCCGCCAGGAATAGATCGCCTGGTCAACGTCGCCTACGGCCAAGATATTCTTGTATTCATCCGCCAAAATTTTTGAGAGAATATACTGCGCCTCGTTCGTATCTTGATATTCATCGATGTGAATGTATTTCCATCTTTGCTGATATTCTTTTTTTGACTCGGCGTTATTTTGCAAAAGGAGAGCCGGCTTTAATAGCAAGTCGTCAAAGTCCAGAAAATTTTGCAGTTTCAATTTATTTTCGTATATTTCCCAGACTTGGGCTAGAATCTTGCCGAAATCTTCCGCGCCGCCGTCCAAGGATATATTGTCAATAAATTTCTCTGCTGTCACGAGCTTGTTTTTAAAATTCGATATTTGATTTTTTATGCGCGAAGGATCAAATTGCTTCGGGTCCCTGCCCGCCTCGATCAGGCTTTCTTTTATCAATTTTAGCGAGTCATCCGAGTCTATGACCGTTGGTCTGATTTCCAAACTCATTTTTTTAATATTTTCTTTGATCATCATGAGACCAAGGGCATGGAACGTGCCGATGAATGGCTGACCATGCAACATAAAACCTGAAGCATGAAACATCGGATTTTTTTTCTGCTCTATGTTCCATGTTCCATGTTCCATGATTCGCTCCCTCATTTCCCCGGCCGCTTTATTTGTGAACGTCACGGCGAGGATTTTTTCCGGCAAAACCCCCCGTTTTTCAATAAGATATTTTATTCTTTCGATTATGACTTTGGTTTTTCCCGCCCCGGCGCCGGCAACCACCAAAACCGGGCCGTTGATCGCCTCGACAGCTGTTTTTTGTTCTTTATTTAGGACATTTTCCGCCACCATGGGAGTATGATAGCACAGTGGATAACCTGGTGGACTTTTTGCGTCAAAAAAGCTACCATGTTGGTATAGGATGAATTGGCGCATTTGGGGCAAAAAGCGTTGAAAAATAAGGCTTTTATCCAGCCAAAGGTCAAACTGCCCCGTCAGAAACGACCACTAAATTAGCACATAATTTCTTAATCTATTTTTAATAAGACACATCAAAAAAGGGTGTTTTGGCCCGTTTTAGTGGGTGTTTTTGTTGCCATAATTTTTAACACATTCGCGCCGGCGGCTAAGGCTGGTTTTTTGTCTTTTTTGGAAAATATTTTTAGCGCGGGAGCTTCCAATGAAGCGAATTATAATTCTCAAAATATTCCTCTTCTGCAGGCGCCACAGACAAGCGATCCGGGCGCCGTTGGAGGCGTTTCCATGGACTTCGTCGAAGATTCCGCCATTTTGCCGGTCGTTGGGCCGCTTGGAAGCATTGCCGATGTGGATACTTACAAACTGGATCAGATAACCACATATACCGTACGCGCAGGGGACAGCGTATCGGAAATCGCCAAAATGTTTGGGGTAAGCACAAATACTATTTATTGGGCGAATGATCTTAAAAAAGGACAAGTAATAAAAACCGGGCAAGTTTTGGTAATACTGCCGATATCCGGCATCCAATATGAGGTAAAAAAGGGAGACACAATAAAATCTTTGGCTAAAAAATTCAAAAGCGACGAAGAAGAAATTCTTGCTTTCAATGGTCTCGCGCCTGGCGGTTCATTGGCGGTTGGAGAAACGATAATTATTCCCGACGCGGAAGTAACTATTTTGTCGGTGTCCGGAAGTTTCGGTTCGACAGCGAGACTTCGCGGGGCGGGAGGGCCGGCAATCGATGGATATTATATAAGGCCTATTTTGGGCGGAAGAAAATCACAGGGATTGCACGGATTCAATGGAGTTGATCTTGCGAATTCATGCGGCACATCTGTGTACGCGTCCGCCGGCGGAACAGTTTTGGTTGCGAGATCACAAGGATGGAACGGAGGATACGGAGAATATGTTGTCATTGCACATCCAAACGGAACACAAACTGTTTATTCCCACCTTTCGTCCGTATTTGTTTCCGTAGGCCAATACACGGTGCAGGGCACGACCATAGGAACTGTGGGCTCTACAGGGAACTCAACTGGTTGTCATTTACACTTCGAGGTAAGAGGAGCCAGGAATCCGTTTTAAACCAACGATTTCGGTCTGTATTGAAGTGCCTCCAAAATGTGCGGGCTTTTGATGGATGGCGAGGCGGCGAGGTCGGCGATGGTGCGTGCCAATTTGATGACGCGGTGGTAGGAGCGGGGCGAGAGGTCGAGCCGGGTGGCCGCGGCCTGCAGGTGCGATTTTGATTCGTCGTCTAAAACACAGAACTTTTTAATTTCGCGGATGGACATTTCGCTGTTCGTCATTATTTTTGAACCCAAAAAACGCTTTTTCTGTATTTCCCTTGCCGAAACAACCCTCTTTCTGATGTCTTTGGATATTTCTCTTCTTGCCATTCCGGGAGTGTCAAAGTCATCTTCCAGTTTTTTGTGGTCAATTGAGGATACACCTAGCCACAAATCAATGCGGTCAATTATCGGCCCGGATATTTTTCTTTGATATTTAGCTATCTGGCCGTTATTGCAGATGCAAGTTTTGTTTGAACCCAAATTCCCGCAGGGGCACGGGTTCATTGCAAGAAGCATGGTAATTTGAGCGGGGAAATTTATTGTTGCCCTCGCGCGGGAAACGGTAATTACTTTATCTTCCAAGGGCTGTCTTAAGGATTCAATTACCCTTCTTTCAAATTCCGCGAATTCGTCTAGAAAAAGGACGCCGCGATGGGCCAAAGTAATTTCTCCGGGTTTCGGATATGCACCTCCGCCGACTAGCGAAACATAGGAAGAGGTATGGTGCGGATTTCTGAATGGTCGCACGCGGACTATGTCGTCGTCCGATTTTAGCGCGCCCGCTATTGAGTGTATTTTTGTAACTTCGAGCGCTTCTTTTATGGAAAGCGGCGGCAAAATGGAGGCGAACGAACGCGCGAGCATTGTTTTTCCGGTGCCCGGAGGTCCGATCATCAGCGCGTTGTGCGAACCGGCGGCCGCGATCTCTAATCCTCTTTTTGCCGATTCTTGTCCGCGAACATCGCAGAAATCCAAAATGGTTTCTACGGCTGCAAGGTCAAGCTCTGTTTTTTCCATTTCCTCAATTTTTTTCCTTCCTTCCAAATGCAGAACGATCTTTTCCAGCGAATCTGCTTCGTAAACTTTTATGCCGTCGATCAGCGCGGCTTCCATGCCGTTCCCTTCGGGAACATAAATTTCCGAAAATCCTTTTCTCTCCGCCTCCTCCGCCAGCGCCAAAACTCCTTTTATTGGGCGAAGCGAACCGTCGAGCGCTAATTCGCCCAAAAATATTTTTCCTTTCGGATTAAATTCAGTTTGTTTTGAAGCGAGAAGATAAGAAAGCGCTATCGCCAGGTCAAAAACAGGACCCTCTTTTTTGATGTCGGCCGGGGCGAGCGATATCACAACCCTTTGATTTTTCTTCTGCGGAGATTTCGCGCCAAGATTTTTTATCGCCGCGGATATTCTTTCTTTTGATTCGCCGACCGCCTTGTCCGCAAGCCCCACTATTGCAAAACTAAAAAGCCCGGGTGAGAGGTCTATCTCCACATCGATGATTTGACCCTCAAGCCCAACAACTTCCGCCGAATGAAGTTTTATTGCCATTAAAAATAAGCTAGCATTTTGTTTCATGAAAAGTCAAAAAATAAAAAGCGCCGGAGGCGCTTTTTAAACAAGCAAATTTGCGAGCCAGATGGCGATAAATAGCGATATCGATCCTAATCCCAACAGGATCAAAACATATTTTTCCATTTATAGCTCCTTTCAAGCCATTTCTATTTTATCGTGGCTGACGCACATTGGACAACTGTGGTCTTCGCCGTTCGAGCTGTCTGGCTTTAAGATCAATTCTGCGCCGCAGATGCAACAGTCCTCAACCAGCGTATTATGCACCAGCTTGCAAAACGGGCAATAGGTTTCTTCCATGTTTAAAAACAGCCTCTAATTTGAGGCTATCTTTATTTCAGGTCTTTGTAAACCTTGCCCGCCTTTTTGATGGAGGGTATCAGGGTTTGAGCTCCCTCGTCCCAGGAGGCAGGACAAACATGACCAGGGTTTTTACGGACGAAGTCGAGTGCTTTTAACTGTCTGAAAATTTCTCCCACGGAGCGCCCTATTGCGTCGGCGACTATCTGGACAGATCTTAAAACGCCGTCGGGGTCGATGATAAACACGGCGCGGTGCGATTTCCCGCTCTCCTCATAATAAATTCCGAGATCTTTGGAAAATTTCCCATTGTGGTCGGCGGCCATTTTATATTTTATTCCTTTCAAAATTTCCTCCATCTCAACCCATGCCTTGTGCGAGTGGACCGTATCCGTGGAAACGGAAACTATTTCTGCGTTCAGTTTTTTGAAATCGTCATACCGCCTTTGCAGGTCAACAAGCTCAGTTGGGCAGACAAAAGTAAAATCTGCCGGGTAGAAAAATAAAACCAACCACCTGCCGCTAAAATCAGATATGGTTATTTTCCCTACATCGTCTTTTTCAGGGTCATAGATCTCCAAAGAAAAATCCGGAAATTTTTGGTCAATATTATACATGATGCCAATATGCTAATTTTATGCCAATAATGCTAATTGCTAATTAAGAATTTTATTCGCAATTTGTGGATTCGCATTAGATTTGTAGATTTGCATCTTACCCTGCGTGTTTGATGCATGTTGCGGCGGCCGGGTTTGCGCGGAGTCGCGCCTCATCGATATTTTCTCCACCAACGGTACATTTGCCGAATTTTCCTGTTTCAACGCGAACCAGCGCATCATTAATGTCCCGCAGACGCGATTCCAGCTCAAGTTCGAAGCTTGCGCGGTTCTCGTATTCCTCTTCCTGGTCGGCGACCTCTTCTTTGTCCGCGGCCATTATATTCATGTCGGGGTAGGTTGCGTTCCAGTCTTTCGGCTGGTCGGGGTTTCTTTTGGCAACGGTTTCCAATTCTCCCTCCAGCTTTTGCTTTTCCTCATCCAGCTGCTTTTTAAAAAATTTCGTATCTATAAACATAAATTATGCGTTAACCGGTAATTCTACTGATACGCTTTGCAGTCTTTCTTTAGAAGCAGAGAGCGAAATTTTATAAAACTCGACGCCAATAACACGGTCTTTGTCGCCCATATCAATAAGAGCATTTTTACCGGCTTTTATGGTTTTCTTAATTTTTCCTTTGCCAATATATATGTATAAGGCATCGGCCTGTTTATCGTATTGTATTTTCATAACCAATATAATGTTACCACAATAACTTTGTTTTTTCCACTTTCAATGACTAATTCCAAAATCTTATCCCCAAACTTTCTTCGAAGAATTTTAAGATCATTTTCTTGCGACTCTGCAGATTCAGGATTTTCTATGGCCGCAATAATTTGCGATTTTAATATCTTTCTCTCCCGCATGCGTTTTTTCGCATGATTGGTAAAAATAATCATTTACGGTAAATTTTAGATGATTACGACCACTTAGTCAAAATGATAGTGCGGCTTATTGCGGAGGCAGGACAATAAACCGGCCGAGGACGAGGGAGAGCGCTTCGCGGGAGGGGCTTATGATAATAAATTTTTTGTTGAACAGTGCGTATTCCAAAAGCATTCTGCCGTCAGCTGCTCTAAAGGCGCGGGCGTCATTGTTTTTGATAAGATTGTCCTCAAATTCTTTTCTGTAAAGAGAAGCCGGATCAATATTTTGAAGATTAATGAACGGTTTTAAATCTTGCCAAAGCGTATTGGTTTTTTCTGCGTTTCCTGTTTCCCATTCGAGAAGCGCGGCATATGAGCTTGCGAAATTCTTTGTTTTAAAAACGAAAACAGGTGCGTTGTTGAGCCCGTCTGCCGCCGAAACAGAACCCTGATAAACAACAAGCACATTAAACGCAGAATCCAAATTTTCCAAAAAGCTGTTTGGCGGGCTCCACAGCATTATTTTTATGAATTCTCCGGCATTCAAATAGGGCTGGTTTTCGTTCTGCCTGATTTTTAAATAATTTATTGTTCCAAATTTATATTGCTGGCCTAGAGCGTTTTTTATCGCGTTGGTAAGCGACCCGCCGTCGGCTTTTGAATATATTATCTCCGTTTCCGATTCAACTTGCAGAAAAACCGGATGAGCTCGCGGTTTTTCCGTGGCGGGCTCTTTAGTCGAAATATTGCCCAAATACATTTGATATCCAAAGTATCCCGCGCTTGCGAGCAAAATTACTCCACCCAAAACATAAGCATAAATTTTGTAATTGACTGCTGGTATCTTCCAGCGCTCTGCTGTCTGCGAAACATAATTTTTTGTGTCCATCTCAAGGCGCGTGACCTGATTTTCGTGCATATAGGTCTGGGCATCTGACTTGAACGTGCGGATCTTGGGAATGCCCTGTGGCATAGGTGGCGCGGATTTTATATTTTCTTCAGGAGGCATAATATCAATTATACCAAAAATACTTTTTATCTTCTGTGTCCTCCGCCTCGTCCGCCAAACCCGCCTCCGTCCCTTCGTTCACGCGAGTCTTGCTGACGCCTGGCTTCCGATTCGCCGCTTGCGCGCGCTTCGGGAGATTTTAATTTGAGTTCCATTGCCGCCTTGATCGAAAGGTTCACCCTTCCCTGATCGTCGATGCCGACAACTTTTACTTTTACTTCATCTCCCGGAGAAACCACGTCTGTCACCTGATTCACGCGAAAAGGCGCCAACTCCGAGATATGCACCAAGCCCTCCTGTTTTGGGCCAATTTCAACCATCGCACCGAACGGGAAGATGCGCGTTATCTTTCCTTCAAATGTTTCTCCGACAACGAATTCTTTCGTGAGCATTTGTATTTTTGCTTCCGCGGCTTTCATGCCGTCAGGATTTGTCGCGGTAATGAAAATAGTCCCGTCCTGCTCAATGTCTATTTCCGTGCCGGTTTCCGCGATTATCGACTGGATCATTTTACCACCAGGTCCGATAACGTCCCTAATTTTATCAGGATTAATATGCATTGTAAGAATACGCGGAGCGTATTCCGAAAGCTCCGGTCTCGGCGCGTGAAGCTCTTTTGTAACCACTTCAAGTATTTGGATGCGCGCCTCGCGTGCCTGCAAAAACACCTCTTTCATTATTTTCAAAGGAATTCCTGCCACTTTAACGTCCATTTGAACTGCCGTAATTCCGTCTTTCGTTCCGGCAACTTTGAAATCCATGTCCCCGTGATGGTCTTCCGGTCCCTGGATGTCGGTGAGAATTTTGTAGCGGTAGTCATCCATTCCGCCTGAGGCGGATTTCGCTTCGCTCAACATCAATCCCATCGCGATTCCCGCGGCCGGGGCTTTGATCGGCACTCCCGCGTCCATCAGGGACAAGGCGCCAGCTGTAACCGAGCCCATCGAGGATGATCCATTTGACGAAAGTGTTTCGGAAACCACGCGAATCGTGTACGGAAAATCTTCCGGCTTCGGGATGATCGCCAAGAGAGCACGCTCGGCCAAAGCGCCGTGTCCGATATCTCTTCTTGCTGGGCCCCTCATCGGTTTGATTTCGCCGACCGAGAAAGGCGGGAAGTTGTAATGGTGCATGAATCTTTTTTTTGCGCGAATTTCCATTCCTTCGATAAGCTGGACATCCGAAGGCGCGCCGAGGGTTGTTATAGATAATATATGCGTCTCTCCGCGGTAAAATAATCCCGAGCCGTGTGTTCTTGGAAATAATCCTGCTTTCGCAAAAAGTTTGCGGATTTCCTTTGTTCCCCTGCCGTCCGGTCTCTTTTCTTTCTCAATAATATTTTTATGCACAATCTCATCTATCGCCTCTTCAAAAAGCCCGTCGGAGATAGATTTGGAAACTTCGGGGAAAAATTCAACACAGGTTTCCACCCAGCCCTTTTTTAATTGGTTCAGCGCCTCGTATCTATTCAATTTTTCTTTGATATAGATAGATTCCTCGAGTTTTTTTACGACATTTTTTTTGAACATCTCTTTCATATCCGCTGGCGCCTCGACCAATTTGATTTCGTTTTTTTTCTCTCCAAGTTCGGAAATTATCTTTTTTTGGAAATCGCAAAGCTTGTCAATTTCGCGACTCGCGGTTTCTAGCGCTTCCATCATTTCGTCTTCGGAGATTTCGAGAGCGCCGGCCTCAATCATGTTTACTTTCCCGTCCTTTCCGCAGATAACTGTATCTAGCGAAGCATCGAGCCTGTCCGAGTAGGAAGGATTGATTATCAATTTGCCATCTTTTTTTCCTATTCTTACGGCGCCTATCGGGCCTGCCCAGGGAATATTTGAGGTGCCGAGCGCCAAAGATGCGCCCAAAATAGATAAAATATCCGGATCGTTATCTTCATCGATTGAGAGCGCCAAAATAATTACCTGAACCTCATTCCTGGTTTTTTGCGAAAATAGAGGGCGGATGGAGCGATCAATAAGCCGCGATACCAAAACAGCTTCGTCGGAAGCCTTGCCCTCCCTTCGCATAAAACGCGAACCCAATATCATTCCCGCGGCGTAAAATTTTTCCTCATAGTCAACTGTTAGCGGAAAAAAGTCCGTTCCTTCGCGGGCGTTTTTGGATTGCACCGCCGTTGCCAAGATGACCGTGCCCCCGTAAGTTATTAAACAGGAACCATTGGCCTGATGTGCCATGTCGGTAAACTCGGCGGTTAAAGTCCTTCCGCCGACTTCCGCCGTAAATTTTTTACTTTGCATACTATTTTATGAGCGATGCCCTCCAGATTCTAGACTACTTAAATAGCCTATCTATCTAAAGACCACCGCGGTTATTAATAATGAGTAAATAATATATTATTTGGCTAAAAAGTCAAAGTATTGACAGGATTTGGATAATATGATAACCTCAATGCAGGGAGGAAATTAAAAATGACTGCAATAATCTTTGGGTCGTGTGCTGTGTTTTTTATTGTATTAGGCTACGTTTCCGCTCCAGCAGAGATGGTGTGGGTAGCCAGATTGGGCACAGGCATCGCATTGGCATTGGTCGCGATTACGGCGGCCATTGATACTAAATAAAAAAACGCAAAATATCTTTCACAAGCCGTCCGGAAAATTTCGGCGGTTTTTTATTTTACGGACAAAGCCACTTCTCGATTGCGTGAAAAATCTTTCAGCGCCTTGAGGTTGCTTTTGAAGTTATCGAAATTAAATTCGTAGAAATTAATATGTGAAATTTTGCCATTTTTATCGTAGTCAACAACGACATTACCGCTGATGTCGGAGTCCGCGCTCTTTGTTTTTTCTACTTCTACTGAAAGCACTTTGCTTTCTTTGTCGTATGAAATTTTTGGATTATTTTTTTCATAAATGTTTATTTATATTTGAAGTATCTATGATTGTGATGATTTTAAGATGAGTTTTTGTCCGTTCGGCGACTACAATTAACAGTCTTTTGTTTTTAGCGTACAATTTCTTAAACATTTTTTACCACCTAAATTACTACCATGCTTTTGAAAACTTTATTTCTTACAAAAAATTATTAAAAATTTTCATACGGGGTAAATTTCGGGTTTTTGAGGAAGTCTTTGTATCCCTGCAGTTTTTTATCTATTGCCAAAAGGCTTTCTTTTTTTAGGGAAACGACTTTGGATGTGTCGGGGGAAGCCGATATGTTTCTGTTTGCTTCCGCCTTTTTATAATATATCCAGAGATCCCAGCCCAAAAACACCGCCAGCAAAAGCGCCGTCAATATTAATTCGTATTTCCAAATTTTTTGGATATTGTTGGATTCGAATTTTGGTATTTTTGGAATAAAATTTATTTTCATAATATTATTTCACGTAATTAAAAATTATGTAATTTGCGTTTACTTTTATATTATCCGGCTCTTTGCCTTGTTGGCTCCAATTTATGTTATCCGCGATGCCGGAATAAGGCATTCTATCAAGCAGTATGAAAAATCTGACCAGCGATTCTTTTTCTCCTTCCAGCTCGAATGACAAGCTCGCCTTATCATCCGAGGCTGTCGGCACTTTCGCGCTCTGCGCCTTGAACTTCACGCCGGCTGATCTCGCAAGATCTTCAAAGAGTCTCAAAAGATCAACAAATGTTTCTTCGCTCAAAAATGCCTTGTTCAAATTCGCTATCTCTAATGAAAATTTTTTCAAATTAGCCGAGGATTCTTCAAATTCCCGCTCTTTCTCCCGGAGCATGGCGAGACTTATCGATGCCTCGCTGATCACTCTGCTTGTCTCGTTGATCTCCGAATTTAAGAACCAAACAGCCGAGGATATTATTCCGAGCATAAAGATCCCCGCAATCACGACCCATAATGTTTTTCCGTTGAGCTTCCTCATATACCGTATATTTCCGGCTTAATTTTAAGCTCGATGTTGAATTCAAGGTTAAATTCTGAAAGTAGATTCTTTATCGGTGAGATCACGCCGGAGAAATCCGGGGAAGCCTCGAGAGCGGCCTTGTATTTAAGAAAATCCTCTCTTCGATCGGCGCTTCCCTGGATCGCGAGCAAAAACTCGCCGGTCTTTTCCCGTTTCAAATTCAGGCTGAATATCCGGATCCCGGCGGATGGAGTTGTTCTAAAAAGGCGGATAAGAACGCCTGAAATAGAGCGACGTTTTTTTTCGTTTCGCTCGAACGCATCAATAGCTTCGTTCACTTTTGATATCTCCCCCTCCAATTTACCGAGCTCTTTTCTGGCCAATATCTCTTCTTCGATACGGAGCGTCCTTAAATGATCATCCTTGGAAAATATCAGTAAAAAATAAGATGGCAGCATAAGAGCAAGGCCAAGAATGCCTGCGGCGGAAAGCATAAAGAAAAAATACGCCGAAAGCCGCAATATTTTTTCACGCCTGACCAGCTTTTTGTAATTTTCCGCAAGCAACATTTTATAAAAATTTATTTTCTCTTAATGCGTTTAGGGATAATCCGATCGAGGTGGCAAAACGCAATGAATCTTTTAATTCTATCTCCGGCAAATAATGCCCGGGAAAACGCATATTTACCCATGGATCAGCTAAAGACACCTCAATATTAAGCTGTTTTGATAAATATTCTTTAAAACCCGCAAGATTGGCTTCTCCGCCGTAAAGAAATATCCTCTCTGGAGCTTCTTTTGTTTCTGAATGCGTCTGCCAATAATTGATGTACTTTTCAACTTCTTCGCTAAAAGCCGTTATAAACGGAATCATTGCCTCAAAAACATCCGCCGAAGACGCGCTTTTTATGAATCCTTTTTCCTTCTTTAACAGCTCCGCTTTTGCTAAACCGACATTTAGACTCTTCGCGATCACCTCATCGAGCCCCGACCCGCCTATCGGAACTGTCGTGGTAAACCCCAAAACACCGCTATCTACTATGGAAAAGCTTGTCCGCGTATGCCCCCAATTGATGAGCATCGCGGTTTTTTTGAAATCCACGGGAATAACCGCGGCGACCGAGGCGTTGAGCTCCGATTCAATATATACCGGCAAAGCGCCTGCCTTCGAAAAAACATCGAGATACGATTCAACCGTTATTTTCGGGAACGCGGAAAGAACTACGTCTAAATGGTCTTTTTCTCTTTTGCTTATCGTGTAATTAAAAACCGCGTCGGCCGCGGAAAGCGGAATATGCTCTTCCAATTGAAATTCAAGCGCCCGGCCAACTTCTTCCTCTTTAATGCCCGATAGCTTTACCGTTCTTAAAAATCCTTTTTCCTCCGGCAACGCAAGCGCGGCATATTTTATTCCCCGAAGCAGGAAAAGCGCGCGAAGCTGAGCGACAAGAACATCAGGTTTTTTGATCTCCCCCCTCTCAATAACCCCGTTTGGAATATTCGCGCCGCCAAAATCATCCACGACAACTCCTTCTTTCTCTTCTTTTAACAATAAATACTTATAAGACTGGTCCGAAATATCGAACGCATAAACCGGCAGTTTTAAAAAATTTGGCAGTTGCATATTTTTAAGGAATTACTTCCTGCCAGCTTCTAATATCCCACCCGCCCGAAGGGCCGGAAGAAAAATTTATATTTGCAAGGCCTGATTCATAAGTAATAGAAGCATTATTATCAAGCTCTATCCCGTATCCTGTTGCTTCCTTCGCCGTTGCATTATTTGAAAAATGTATTTTACCATTATTGGCATAATATATCACACCCAACGCGTTGTTGCTGATATTTATTACAACGCCATTCGGATCATTTTGAGCCGATAAAAGCATGAAATAACTTCCTGCCTGTCCGGATCCAAAAAATGTAACGCCATTACTGACGGAGATGTCTCCGTCCGCAATAATTAAACCTGAATTTTCGCTATAAGAAGGATCTAGCCGTATAATCGCATTATTCGAAAGTGAAATCGTGCCTTGCACCCATATGGTGCCGGTCACAGTAAGTGTTGCCCCATTGCTAATAGTCATGCTTCCGGGTATTTTAATGGGGCCCAAACTTCCGGAGGTAAAATTGTCTAATGTGTAATCTCCCGAGCTTGAGCAAGTTGGAGGCGCGCATGTGCCGCCGGCCAAAGCAGCGTTCTTCCAGTCCTGAACTAAACCATCAGATATCGGCATATTTTCTTTCGATGGATTGTCCGTAATGCAATATTGGTTAGGGCAGACTGAACCATGTATTGTTGTGTTTATGAAAAGATTCGCCCGTCCGCTGCCGCTAATACTGTCGCCGATTGTTAAACCATCGATAGATGTATTAACCCCGCCTATCCAAACCTTGAATGCCAAATCGCCGCCAGCGTTGATCCAAGTCGGGCTTCCTGAACAACAATTGCTTGTATATTTTCCGGTATTATTCGCGTAAGCATCTGTATTATCTTTCCTCCAATTCCAATAATTAGTTGCTGAATTCGAGCCATAATCCAAAACTATCCAATATTTATTTCCGTTAGTGAGATTTGGAGAAGAAGAAAAAGAAACATCTATCCATGACGGAGTCGCTCCGACGGAAGAATTCGGGATTGTCGCACTAGCTATATTGCCGGTAGACGGTTTTCCGGAATTATCATTGGCAATTTTCAAAGTAATATTTCCGGAGGGAGCGCCGACTTTTCCCAAATAAACCGACACTTTAGCCAAATTTCCTTCGGAAGCCGCCGTGAAAGACTGCGCTATGTCTCTATTCGAAGAAGCTGTTGCAAAAAACTGGTCTGTGTTATGAGTCGCCCACTCAACGCTCGGCAGAATTGTTATTCCGCCGGCAACAACCACGTCCCCTGTTATGTGCGCTCCATTTTCGCCCTCAATACTGCCGTTTGAATAAACATTTCCATTGACTATTGAATTATTTTCCATCTCTAGGCCTCCGTCGCCCACTTGCACTCCGTAAAAAAAACTTGCGGAATCCGTTCCTGTGAGTAAAGAAGCTTTGAGAATTCGTTGCGCGCCGGAAAAATCTCCGGAAGCATTGATTTCTTTTTGTGAAGCAGCAATATCAGTAACCTCGATATTCGCGGTAGCATTATTTAGCGTAACGGAATACGAAGAACTCAAATTTTTACCTCGCATTAGGCGGTAAACCGCATCCTCGATGCCTGCCTCCGCTGTAAAATACGAATTTTTCGCCTTATTATTCTCGCTTGAGACCCTGATCTCCCTGAAAGCTAAACCAACTATCCCAAAAACTGCGGATAAAGTTATTGCGAGCATGAATACTACGGCAATCAACGCAGCCTGGCCGCGCTTCTGCGCGGAAATCCTAAATCCTAAGCACCAAACCCTAAATAAATTCAAAATTCTAAATTCTAATGTTTTAAATTTTGAGATTTTGGTCATTATGATTTGTTTAGTATTTAGAATTTAGTGCTTAGTATTTTTTTCTTAAAACGGCGCTTCCATAAAAATTTTTTGTTTTAGAAAACGAACCTTCGCCGGCAGATAGCGTAATTTCCGCTTTAATGATCTCTGACGGAGTAGAGGTAGATTGCCGGTAAAAATAAAGCGATACAACATCAACATCGGAAGTGATCGCTTCCGCGACTCCTCCTTGTTCCTCCGCTTGCAGCGGCCCGTTGGGCCCGACCAATGAAAAAGTTTTGCCTCCGACCAAAAGAACTCCGGGGCTCGTTCCAAAGCTGCTTCCGGCAAGGTCCGTGGAAGTAGCCTGGCGGATCTCTCTTATGATTCTTTCGATCGCGTGATCTCCATTTAGATTCAGTCGCCGTTCAACACGGGACCTTCCATAAGCTTTGTAGAGCACAAAAACCGACTCGACCACAACGATTGCGACAACGGAAAGTATTGCAATATAGATGACCGCCTCTAATAATGAATAGCCACTTTTTTTCACGTCAGTTTTCGAATAAATCCGCTAAATAAGTGCTAAGCAGTATTGTGGAAGTCGCCCCCCTGCCCTGCCACGCAATTTCGATATTTATTTTTTTTGTGTCTGGATCGACTGTTCCGCCGGAGCTTACGATATTATCGTCTGAATCGCGGAAAACATTTTCCACCGTTAATGTCCTGTAAAACACGCCGTCGATCGGCGCCGGTGCAGAAGCTGCTATGCTCCACGCGGAATTTATTTTATCGAATAAAATATAATAATTTATTCCGGGAGTTAAACCTGAAATATTCGCCTGCCAGCTTGAATCGCGCAAAAACCTTGCCGCTTCCAGGCCTTCTTCCGCCAAAAAATTTCCGCTGACCTTGCTGCCGGCGTCCGAAGAGAGGCGTGTTCCAAGCGCAAAAACATAATATAAGGAAAAAAGCGTAGCCCCAATGATTCCTGAAGCGATTAGGATCTCGATCACCCCGAAACCGGTGATTTTTTTGACAATTCGCATTACTATTATTTTAACATATTTACGCCCCTACTGAACTCCTCCTGAAGGCAAGATCGTAATTATGCGGGTTTTTGACGGATTATTTGTCGATCTTATCGTTATCGTGCCCGACGCGGTGGTTGTGCCATGCAAGCGGGTAAAGATCAGGTCGCTCGCGCCGCCGGATAGCGCGATCGCGCCTATCTCGGAGCGGCCGGACAAAACATAAGCTTCATTCGCCGGGTCGGCGGCATTATATGTGTTTCCGCGAAAGAGTATGGCCCTGTCGGATTGGAAATGCACTCCGTAATTTGAAGATGATTCTGACGCGAGCGTCCTGCTTCTCGCGTCCCTTAATACTCCGATTAGGCCGGAATGCGCTTCGATCAATTTGCCAGAGTCCGAAAAATTCGAAAAAACGCTTTCGATCATCGTGGCGGCAATAATCAATATTCCCATCGCCACAAGCATTTCCAATAAGGTTATTCCACGCATCGCCGTTAGAAAGCTCCTACCAAGTTATACATCGGCGAAATCATCGATATCGCGAAAAAACCGACGACAATACCTATAATTATCATAAGCAGCGGTTCGATTATCGTGGAAAGGTCTTTTGTGGCCACGGAAACTTCATTTTCATAAAAGATCGAAAGCCTCAAAAGCATATTTGAAAGTTCACCAGTCTCTTCGCCAACCGACATCATCTCTCCGACAAGCGGTGGAAAAAGGCCTTCAGCCGCGACAAAAGCTTTGGAGATAGTTTCTCCTTTTTGGATCAGGCCGCGTGCGTTTTCCAGCACCGCCTGATAATAGCTGTTTTGTAAAACCCCTTTGGTTATGGAAAGAGCCTCGAGAACATCGACTCCGGAAGAAAGCAGCGATGATAATGTCCTGCATGTGCGCGCGGCGTTGAATTTTTGATTAATACCCTTGATCACCGGGGCATGTATGAATGCCCAATCAGCGACCATTTTCCCCGCCGCAGTTTTAATCGCCCGAAACGCGCCATATCCTATAACAGCTGCCCCCAACAGCATTAAATACCAGCTGTCAACGAGAGCCTGGCTTAAGAAAACAATAAACTTCGTTGAGGCAGGAAGTTCGACTTTTAATTCGCCGAAAGTCTGCACAAGCGTCGGAACCACGTAGATCAGCATCAAAATGCCGATGCCGATCATCGCAAGAATAATTATCGCCGGATAGATCATGGCGCTTCTGATCTTCCTGCGGAGCGTGTAATCTTTCTTTAATTGCATCGCAACCAGCTTCAGCGAGTCTTCCAATTTTCCGGATTTTTCTCCGGCCCTCACCATTTCCCGAAAATAGCCCGGAAAAACATTCGGATATTCTTCCAAGGCCTCGGCAAATGTTTTTCCCCGCTTGATCGTATCTACCATCGCAAAAATTATTCCTTTGAATTTTTCATTCGTGGTCTGCCTGGTCATTACATCGAGCGCCTTGGACAGCGATAGTCCCGCTCCGATCATAACGGCGGCATTCCTCGCGAAATTCATTTTTTCCTCCAAACTAATCCGCGCCAAGAAAGAT
Organism: Candidatus Giovannonibacteria bacterium RIFCSPLOWO2_02_FULL_43_54; assembly: GCA_001778875.1. Classification (GTDB taxonomy): domain Bacteria; phylum Patescibacteriota; class Minisyncoccia; order UBA11713; family 2-01-FULL-45-33; genus 2-01-FULL-45-33. The sequence continues at coordinate 53,469 of MFIK01000041.1, read as the reverse complement.
GGGGTATAATGATTCAGTTTAATATTTGCAGAAAAAATCCCCCTTTTTGCGTTTTTCTGATCCGTGATAAAAACCGGCTGGAGATTCTCCGCCCTAAGCGCCTTTGCAAGTTCATACTGATCTTTCGCTTCCCTGTCTCCCTCGAGCTCCGCGCCCTGCGTATCCCTCGCTTTATAATGAAAAACCGGCATGACTATATTTTAACATAATATAGCCGCTATTCCCTCGTAACCCTCAATATCTCTTCAATAGTAGTAATACCTTGAACGCATTTGAAAATGCCGTCTTCCAGCATCGTCATCATTCCTTCCGATTTCGCCTGCGCTTCAATAGTGTCAGCTGTAGCACCCTTCATCACAAGCTCCTTGATAGTTGGAGTAACAGCCAAAACCTCATGTATTCCTATCCGGCTCAAGTAGCCGTCTTCCGTGTCAGACGACGGCTTTGGCTTGTAAAAACTTACATCTTTCCAGGACGCTTTCGGGGAAATTATTTTTTCTTTTTTTAAAACGGCCAAAACCCGGTCTAGATCCACTTCTTTGCCCAATTCTTTGAATTCGGTATCCGAAAGATTGTATGCGGTTTTTTCTTTTGCCAGTCTCCTTACCAGCCTCTGGCCGATCATTATATTCACGGTAGAAACTATCAAAAACGGTTCCACACCCATGTCGAGCATTCTTGGCAGCGCGCCCGCGGCGGAATTCGTATGCAAGGTTGAAAGCACGAGATGTCCTGTCAACGCGGCGTTTATAGCAAGATCAACGGTCTCTCTGTCTCTGATCTCTCCTACCATTATGATGTCCGGATCCTGACGAACCAAAGACCTCAACCCGGTTGCGAAAGTAAAACCGATGTCCGGACGAACCTGCGTTTGATTTACTCGCGGCATCCTGTATTCAATAGGGTCTTCAATCGTGGAAATATTTACTCCCGGCACGTTAAGTATGGCAAGGATTGAATAGAGCGTCGTTGTTTTCCCGGAACCGGTAGGACCGGTAGCCAAGATCATACCGACCGGTTTTTTTATATTTTTATACAAAAGTTCAAGCGCCTCTCCGTGAAAGCCAAGATCCTCAAGTCCGAATCCTTTGGAATCTTCGGGAAGGAGCCTCATTACGACTTTTTCGCCGTCAAATACTGGAAGCACCGAGACACGAAAAGATATCTTGTATTCCGGAGTCTCAATTTTAAACCGCCCATCTTGTGGCAGCCTATGTTCATCTAACTTTAAATTTGAAAGTACTTTTATGCGGGCCACGATGCCGGCGGCGACTTGTGCCGGCAAAACCATCGCGTCATGGAGAATCCCGTCTATTCTATAACGGACCAAAACTTCCTTCTCCATCGGCTCGATATGAATGTCCGATGCTCTTCCAAGAATAGCGTGGCGGATCAAGGTATCTACTATCCTTATAATCGGGAGGTCTTCAGCAATCTTTTTTAATTCCCCGGCATCCGCAACCGCGCCGGAATCTTTCGCAACTTTTGCTAAAGTTTCGGTTTCGCCCTTAATGATATCTCCAAATTCAGCCTCGAGGCTTTTCTGATACTGCGCCAAAACATATTTTATAGACGCGATACTGGTTAACCTCGGCAGAATTTTGAGGTCGGCTTTTTTCTTGATAAATTCTATTGTCCCGAGGTCCTCGGGATCGAGCATGGCGACCTCAAGGTTTGGTCCGTTTTTTTTGAAAGCCACGATATTATTTTTTTTAGCGATCGGTTCCGGAATTATCCCTAAAATTTTCGGGTCGATCTTTTCCCCTTCAAGATTTACGAACGGTATGCCTAAAATATAGGCTTTAACGCGCGTAATATCCGCTTCAGATACTTTTTTTTGGGCCAAAAGAACGTCGTCGATCTTTTTCCCGGATGTTTTCGCCTCTTTTTCCGCCTTCTCGATATCCGCTTTGCTTACCAGCTCCGAATCAAGCAAAAAAGCCTTTAATTGTTGCTGTTCAATTTTCATTCCGTTAAAAAATTACAAAATAATTTTGTTATTTATACTTTTTATAAATCTTATCATGATGGTCGAAATCTAAAAATTTCAATTCTCCGTTAAAAAATTCATAAACCAAAACAAAAGAACCGACATGCAGACGCCTGCGATTCTTTAATGTATAGCGAAGAGGTTTTCCAATATTTGGAATTCTTACTGCTTTTTCCATTTGGACGGTAAGCTGATCAAAAAGAGAATCGTCTTTCTTTTTTAATTTGATAATAACTTTCTCAAATTCTTGAGAATTAGTAATTTTGTTTATCGCGCTTGATTGTTTTTCAAACACCTTACAAATTCTTAAGCCATTTTTTCATCTCTTGCACAGAATTAAACGCGCGCGCCGCTTTGCCTCGATCCATATCGCGACTAATCCTTTCCCAGCGCTTTAAAACAGAAGGTTTTATGTTTGATTCATCATTCGCCAAAACGGTTTTTTTAATCAATGCCAATTCCATTTCGAGCTTATTTTGTCTGCGTAAAATCTCTTTATATCCTTTTTGTATCATTGTTTCCATATTCGGATAATAGCATGAAATGACTGTTAATCAACAAATACAAGTTTTTTTAGATCCATTTTTACTTATGCTCCAAAACGCTCTCGATCTTGGCCATTATGTCTTCGAGTGTGTAATTTGCCTTAACAAGATAGGTCGTTGCACCCAAAGCCAAGGCGCGCTCAATGTCAGTGCTTCCCTCAAGATTGGTGAGCACTATTATCGGTATATCTTTCGTTCCCGGATCTTTTTTTAATTCCCCAAGCACCTCGAAACCGTTTTTCTTCGGCAAAATAAGGTCTAACAGAATGAGGTCGGGCGTTTCTTTTTTTGCGATATTAAGCCCATCCTCGCCGTTAAGCGCTTTTAATATCTGCATTTTTTTCTGCTCCAACATCGAGCCCATAGCCCGCTGCAGAGATTCCTCGTCCTCGATAAATAAAATCTTTTTCATATTTTTTTATTTAATTAATAAATTTATAATGTTTGCCCGCCTAGACTCGGCGAGGCTGGCCTCCTCATTTCTTAATTGGAAGGGAAAACCAAAATGTCGACCCTTTTTCTAATTCGGAGGAAAATCCGATAACTCCCCCGTGCATTTTTATTATAGATTTCGCGATAAATAATCCAACTCCTGAACCTTCAGTTTGATAACGGCTTGCATTCACGGAGCGGAAAAATTTATCGAATATTCTCGGCTTGTCAGTGTCCGGTATTCCTGCGCCCTGGTCGATTATTTTCCAATCGATCCTGTCCCCGTAATTTTTTATGCTTATTTTTATTTCGCTCTTTTTTGTCGAATACCTTACCGCGTTATCCGTCAAATGCTCGATCACCCTTTTTATCCGTTCTTCATCGGCCAGGACCATCGGCAAGTCGTCCTGTGCAAAAACGCCTATCTGCACATTATTGGCCGAAGAAAATTTTTCGTAATTTTTCATGACCCGCTCGGTAAGTGCGCGCAAAGAAAAGGCCGTCGGCCGCAGAATAAGATCGCGGTCCTCGATGCGATTTACCTCCAGCAAGTCATTTACCGCCCTTATCATTCTTTCATTTTGTCCGTAGATTGCCTCCAGATACGCGCGCGCGCGGTCGTTCAATTTGTCTTCCTGCTTCGCATCCTCTGACAGCATTACGTTTAATTGCCATTTTACCGCGGATAACGGCGAGCGGAGCTGGTGCGACATTATACTTATGAATTCGGATTTTGAAAGCGAAGACAGCGCCACTTTTTCGAAAGCGGAAATAATCATGTGACCGATAACAAAGAGCACTGAAGCTAAGATCAAGACCGACAAGGCGGCAAGCTCCGGCTGATCATAGGCGCTTGCCGCCACATAGGCCGCCAAAACTGTCACAATAATAATGAGGCCCATTACTAAAAACAGGAATTGCGGGCATTGCAACACGCTTACCCTGTATTTTCCGCAAATCTTTCTCAAATTTAACCCGTCATACCACTTATTCTCCATATTTACCTATTATATTAAATTTATTGGTTTATACATAATTCTAGATTGGGAATAAGCTGGCTGGCTTGACATCTTGTTTACTTTGCGCTAGACTTGATAATGTCCATGATTAGCATGGATTTTTTGTTACCGAGTACCAATTACTAATATCGTACGAATATACAAATTGGTATTCAAAATTTATTAGTATATTCGTATTTTATTAGTAATTAGTATTTTATGTTAGACCTCAAAAACTTGAACGCCGCGCTGGACCAATTGGCCCAGGATAAAGGAATTTCAAAGGAAAAAATAATCGAGACCATCGAGATGGCTTTGGCCGCGGCATATAAAAAAGACTACGGCAAGAAAACCCAGATTGTTCGGTCAAAATTCGACGCCTCAACCGGCGGCGCCGCTTTTTGGCAGGTAAAAACTGTGGTAGATGAATCAATGATCAAATCCGAGGAAGAAATCGCCGCCGAGGAAGCCGCGCGTGAAGCCGCGGGCGGTGCATATGTTTCCGAATACAAAAGCGAGCGCGAAGAAGCAAGAGAAGCGGCCAGGGAAGAAATGGGAGAAAGTCTGGCCGAGGGAGAAGTAAAAAAAGTGCGCTTCAACCCCGACCGGCATATTATGATCGATGAAGCGAAAGCGCTCAAAAAAGGCGTTAAACTCGGGGAGGAGCTGACTTTTCCTTTGGAAACAAAAGAGGATTACGGGCGCATAGCCGCGCAAACAGCCAAGCAGGTAATTCTGCAGAGAATAAGAGAGGCGGAAAGAGATTCAATTTACGATGAATTTTCCGGCAAAGAAGGCGAAATCGTGAGCGGAATCGTCCAAAGAGTGGAAGGAAGGCTGGTATTTTTGGATCTTGTCCGCGCCATAGGCCTCCTGCCTCCGGATGAACAAGTAAGAGGCGAAAGATACAGGATAGGAGAGCGGATAAAAACTCTGCTTCTTACGGTTGATAAATCGCAACGCGGCCCTAATATATATCTTTCGAGATCCCACCCGAAATTCGTGGCAAAACTATTTGAAATGGAGGTGCCGGAAATCGCGTCAGGCGTCGTTGAAATAAAAAATATCGCGAGAGAAGCCGGTTCCAGGACAAAGATCGCGGTCTCGTCGCACGAAGACAACATCGACCCGGTCGGCTCCTGCGTCGGACAGAAAGGCGTCAGGGTCAGCACCGTGATATCGGAATTGGGAGGCGAGAAGATCGATATTATCCAATTTAACGATAACGCGGAAAAATATATTTCGTCCTCGCTCTCCCCGGCGAAAATTTTGGAAGTGGACATTGACGAAGAAAGAAAACACGCCAAAGTGACGGTTGCCGAAGACCAGTTATCATTAGCTATCGGCAAAGGCGGACAAAATGTGCGTCTTGCCGCGAAACTAACCGGTTATAAAATAGACATCCGCTCTCGCGGCGGCGAAGTTGTAGCCGAAGCAACCACCGAAGGCGATGTTTCGGGGGATGGCATAGCGGCAGAGTAACCACTTAGATTTATAATATTTGTCAATGGTGCCTAAATTTGTTTAATTTATTATACTAAAAACCATTATGACAATTGAAAATTTTGCGCTGGCCACCGCCGTCGTTTCCATAGTTTTCGCGCTCTGGTTAAGGCGCGGGGTAAAAAAACAGTCGGAAGGAGACGAGAAAATGAAAGAGATAGCGGAAGCTATCCGCGAGGGTTCTAAAGCTTTTTTAAAAAGACAATTTAAATCGATCTTCGTAGTAGGCGCTGTCATCGCGCTTGCTCTTTGGTGGGCATTTGATTTAACGGTTACCTCTGGATTTATCGTAGGCGCGCTCGCATCATCCCTCGCCGCGTTTTTGGGAATGCAAACTGCGGTCATGGCAAATTCACGCGTTACAGAAGCCGCGAAGCGCGGTTTGCGGCCCGCTTTCCAGCTCGCGTTCCGCGGAGGCGCGGTTACCGGATTTCTTGTCGTCGGTTTGGGGCTTTTGGTTGTCGCAGGATTCTGGAGTACAACGGAAAATCTTCGAGCCTTAATAGGTTTGGGGTTCGGAGGATCACTGATCTCCGTTTTTTCACGCTTAGGCGGAGGAATTTATACAAAAGCTGCTGATGTCGGCGCGGACCTTGTCGGAAAAACCGAAGCAGGAATTCCCGAGGACGACCCGAGAAATCCGGCGGTTATCGCGGACAATGTCGGAGACAACGTGGGAGATTGCGCGGGAATGGCAGCGGATCTTTTTGAAACATACACTGTAACGCTTATCGCCGGAATGCTTTTAGGAGGAGCGATATTTATGGGCTCAAACGCCGCGATACTTCTGCCGATTCTTTTGGGAGGTACTGCGATTTGGGCGTCTATCATAGGTTTTTATTTCGTAAGGGTAGCAGACGAAACAAAAATAATGTGGGGATTATATAAAGGGCTCATTGCTTCCGGAATATTATCCGCTCTCGGTTTTTATTGGGGAATTTCACGGCTTGTCTCAAGCCCAGGAAATGGCGGAACAGATTTTTTTACGAATATAGTAAAAATTCCCGGGAAACCTATGGATTATTTTTTGGCCTCGCTTGTCGGACTTGTTGTAGTTTTAGCGATAGTGCTCATTACGGAATACTACACTTCAAAAAAATTCAGGCCCGTTAAATCAATAGCAAAAAGTTCCGAATCCGGACACGGCACAAACGTTATCATGGGACTTGCGATGTCTTTGGAATCCACCGCTCTCCCTTCGCTCGTCATCGCCTTCGGCGCGTACGCCGCATTCCAATTCGCGGGGCTCTACGGCGTGGCTTTGGCCGCAGTTTCAATGCTTTCAATGGCCGGGATAATTGTTGCGATAGATTCGTTCGGGCCGATAACCGACAATGCCGGCGGGATTGCTGAAATGGCGGGGCTTTCAAAAAGTGTCCGCGCAATTACCGATCCGCTGGACGCAGTCGGCAACACGACAAAAGCTATTACAAAAGGTTATGCTATCGCCTCCGCGGGACTCGCCGCAATGGTTTTGTTCGCCGCATATACTACGGACCTCGTTGCCCGAGGATTGGCTGCCGTTTTTGATCTTTCAGATCCTTTAGTCGTTACCGGACTTTTTCTCGGAGGAATGCTCCCATATGTTTTCGCTTCGCTCGCGATGAAAGCTGTCGGCAACAGTGCCGGCGGAGTGGTGCTTGAAGTAAGAAGGCAATTTAAGGAGATTAAAGGAATTATGACAGGCGAAGCAAAGCCGGACTATGCCGCCACCGTGGATATTGTAACGAAAGCGGCACTGCGCGAAATGATATTGCCGGCACTACTTCCGATTTTAGTAACGCTCGTCGTGGGCCTTTGGTTAGGACCAAAAGCGCTCGGCGGATTGCTTATCGGAACAATTCTCACAGGATTTTTCGTCGCCATCTCAATGACTTCGGGAGGGGCCGCGTGGGATAATGCCAAAAAATTCATTGAAGAAGGAAATTACGGAGGAAAAGGTTCCGACGCGCACAAAGCCGCCGTCACCGGCGATACCGTCGGAGACCCGTACAAAGATACCGCCGGCCCCGCGATCAACCCGATGATAAAAGTGGTGAATATTGTGGCGCTTTTGCTGATACCGTTTTTATAGAAAAATAAGCGTGCCAACCCAAAATACGGCCTGACCATGCCGTTTTTTGCTATGCTATTGACTTTTTCCTATTTAGGTGCTATAATTACGCCGTAAGATTTGTATCCATGGATTGAGGCTTGGGAGTTCTTTAGAAAAATTTATTGGATGAAAGCGGGAGGTTGTTATGAAGTATATGCCAATTGGCGGAGGTGCAAGCCTCTCCAAAACAATCAAACGATTGCTTCGGAAACGGGGGAAAAAATAATTTCCCCTTCCATCAGAGAGCCTGAAGCAAGTTCGGGCTCTGCGATGGGAGTAGATTTAAAAATCGAAACCGAAGGGATGTTCTTTTGAAAATTTAGCGGGTTTTTTTAGAAAGCAGATATGCAAGAATAAAGCCGAGCAAAAGCACCAAAGTTACGGGAATATAAGGAATTAAATCTTGAATGTTCATAATTATCGGTGTTTATTTTGGGTAATAAAAAGCCAAACCAGCACAGTTAAACCGAAAATGCTGGCAAGTGTATAAAAAAACAGAGCCGAAAATAATCTTGGCGCCGTCAAGAAAAAACTCAGAAAATGTGCGCGAGTAAGCATCCGATCGCATGCATATAATGTAGCAAATTGACTCTAAAATAGTCAAATTTCCATCCGAGGATTTGTTCTCATGAGCGAACGAATCTTGCGATGGGAGTAGTTTGAAAAAAATAAATAAGGAAAAAACCAGAAGGAGAAAATTATGGCAATGAAAAGATATGCATGTAATAATATCGTGGCAATCATCACAAACCTAATCTTTGGGACAATGTGGTTCTTCCTCTTGGCGATTCGCCATGTTGCCGTCATCTTTACCGGCAAAGACATATTTAATTGGAAAGATGATTTTGTGGAAGACGCGCCGTCGGATGACGAAATCTTTGATATCGCCAGAAGAATATGTCCGAAGTGCGGCATTTATGCCGAAGACGAGGCCAAAGAAATCGGCTATCACACCGGCTTTAATGAAAAAGCGTTTGAGTGCGAGCGGTGTGGAACGATTTTTCTTGGCACGGTCCGGGGGGTGAAATTCTCCATAGTAAAGACGGTGTTGTCCGAATCCAATAAAAGGAGAGACCGATGATTTTTTTTAATTGGCGTAAATGGTTTGAACCGGAAAACATGGAAAAGGAAACGGTGCCGCAAGAAATACCGATAGATTGCAAAGCGCTTGCTCGCCAAAACCTAAAAATCGCTCTCGACCAGATGTGCGAGCACGCAACATCCGCAGAAATGTTGCGCGATGGAATTAAGAATATCGCTTTTACGGAGCCGTTCGTTATGTGGAATCCGAAAAGCACCTTTGTGATGTTGCGTGTTCCCGGCATGGAAATGATCTATGCCGGATGCAGGCGGGATTCACAATGCACGCCGCCGGCAACGTTTACTGTTTATGGTTACGACAGGGTGCCGGTGAAATATTTTGGCTGGTTCATCCCGTTCCGTTAACGGCTCGCATTGTTGTGCGGGCTGTTTTTTTATGCTAATTTTTTGCTAGATTCGTTTTGAAATAATGGAAAAAATATCCTGCTTATCGGCAGGCAGACGCACGCCGGCAGATCTCCTTGTAACTATGTTTCGGGACCCTCTTTTAAAAAATAAACTGTGCTTGGTAGATTCCGACACCTGCCGCGCCTTTACTTATTCTCAAATGGAAGATGAAACCGCGCTTGCGGCCGGACTTCTCAAATCGTTCTACGTAGAGCCGGGAGACACCGTAAGCCTGCTTTTGGAAAACGGCCTCCACTTTTTCATGCCGTGGATCGGCGCAATGCGCATCGGAGCGAAAGTCCATCCGGTCAATTGCCTATACACGTCGGAACAGGTGCTCTACGCACTGGAACTTTGCGAAACAAAACTTTTGGTCACGCAAGAGCGCTACGTTTGGGATAAAATAAATAACAAGCCGTCGCTACTCCTGGAACTTTTACTAAAACAATTCCCCGGATTGCGCATCGTTGTAATGCACGATGCCGAAAGATTTGAAAGCCACAAGCAGCGTATTGGACAGGGCTATCCTGGAACTTACACCTGGAATATTCTAAAACAATTTATTCGACCGTACTATCGTCTAGTTCACCGTACATTAGATGACCCTTTCCAGCTTATTTGCACTTCTGGAACGACGGGAAAGCCCAAAGCCGTAGTTCAACATTGCGGGATGTTTGAGCCGAACGTGAGGGACATCATAAAAACTTACCGCCTTACGGAAAATGACAGAAGTCTTCTGATAAATAAGCTTTTTCACGTTAACGCGCAGGTTACCAACGTGTTTGCGATGACGCTACTTGGCGGCACGACCGTGCTCGCTTCTCCTAATCCGAAAACATTTTTGAAAACGCTTGGAGATTGGAACATTACTTATTCGAGTGTCATCCCCCCGTTCCTCAAATACGTGCTCGCGCACCGCATCCCTCCGGCAGAGCATCGAAAAGATATGCGCTTCCTGATAGTCGGCGCCGACATACTTTCTCCGGAACTACACAAAAGATTCATGTCGTTTACCGGCATCCAGGTCCGCCCGGGCTATGGCCTTACCGAAACTCTTTGCTGGTGCACGGGCACGGACATTGATGACCCGATATATTGGGGCTCCATCGGCACGGCGCTCTCTCACGACAATATTAAAATAGTTGATCCGGAAAATAATTGGGAAGAAATAAAGGGTGGAAAATGGGGCAGGCTTATCGTCAGCGGAGACAATGTTTTCAGGGAATATTTTAAAAACCCCGAAGCAACAAGGAAAGCTTTCGCACCGTCCGAACGCTGGGGAGGAAAATGGTTTGACACGGGAGATACCTGCCGAAAACCTTTCGAAACAAAAAATGTTTTTTATTTCGGCTGGCGCGCGTCCGCCGATGCCTGGAAAGTGCGCGGAGAATTCGTGCAAGGACCCGCGATAGACGAATGTGCCAAAACCCATGAGTCTGTGGACGATGCGATGGCTGTGCCGGTTAACATGGACGGAGAAACGGAGACAGCTGTTTGTGTTGTTCTTAAAACCTCGCCAGGGAAGGATTTCGAGGAGGGCGAGGCTAAAACCGACCTGCTCAATTTTTTCGAAGCCGGACGGAAAAACGAAAAACTCGAAAAACATATCAAAATAAAAGAAATAATTTTTATTGAAAAGATAGAACTCGGAGACACCGGCAAAAAAAGCCGGAAGAAAATGGCGGAAATCGCGCAGAAAATTATTGATAAAAAAATGCCAGTGCCTTGACACCGGCGTTTTTATTTTGCTAGTATCCGGATAGATTAAATTTAAAAAAGGAGTGTCGGTGGGGCGGATTCTTGAGCTTGAAAGGTCTTTTGGAGAATTGTATTCGGCGAAAGAAAATCATTTAAAATTACGGCTTCTGCTGACAGGAAAGGCTTACGCCATTCTCGAACTCGAGGGCAACAAAGAAATCCTTACAATGCACAACTTTCCGATGGTGCGCGGAAAAAGAATCGAAGATTTCGCAGTAATGGTCGGCATCTATGCCGCGATGACTTTAACAACTCCCGAGGAATATGTTCTTTATATAAAGACCGAAAAGGGCAAACTATACGCCCCGACCATCCAGGCCGAAAGAGGTTTGAGAATAAACGCGCGCGTCATAAATGACAGGCTTGCTAAACCGGACCTCATTTCGGTGGCCGTTGAGGTAAAAAATCTAAACAATGTCAGCCGGCCGCATACTCTAAAAGCTCAATATATTTTTCATTACGCCGTCCGGCCTGCCGTACTTTGGGAAGAAAAATTGAAACAGATCGAAAAAAAAGAACTGTCCGCCTTCTAATAAAGAGGCGGCTTTTATTTTCTCCTGCACTCTGGCCTGAAATCTGTTTAGCTCAATCGCTTGGAGTTTCGGTTGATAAATTGCTAAAATAAGAATATGATATGAATATGAAAAACTCACAGCAAGGTTTTATTGGTTTGGCAATAGCAATCATTGTAGGTTTAGTTTTGATTGGAGGAGGAACATATATTTATTTAAATAAAGGAATTACAAAATCTGAAAATAAATCCGAATCTTCGAAAATAGAGGACACTAATTTGGAAGTTTCTACACCATCCTCGCCAGCGACAGCGAAATCAATTTCTAATAAAACATATCGCCATCCATCAGGGTTATATAATATCTCAATTCCATCAAATTGGATTGTCAGTGATGTAAGAGAAGGAGTAGCCTTTTTCTGATCTTGGAAAAAAGGAACCGATTGGATACACCTCAAATTATACTTACTTTGATCATGAGATGGGAATTTATCTTGTCGATAAAGACCCGGCAATAGAGGCAAGAGGTATGGCAGAATATTCAGGTCGTCCTTATGTTGAAGAAAAAGTAAAAATAAGTGGGATTGATTCCAAACAAATAATTTACAAAGAAACCAAAGCTAAAAGCGACTCATATGTTATACCACTAAATAACAACAAATTCATTGTTATTTCTGTGGTAGCTCGAGATGGTTCAGACGAGTGGCTCTCGCAAGGATACAAAGCAACTTTGACGATGATTATTGATCAGAGCAAGAGCGCGACAGCGGAAACTCAAAAAGACAGAGTCCAAGATGATCTTGCTCTCTTAAACTTAATAGCGACCACACGTCCTTCAGCTGAAATGTACAGGGATTCCCATCCAAATTATGCAGGTTTTTGTAATACAAAAGAAGAGCCCGCACATAGAACGTTGGCAGAGATAAAAGAAAAATTAGGGAGTCAACCATTTCGTTGTACTGATGGAGAGTCCTACGCAGTATCAGCCAAACTATATAGTGGAGAATATTATTGTGCAGACAGTACAAATTTTTCTGGAGTTATTTCTGCACTCCACACTTCTCATTCTTGTAAATAATTTTTTAGATTTTTATTTTCTTTAAACCTATCCGTCCAACTTCTCGCGACCGCGGAAAGTTGGACTAGTTACATTACTGTTTATAGTATTATGTGAGATCAAAATCCAATAGCAAATCGGCATCATGATTCATGCTTGCTACTTCCAATATCCGCACATAATTGCGGACATCAAATAACTCAACAATAAAATCAATCGCGTTTTCGCATTCGTAAGGGAAAATCCAGGCGCTTTTTTGAAGCTCTATAAAACCTATTTTCTTGAGTTCCCAACGCAAAGCGTCCCTTGCCTTCTTTTTCTTCTCCGGTATATCAAAAATAACAACTCTCCATTTTCCGTCCCATTTCGTCGGAATTGAAATTTTGATCTTTTCCGGATTATATTTTAAGGCATGATGTTGTCCGAGTTTCGTTAATACGACCGACACTGTGCCGTCTTTTTCTTCTTTGAAATCAACTAACCGTTTATATTTAAATTCTTTAATGATGCGCCGGAGCGTAATACGCCCTATTTCTTTCCATACTTTCGGAAGGCTTTTCCATATTTTTGCGTGGGTGCGCGGCGACTTTGAAAAACCAAGCATGAAACCTGCCGCGAGAAGCATAACAACGCGCTGTTTTATCGGGCTATAATAATACTTTGCCATTGGTTCAACTTTACGCGATCGCGTAAAGTTGATCAATGTATGAAAAGTAGAAAAATAGAAGGGAGTTATTTTCTATCTGCAAACCGGCAATCGACTTTACGTCAGAATTTTCTTTTGCTAGCTTTTGAATAGATTTACCCGCCTAAGGCGGGATTGAAAACAGGAAAAGGAGCATAAATGCTAACATTCGGCAAAGGAAATTTGAGGGTGCCTAAGCTATCGCGGAATGTTTATATTGTAGCCGCTGGGATGACGGATTTCAGGAAATTTTATCCGGAAAAGCAGACCGTTGAATTGTGCCTTGAAGCAATAAGAATGGCCGTTATGGATGGCCTCGGGATGGAACCTAAAAAATTTCTGGAAGAGCCGAATTATTGCGTGCATTCGCAATTTGCCGACCATTTCGGCGACCAATTGCTTGCCGCAGCAAAAGTGCATGACTATGCTGGATTTGATCCTCTCGGAAATATCGAGGTGAAAACAGGTGGAGCAACAGGCGGTTCGGCAGCGCAGGCAGCCATAATGGCTGTTGCGTCAGGCGTTGCTTCTTGCGTGCCTGTAATCGGCTGGGAGAGAATGGATGAAGTTTCGACCAGGCAAGGCAACTCATACATCGCATCCGCCGCGTGCAAAGATTTTGAATACGAACTTGGCAGAAGCTACACAACTTATTACGGTTTGCCAATGCAAAGATATATCCACGAAAACAAGCCGCTACGAGAAACGCTTGCAAAGATCGCACAAAAAAACCATCATTACGCGCGCTTCTCTCCGTATTCGCAGTCGCCGAAAGATTATACGATTGAAGAGATACTGAACTCGCAGATAGTTTCAGACCCGCTTACATTTCCAGAGTGCTGCGTAATGAGCACGGGAGCGGCATCCGTGATAATTGCGGACGAAGAAACCGCGTTCCGGTTTACAGACAAGCCAGTGCGCGTTTTGGGAATGGGCGCGGGATCGCACACATTGCGCACGGCAGATCGCAGGAACATGCCGATCTTGCTTCTCCCAAGCGAAACACCGGAGATGTATAAAGATTGGCCAGAAAGAGATTGGCCAGGTTTTATAAGCTTTCTTGCAGCCCGTTTCGCCGCCTGGCAGGCGTATAATATGGCAGGAATTCATAATCCAATCCGCGAACTTGACCTGCTTGAAACGCACGACGCGTTCACGGTTTCAGACATCATAACCTACGAAGATATCGGGTTGCGCCCCTATGGCAGAGGCGCCGAATTTATTGAGTCGGGTGAGGCATATCTGGAAAGTGATCTGCCGTCAGAACGCAAATTGCCGACAAATCTTTCTGGCGGCCTTATCGGCTCGATGCATTCGGTTGGAGCCACCGGAATTTTCCAGATCGCGGAAATTTTTTGGCAAATCCGCAATGAATGGGAAAAATTCCACGCGGACGAAAAATATTGGAATAAATATGGCAAAACAAAGCCGAAAGATTTCAAAAGTCTTCAGGTGCCGAACGCGACGCGCGGAATGGCAATCAGCCACGCAGGAACCGGCTCGCACGTAACCGCACTGATCCTTGAAAGGGGCTGGTAAAATGAATAACAGAAAAATAAGACAACATGTAATGATACCGTCGGACGGCGCGCCGAAACTTGCCAAAGAATGGTTCAAGGAAAAAATTCCGGACGATTTACTGGTGAGATTCAATCCGCGGGAGATCGTCCACGTACATACTTATGGAGGCCTTTCCAAATTTTTCAAAGGACTTACGGAAGGCGCGCTTTTGGGAACTAAATGCTGGAATTGCGGAGGGCCGGAAGGAAATATTTGGCTGCCTCCCCGGGTTCATTGTCCGGACTGCTGGCGCAAGATGACTTGGATGACCATTGATCCGACGGGTGCTAAAATTTACAGCCACTCAACAACAAATTTGCCGGGAGCAGGATTTAAGGGAACAGTCCCGTGTCCCTTGATATCGCTTGAAATACCAAAAGTGTGGACACGGCCAATGAGCTATCTTTCAAAATTTGCCGAAGATGAGCCTTACATAGGAATGCCGGTCAAGCCGGTCTTTCGGAGACGAAACCCGACTTACACCATCCTTGATCTAGCATGGGTGCCGGTGGATTGAGGTGTCGGCATGAAAAAAGAAAAATCCTTTCAGGAACATTTTCCGGGCAATATCTGTTTTGGTTGCGGACCGGCGAACAAAAGAGGCATTCACGTCACAAAAAGCTATTGGGTGGGTCCTGACCACAAAGAAACCATTTGCAATTGGCGAATTAGAAAATTTTGCACCGCGACTACCAGGGGCAGAATCAATGGCGCCATCCAATACGCATTGATGGACTGTCATTCCATCTGGACGGCGATTGCGGCAAGGTACGATTTTGAAAAACGTCCTTTTGCAAGCGACCCCGTCATTATGTATGTAACCGGCGGTTCCGACTACGTAAAATATTTAAAGCCGATACCGATTGACTCGGAAATAATCACTGTTCTTGCCAGAGTTGAAGAGCTGAAAACAGAAAGCAGGCGTTGCACTATTTTTGCAGAACTTGTTGTAAAAGGCGTGATTTGCGCGGAGGCAAGATTTTTTGCAGTCAGAGTCGAACCTGATCCAAATGAAATACACGCACTGCTCTATCCGCCGAAAAAATAACCCGGCATCCGCCGGGTTTTTGATTTTCTTATTATTGCTATGCTATTCTTTTTGTCAGATTGCGAGATTAAAAATGGCCGGAAGAAAAACTCTCCGCGAGCTGTTATCGGAGAATGAAAATCTTATCCTGCCGGGAATTTTGTCCCCTATCGAAGCGTTGCTTGCGGAAAAGGCAGATTTTAAGGCGTGTTATATTTCTGGCGCAGCGCTCTCCACTTCTTTGGGTTTTTTGGACGAAGGGAAAATAACGCTCGCAAGAATAACAAGCCTAGTCCGCGAAATAAGACGCGCGAGCGATATGCCTCTTTTGGTTGATTGCGATACAGGCTTTCAATCGATCGCAAAAACCGTTAAAGCGCTTGAAGCCTCCGGAGCAAGCGCTGTTCAAATAGAAGATCAAGTTCCTTCAGAAAAAAGATGCGGGCATTTGGACGCAAAAAAAATCATTCCAATAGACGAGATGGAAAAGAAGATCAAGGCCGCGGTATCCGCCAGAAAAAATCAGGATTTTCTTATTGTCGCAAGAACTGATTCAAGAGCGACAGACGGCCTCTCCGAAGCAAAATGGCGCGGTTATGGATACAAACAAGCCGGAGCGGACATAATATTCCCTGAAGCGCTGGAGTCGGAAGATGAATTTCGGATATTCGGGAGAGATGTCATAAATATCCCGCTCGCTGCAAATATGGCCGAGGGAGGAAAATCCCCGTCTGATCTTACCGCGGAAAAACTTTTTGTTTTGGGCTATCAAATCGTCCTTATTCCCGTGACACCTTTGCGCCTCACGCTCAAATATTTCGAGTCGATCCTGACGGAAGCCGCGCAAACAGGCTCATTAAAAAATATGATCGAAAAAAACGGCCTCATCTCGCGAAACGAGATGATTGATTTCATAAAAAATAATTCAAAGGTTTATACAAAATAAAAAGCGGGCGGTTTCTTTTTTTCAGAAACCTACCCGCTCTTTTTTTGTAATTCGTGTAAAATACTTACAGCAATTGAATTAATACTGTCTTTCCATGCATCCGTAGTTGTATCAACTGTTTCGAAAGTTACAAATGGAAATTTCCTTAAGGCCAATTTTCCGCCGCTTATATTTTGCCATTTATAATGCTGAGGCAGGCGGCGAAGCATTTCACGAAATTTCACGTCTCTGCCATGATTTACCGACGCCGATTTTGTCTCTGCCTCATTAAAAAATTCTCCAGGATCATTTTCTCTGATTCTCTGCGAAAGCACATCAAAATCGCAGATCGTACGGACAAAATAAAGCTTCGCGCCTGCTTTTTTAGCGATTTGCCGCAAACTTTCCCGCTTATTTTTATCTACAAAATCGGAGTCGAGCACGATACTTCCACCGGCAGTAATCACAGCGCGCAAAACATTTTCTCCGATTAGGCGCGCCTTATCATATCCAACGCCCTCATTTCTTAGGAGAATCCGGATCTCGTCTCCGGAAATTACTACCGCACCAATCAAATCCGCTAGGTATTTTGCAACCGTACTCTTACCAGAGCCGACAAGCCCGATCGCAGCAACAATTACCGAATGCCGAGTTTTCCTTTCAGGAACTCTCAGGCCCTCAAAATATCTATTTTGAACGAGCCTTTCGCTTGGAAGTAATTTTTCCATTTTCCTTGCCATATAGACGATTATAGGAGCAGGCAGCATTCTAAGCAACAAATCCTTCATGTAAACCTCCTTATTCTGTCTCTCATTAGTAGAGCATAAATATTATTGCAAGTCAATCCTTGCGGACGCGCATTATCGGATTAAGATGGCCTTAGATACACTTTGACAGCATATGCCGCACTCACGGGATTTTACCCCGAGACGGAAGATTTTTATTCCGACTCCTGAAGAATATTTGTTGATGTATCGCCGGCTCGCCGAGATGACCTATTTCGGAAAAATGCTCGACGAACGAAAAGAGGAATTCAAGCCACTGAAAGTTTTTACAGGCCTCGGCCAAGAAGCGATCTATGTCGGCGCAATGTTGGCGGCGGAATCGTCTTACGACCTGTTGGCTCCAGACCACCGCTCAACCTGCGCTCTTCCCATCTGGGGAATTACCGAAGAAGAAATAATCGCTCAATATGGCGCATATGCCGAGTCGCTTTACGGCGGGTACGACTTCGGGATTCATATCGGCGACATCAAGCGTCGCACCATCAGATTTATTTCCGATATGGGAGCGAATACAACGATAGGCGCCGGTGTAATTGATGGAATTTATTATCTGCGCGATTATATTGATAAAAACGGCGCCGATGAAAATCCAATTCTACTTGCATTTTTTGGTGATGGGGCAATGTCGCACGGAAACATCCATTCGGCCTTTGAGCTGGCCTCAACTAGACACCTTCCGGTAATTTTTATTTTAAACAATAACTGTCTGGCAATACGAACGCCGAATGAGTATCAAAATCCTGAGCCGGAATTTGCCAAAAGAGCCGCCGGTTACGGGATGCATACCAGAACTATTTTCGGCAATGACACGGTTTTGGTCTGGCGGACAGTCAAAGAGGCCGCGCACCGGATCAGAAGCGCCAAAGACCCGCATCCGCCGCACTTTATTGAATGCCAGACGGTGCGCGTGTCGGGACACAACGCGCACGAAACAGGTGAAATGTGGAAATATTTTCCGCGCGAACTTAAAAGAGAATGGGAAGGCCGAAACCCTTTGGAACTTTTTTCTTTATTGCTTCTTTCACAAAAAGAAGATGTTTTTAACGAAAAGAAAAAACAGGAACTTTTGTCTGCCGCCAAAGAAAAAATAGAAAAAGCATTTGAAATTAAGAAAAAATTTACCGCGCCATCAAAACTCCGGCCTACTTTCAAGCCGTCCATTCAAGTCCCGGCAACGCCTGCAAGCGTCGAAAGAGAGCTTCGCTACGGGGACGCCATTACGGAAGCGCTTTGTCAAGCCATGGATATAAATCCAAAAATCAGAATTTTCGGGGAAGATGTCGAGCTTGGCGGCGTGCACGGAATTACCAAAAAAATATTTGAAAAATTTGGAAGCGAGCGTATATTTAATATGCCGTTAGATGAAAATTGTATTGTCGCGTTTATGATTGGGCAGGCATTAAGCGGTGTTGTTCCCTGTGGCGAAATTCAATTTTTCCCGTTTACCGAATACGGGTTAGCTTTTCTCACAAGATTTGCCGGAACGCATTTTGCAGTAACAGGAGAAAATTTGCGAATGGTTCTCCGTGCGCCATGCGGAGGAGGGTTCGTATCAAATGAAGAACATCAAAAAATGATTGAATCGTCTTTGGCTCATGCTGGCGGGCTGAAAATTGTTTTTCCTTCAACCGCTTTTGACGCCAAAGGACTGCTCCTATCCTCACTATCTGACGGAAATCCAGTAATTTTTTGCGA
Source organism: Candidatus Giovannonibacteria bacterium RIFCSPLOWO2_02_FULL_43_54 (assembly GCA_001778875.1). GTDB lineage: Bacteria > Patescibacteriota > Minisyncoccia > UBA11713 > 2-01-FULL-45-33 > 2-01-FULL-45-33. Next base: position 34,415 of record MFIK01000041.1, on the reverse strand, counting down.
ACAAATAGAACATTACACAAAAAAGGGGCTGGTTCCCATAGAACCATATTATGTTCCGATCGGAAAAGCGGCTCTTCGCAAAAACGGCGAAGATATTTCTTTGATTACTTACGGCGCGTTAATGGTTGAACGAACGCTAAAAGCGGCGGAAATTCTGAAAACAAGCCATAATATAAATGCAGAAATTCTAGACTTAAGAACAATCGTCCCGATGGACAAAGAGGCTGTTTTAGAATCCGTGGATAAAACGTCGCGAGCTCTGATCATCCATGAAGCGAAAAAAGATTTTGGAGTCGGGGCAGAAATTTCCGACTTGATTAATCGGGAACTATTTGATAAACTCTGGGCGCCGGTTGAGCGTCTAGGCGCAAAAGAAGGACCAGCAACAGCGCGGCAAGAATTGGAAATATTGCGCCTGCCGCAAGTTGAAGATATAGTGAAAGCAGCAAAAGGAGTCGTATTATGGGAAAGAAAATTGAGATAAAGGCAGAGTGGCAAGACAGTTCAGAGGGAAAAGAAGAGCAAGAATTTGAGTTGGTTGATTTGTTGGTCGGCATTGGATCAAATGTAAAAAAAGACGAGACAATAGCTATTGTTGAAACCGCAAAAGCAGCCGTTGAAATATATTCTTCCGCAACCGGAGAAATAGTTGAAATTCTTATGAAGGTCGGCGACAAGGCCAAATACGATGCCGTTATCTGTATAATTGAAGAAAAGTGACCCCGCTAAATAGCGGGGTTTTATTTTTTAACAGGAAGCGCTAGTATTGCGGCAGACGAAAAAGCTCCATGAGAGAAATAAAAGTCTCCCAGCTTCGAAAAGCCGTGGCGCGGAACTTGATGAAGGGGGGCGCAATACCAAGACCATCATGCGAAGTATCCGTTGACGCAAGGGCGATCCTTGAAATAAAGCAATATGGGTTTAAAATTGACGCTATATTCCTTTCAGCGATGGCTGAAATAGTTTATTGTAAAATGCCCCAGATGAACATTGTCTGGATAGATGGCAAAAAAGATCCTATTACTAAAAAGGAGGCGGAGCCAAAAATATTTTTATACGACGAATTGAATTTCGGGCTCGCGATGGAATCCAAAAACGGCCTTACTGTTGTGACGATAAAAGATGTGGAGCACAAAAATGTTTGGCAATTGAATGCGGAGATAAAAGAGCTTTCAATCATCGCCACAGAGGGTAAATTGAAAACCCAGCACTTTGAGCCGAAACCAAACATTATTTTTAATAATATAGGAGTGTATCCGAACATCGTCAACGGTTCGCCGGCCCTGCTCGCAGAGCACACATTTATGATAAGCGCGTTTAGAATTACAGAAATTCCGGTCGTTTACAAGGGGCAGGTTGTAATAAGGCCAATGATGAACGTTAAAATAACTTTTGATCATCGCCCGCTTGATGGAAAAGACCCAGCCAAGTTTCTTGGCTTGCTCAAAGCAAAAATAGAAAACTTTACATAAAAACCCGCTACGCTTAGCGGGTTTTGATTTTTTTTAGTTCGGCCGAGTAAAATTGGCCGTCGAAAACCTCTTTGCAATGCGGACATCGCCAACTAACATTATATATAAAGACATGTTTTCCGGTAAGCCTACCACCGAGCCATTTAAGATTATATTCCTCGTCCGGTAACGTTGGGCCGAGAATTTTCCTCACTTTGCCGTCAAGCTTGTAATACTTATCATAGCTTTGGCAATGACGAGGCTCACACCAAGTCACCCTCTCCCCAATTTTGAATACTTTTTCTTCCGTAATCTGGGCTTCACATTGTAGTGCCTTTGCTTTGCTCCGATATTTGGTTTTACATCTGCTACACTGATACGATGTGATTGTTTTCGCGGGAACATGCTTGGTAATCGTTCTCATTTTTTGAACCTATCTTCTTTCAGAAAAGCACAAAAAAACACTTATTGCAAATAAGCGTTCTGGTGCTATAGTTTTGGCAGAATATACAGTCAAAAATGTCCCTTGAAAATGGATTTTTCGGGCCGGCGGAAGTGCTTATAGATTATTTGACAAAGCTGAACGACCCGGGCAAATATCCTTTTACGCGCGGGATTTTCCCGGAAATGTATCGGAATAAAAAACCGACGGTAAGACAATTTGCCGGGCATGGGTGCGCGCGGCACACAAACGAAAGATTCAAGAAAATCATTTCTTTGGGAGGCACGGGACTTTCAACCGCCTTCGACCTGCCGACGCTATACGGAGACGACTCCGATGCGCCGCTCTCGCGGCACGAAGTCGGCTGGGACGGCGTTGCAATAGACACGATCGAAGACATGGATGAATTATTTTCAGGAATACCGATAAACAAGCTTACGGTTTCCATGACTATCAACGCGCCTGCCGCCGTGATCATGGCAATGTATATTGCCGTTGCGAAAAAACGCGGCATCCCACTTTCCTCTTTGGGCGGTACTATTCAAAACGATATTTTTAAAGAACATATCGCCCAAAACGAAGTTTTGTATCTTCTAAAGCATGGTGTCCGGCTTGCGGTCGATCTTATGGCGATGCCTTCTAATTTTCATAAAGTTTCCATCAGCGGATATCACATCCGCGAAGCAGGTTCGTCCGCGGTTCAAGAAGTTGCATACACGCTTGCGGACGGTATTGCGTATGTTGAGGAGCTTTTAAAAAGAGACTTGAAGGTCGAGGAATTCGCTCCGAGATTTTCTTTTTTCTTTGATTCGCATAATGATTTTTTTGAAGAAATCGCGAAGTTCCGCGCGGCGCGGAGGCTCTGGGCGGAGATCATGCATAAAAGATTCCACATGCCGATTCCTGAAAATTACAATTTGAAGGACACGAAGCTTCAGTCGCTATGGTGCCGGATGCACGCTCAAACGGCCGGATGTACCTTAACCCGCAATCAACCACTGACAAATCTAATGCGGATAAATAATCAAGCGCTTGCCGCACTTTTGGGAGGAGTTCAGAGCATACATACCAACTCTTATGACGAGGTTTTGTGCGTTCCGACGGAGAAAGGCGTTCGAATGGCCATCCGCACACAGCAGATATTGCTTGAAGAAACGAACATCACGAACTGGGTTGACCCGCTGGCAGGCTCCTATCAGGTAGAATTTCTTACCGAAAAGATCTACGAAGAAGCGAAAAAAGAAATTTCGGTTATCGAGAGTTTCGGGGGAATGGTGCAGGCAATCGAAGAATTGTATCCGCAAAAAAAGATCCACGAAAACGCCATCGCAGACCGCGAAACCTTTGAACAATGGAAAAATGATCCGAATAAGAAATATTTTTTTGAACAGGATGACACGGCGAATGAAGATCTGGCCGAAATTTCCGAAGAAGTGGAAAAACGGCACGGATACGAAAGCGAACAAAAGGACAGGCTGTCTAAATTTAAGAAACAAAGATATCAGACCGGCGCTTTGAAAGCGTTGGATAAAGTGCGGAGAGCCGCCGAAAAAAAAGAGAGCCTGATGCCCGTCTTGCAGGAAGCCGTTGAATTTTCGGCAACGCTCGGGGAAATTTGCGGAGCGCTTCGCGATGTCTGGGGTTCCGCAAAGGAATCTGCTGGCGTTTCATCGTCCTTTTCACATAAAAAAGCTTTGAAATTTACAAAAGGATATAGGTTTCCGAGACCGGTACGGGTTTTGCTTGCAAAAGGCGGACATGACGGCCATACTGTCGGATTTTATATTCTCCGTGATATTTTCCAGGCAATGGGAGCGGAAGTCATTCATTTGGGATTTCGGACAACCCCCGAAGCGGTAGCCAAAGCGGCGGTTGAGGAAGGAGTTGATTTTATCGGTTTGTCCGCGCTGATAGGATATGTTCCCGGATTTTTTGAAGACCTCAAAAATTCTCTGAAGTCTTACGGCGGCTCGGACATCGAAATAATCGGCGGGGGTATCATGCTTCCCGCGCACGAAAAATATATCAAAGAAAATCTCGGAATAAAAAATATTTATGTCCCGGGATCGTCTGATTTCGGCGAGATCATCCAAAACATGAAAAAGAGGGCCGAATAATGAAAAAAATAGGAATACTTGAAAGGCAAGCTTTGGCTTATATTATCGGCTGCTTCCAAAAATATCCGACTATGGAAATGCATATCGACAGCTCGGATACCTGGGTCATCGGCGTCACGGGCGTTACCGGCGCAGGGAAAAGCACCCTTATCGGCCGGCTTATCCCATCATTCAGAAAAAAGGGCATGCGAGTAGTCGCTCTGCTTATTGATCCAAGCTCAAAAAAAAGAGGATGGGCAATACTGGGAGACCGCAGGAATTTAAGGAGTGACGAATTGGATTGTGACAAAGGACTATTTATCAGAAGCCTCGCGACAAGAGGAGAAGGGTTTGCTCTCACAGATTCCTTTTCCAAGATCATCGCTTATTCAAAATTATTCTCCGATGTCGTTATCGTCGAAACCGCTGGAGCGGGACAAACCGATGTTGAAATACGCGAACACGTTGATACGCTCGTCCAGGTAATAGAGCCTCTGGGAGACTCCTTAAATCTGGAAAAGGCCGGACAGAGCGAAGAAGCGAATATTTTTGTGGTTAACGACCGCGAAGATTTCAGATCAGGCAAAAAATTCTTTGCCTCGGCAAAGCTGGTTCTCGGCGAACAATGTCTGGATGACGGCTGGCGAAAGAAAGTATATCTTGCGAACGCCGAAACCGGTTCGGGTATCACAGAGGTCGTTGAAGGACTTTTTATCCATAAAAAATTTATAGAAAAAAAACAAACGGCTAAGCCTGCCACTTAGCCGTTTTTTTAATCAAACTATATCCGATCAAACTAAACAAACGCAACCGATCGGATAAGATTGTTTATTTAAGTTAAAAAAACAAAAAAGCCTCATTTGGAGGCTCATCGTTTATATTCAGTTGAATAAACTTCTAAGTTCACTCTTTTGGCTCCTCGTCTACTGATTAAATAATCTGCAAAAGACTGACAATTGAAACCCTTTTGCGATTTTTGCCAATCTTTTTTTTCTTTACTAACATTCAGGTTGTTTGGTACTTCTAAAAAATCTTCTTTCATAAACACAGTTAAATCGTATATTCGGATATTAACGATTTTCATTTTTCCTCCTGAAACCTTATGTCTCATTTGAATCCGAACACTTGCAGACCAATTCTGCAAGCTAAATTCAACCATTCCTAATTTTCAAGGAACGAAGAAAACGTATAAAATACAACAAAATTCTACGCTTTCTCCGTTCCTCTACAGGAAATTCCTTATCCTACAACAAGATTTAAGGTGTTCGGATTGAGCCCTGTCGGTAGGGAAAATTTTCTATTTTGAGAATATCATAGTATATAAATCTTGTCAATAGTACTTGATGCTAACTGGTGCTATATTTTTTGCAGATTGAAAGGACCAAAAAATGAAGTTTTCCGAAGAGCATCTGATGGTGAGGAATAACGTCAGACACCGGCTTTGGGATGAAAAGACGCAAAATATACGAAAAGACATCAAAGAAATGATCATAAAATACGAATTTCACGGGGCGCCTTTTCCATGGGAATTTGTGCATGCGATGGCAGAGCTCGGGCTGACCGGGATAAATATTCCGGAAGAATTTGGCGGGCAGGGTGCGGACAATTTGTCCGGCGTGCTTGCCATGATTGAGATGGCAAGAGTTTGGTCGGGCGGATCATTGATACTTGCTGTCGGAAATTCTCTTGTCAGCTATCCCCTTTCAAAATTCGGAAGCAAGAGCCAAAAAGAAGCATATCTTCCGCGTCTTGCTGTGGGGAAAATTTTGGGTTCCTTTGGGCTAACGGAGCCGGATTACGGATCAGACGCGGGAGGCATCAAAACTTTCGCGGAAAAAGTTGTGGGAGGATGGCTGGCAAGCGGACAAAAACAATTCATCACAAACATACCGGTCGCAGAGTTTATTATCCTGTTTGCCCGCACCAATCGTAATAAGCCGGGCCCCAAAGGCATTACAGCTTTTTTGCCACATCTTCTTAGGCCTACTCCTCCAAGTTTGACCATTCCATTACCGGACCACAAGCTAGGAAATCACGCCGCGCATATGGGAAAAATTTTCTTTGATAATTATCATCTGTTTGAGAGTAATCTTTTCGGCGAATACGAAAATGGTTTCAAAATCGCAATGTCAACACTCGCGCATGGAAGAAACTGGATCGCGGCGCAGGCCATCGGCGTTATGGAACACGCCATGGAACTGGCTTTAGAATACGCGCAGCTTCGCACAACTTTCGGAGAGCCCCTGATTAATCATTCAAAAATTTATGATGAGATCAGCGAGCTGGCGCGAGATATAGATATTTCCAAAATTTTACTTTTCTATTCGGCAAAACTGGAGGACGAAGGCAAGGAATTTTATCATTACGCATCGCTGGCTAAGCTTTACGCATCGCAAGCCGCGAGAAAGAGAATTCAGGCGGTAAACCGAATTTTTGGAGGATCTGGATATGTTATGGAAACTCCGATAACGCCGCTTGTCGCGGACAGTCTTGTTTTTGACATTTATGAAGGCGCGTCGGAAGTCCAGATCGGCGTTATTTTAGACGCATGGTTCAAAAACAAATTTTTGTTTTCTGCTTATGTGGAGCATTTGGAGCTTATGGAGCTGAAACACAGGCTTAAAGTCGAAATGGGAGGCGGAAATTTCTTAAAACTCAAAAACCAAAGGCTTTCTGCAAAAACCGCGAATATCATGCCTTTGGTGGCCGCATGGGATCTCATAAAAAGCGAGTTTTCCAAGGAATGGCCTAAAGAATTTATGATTTTCCAAAATTCGGAACTTTTGCGTGATCTTATTTTCGATCAAATCCGCCTAAAGTGGCCAAATAAATACCACGCGGAAACGGAACATTTGCTGGAAAGCGCCAAAGAATATCTGCTTCAAAGCAGGTAAAACCCTGCCGCCTTGCAAAAAGGCGGCTTTTTTGTTAAGGTTTGTACAGATTATTTTTCGATTTTGGAGGGTTTTGACAATGAAAAAGATTATTTTAGCGGTTTTGGTGGTTTTGGGTTTTGTAATAAGCGTTGGTTATAACGATGCGTCTTTTGCTGAGGAACGAGGTCAAGTCATATTAAGAACATTCAAATATAATATCCAAAGGGGTGATAATCTGCCTCGCATCGCGAAGCGGTTTGATACCACCAAAGAAAGGCTTTTGTGGGCCAACGAGGGCAGTCGTTGCATTAAAAATGAAAATCTTATTTTGAGAGGATGCAAAATCACTATACCCGATATCGTTTCCGTAAAAGAAGCTTTAAGGGTTTTAAACGAAGAAAGCCGTAAAGCGATTGCGGTGAAGCAGAAAAACGCTGAATTAACAAAAGCAAATTCCAAAAAATCATTTTTGCTTGGCGGAGTGGGTATTATAGCCGGATTTCTCTTCATAGGACTGCTCGTCATAATGATCCGTACTGCAGCATTTAAAGACGGAATGGAAAAAGACTTAGAAGAAAAAGATGTGGCCCTGAAAGAAAAAGAAACGGCCCTGAAAGGACTGGAGCTTTGGAGAGATGGCGCCGTAAACCAAATAAATAATCTAAAAACCAAATTAAGTCTAAAAACCGAGGAATTGAGCCTGCAGGAAGGCTCATGTGATGAAATTAAAAGACTGAAAACTGAAAATGACAGCTTGGTTTTAAAACTTAATGAATGTATGACGGAATTGGACCGCACTCGCATTGAAAGAGGGGCGCTATACGTAGAGCTTGCTACCGCCGCATATATGCCACGATTTAAGACTCGAAGCGGTCAATACATAATGTTCGACACGGTCAAGGTGAGATGTAAATTCAAGGACTGCAATACCGAAGTTTCGCCACAAAACGCTCTTTCACATTATTTCCAACAACACGGAAAAACAAAGGAATCAGAACTAAAAGAAACTGTAGATAACGCATAATTTTTTCCGGCGAGAAAGTCAAAGGAAAAAATAACAAGATTAAGCGGAGGCCCGAAAAGAGCCAAAGCTTGATAAAATGCGGTATTACACAAAGCACAGAGTAAAATCTGTGCTTTTTTTATAACAAAACTATTCTAAATTATGCCTAGAGTGCTATCATTTTGTAATGCAGAAGAAAAAATATTATTTGATTGGAATTGCTGGCGTTGCCATGGCCAGCCTTGCAGGGCTCTTGAAAAAGAAAGGATATGAGGTTGCTGGATCCGATCAGGATGTCTACCCACCAATGTCAGATATGTTGAGATCCTTAAAAATACCTGTATTTACACCATATAATGGGTTTCATATGAAACGCTGGAAGCCGGACATCGTAGTTGTAGGTAACGCAATAGGCAGAGGAAATCCGGAACTTGAATTAGCAATTTCTAACGGACTTCTCTATCGGTCAATGTCCGATATACTTCGATCTGAATTTATTGAGGGTAAAAAATCTATTGTGATTGCTGGCACGCATGGCAAAACAACCATCACGGCTTTAGTGAGTTGGATATTGGAATATGCAAAGTTGGATCCAACAGTTTTTGTTGGCGGTTTGGCAAAAAACTTTAACTCAAGTTTTAAATTGGGCAAAGGAAAATACGTTGTTTTGGAAGGCGATGAATACGATACGGCATTTTTTGATAAAGGTCCTAAATTCTGGCATTACCGCCCATTCATTGGTTTAGTAAATAATATCGAATTAGACCATGTAGATATTTATAAAGACCTTGATGCCATCAAATTTGCATTCGGAAGATTCATAAATTTAATACCTCAAAACGGCCTGATAGCTGTTTCATGTGAAAACAAAAACACCCTTATTTTAAGCCAAAAAATGGCCAAATCCCCTATCGCAACCTATGGGGTAAAAAGCGGAGATTATAAAGCAAGAAATATTAAATTTACCGGCGATTATATTTCTTTCGATGTCCATTATAATGGACACGCACTATCGGACATACGAACAAAGCTGATCGGTAAGTACAATATCTCAAATATTCTTGGGGCGATTGCGATTGCCAAGTTCTTAAAAATTCCGGATGCGAAAATTAAAAAAGCCATTGAATCATTTGAAGGCGTAAAACGCAGACAAGAAATTATTGGAGAGAAAAACGGAATAACTATAATTGATGATTATGCGCATCACCCAACTGCCGTACGCCTTACGCTCGATGCCGTACGAGAAAAGTTTCCCATGAAACGTATTATCTGTGTGTTTGAACCCGGCTCTGCTTCATCGAAGCGAAGGGTGTTCGAGAAACAATACATTGAATCTTTCAAACGTGCCGATTTAGTTTATCTTTACAAGCCTTTTAAAGCCAACTCTCTTAAAAAGCGTGAAACGTTTAATGGTAAATATGTATCATCCCAGCTTAATAAGTTACACGCCTTGTCTACCGGTAGGCAGGTGAAATCATGGAATTTTGAAGATATTAAGCCAATGTTGTTACACATGAAACGTCAAATTAAGCCTGGGGACGCGATTTGTATCATGTCCTGCCGTGGATTTGATAATCTGTACAAACTGATTTGGAACACGCTTTGACAAGTGTAAAAGAAAAGCCCTTGTTTCATATGAAACAAGAAAACTCCGATTCATATCGGAGTTTTTGTATTTAGCCTATAGATCGGCTTTTTATATAATACAAAACCCATTTTTCAGGTAAAAGATAATTCTCGAAAAAATAATCATATTTTTTAGGCTGTTTAAGAAGAACTCTTTCAAAATAATCCAGATCCCATAAACTAGAGGTTCCTGCGATCTCCAGGCCACATTCTTTACAACGAGGGTGTTGTTCTAATATTCCAAAATATTCACGCAGATTCCATAGTGACTTGAGGCTATGATGCGGTGGCTTTTCTGCCATGCCTCTAGCAAATTTAACAAAATCATGCATAACCTTTTTATTAGTTTGTTTAGTCTTGTAAGCAACTAAATATATATTTGCCCAGCGCATAGTGGTTTGCCAATTTATTTTGTCAAAAGGATGCATCGGCATCACATTATGGAATGGAAAAGGATCGCCAAAATTTGAAGTTAAATCCAACAAGTATTGTCCGGTCATTGTTTTTCCTCCATTTCAGATTCTTCTGGCTATATCTTAGCTTAAAATTTAAATTAGGTCAATATCTTTTACTAAAATTGGTTCGCATATCAAAACTTGCTTATTTTATAAGGATAATATATACTAAATATTGTAGAAATAATTTACGACAATGGCTGAAAATTTACAAAAAATACTTGAAGGGATTGGGTTTGACGACAAAGAAGCTACTGTATATTTGGCTTGCTTGGAGCTTGATGACGGCTCAAATACCCAAATTTCCAATCGGACAAGATTAAATAGGATCACAAATTACGAGATTTTGAAGCGGCTGGAAAAGCGTGGTATTGTGCGGATATTTTTAAAAAAGAAAAAAAAACATTTTGTGGCAGTAGATCCGCGTATTATTGTGAAACAAGTCAAAGAAAAACTGGCTCTAGCCGAGGCGGCTGTTCCAGAATTTTTGGCTGGCGCAAACAAAATAGCCAAAAAACCAAAAATCTACTTTTTTGAAGGGATTGGTGGGATTAAATCAATCTATGACGATTCGTTAAACTCAAAAAGCGAGATTTTGACATTTACGAATCCTGAAGATATTGAGTCGGTTTTGGGCAAAAAATATGTTGACCGATATGTTTACGAACGAGCTCGACGCAAAATATCGGTTCGCGGCTTAGCGCCGGATAACCCCGCAGGTAAGCACGCTCAAGAAATTGGTGAACTAGTTTTGAGAAATGCGAGGATTTTTCCGGAAAATAAGTATCATATAACCAACGAAATCATGATTTATGACGATAAAATAGCCATTTTTTCGAGCAAAGACGAAATAGGTTTAATCATAGAAAACAAAGATTTGTCCGATACGTTCCGCAATATTTGGAAAATGAGCTGGGATAATGCTAAGGATTAATAATGCCGAAATCAGAAAAACGAAAAATAGGAGATATTGGGGAAGAATTCACTTGCCGATTTCTGAAGGGTAGGGGATATAAAATTGTTGAAAGAAACTATTTGAAGAAATGGGGAGAAATCGATATTGTGGCTCAAAATAAGGACGGATTGCACTTTATTGAGGTGAAATCGCTCACTTGGAAACCGGGTTTCCAAGTGAGCGAATATATGCCGGAGGCCAATATGAGATTATGGAAAAAACAAAGGCTAACGCGCGCGATCAAGACATATCTATTGGACAGAAAGATTCCTGATGAAACCGATTTCCAAATCGACATCGCCGCCGTTTTCCTTGATTTTGAGCGTAAAAAGGCTAGAATCCGGATGCTGGAAAATATTATCCTCACTTAGCAATCGGATTGCTAAGTGAGGAAATTAATAAAAAAAAGCCGATCCATAATCAGGACAGGTTTTTTGTTTTGTGCTCAAAAGCTTTCAACCACCATAGCTGTGGCTTCGCCTCCGGCATTACAAAGACTGACAACGCCATATCTCGCGCCACTGTGTTTTAAAAAATATAGCATTTTGATCAGCAAAATTGTCCCGGTCGCGCCGATAGGGTGCCCAAAAGAAATCGCATCTCCATTTACATTAACTTTTTCTGCCGGAAGTTTGAGCGCGCACATCGCGTAAAGCACTACGGAAGCAAAAGCGGCGTTTATTTCAAAAAAATCAATGTCGCTAATCTTCAAGCCGGCTTTTTCAACCGCAAGGCGGATAGCGAACGGCGGAGCGATAGTAAAACTCTTGGTATCTCCATGGTGAGCATATGAAGCATGTTCCAAAATTCTGCCGAGGGGCTGAAGCCCCGGCATTTTCGCGATTGTTTCGTTTGCCACTAAACACATCGCTGTTCCGTCAGCGTTTTTTGAGGCATTACTTGCGGTGATTGTCCCGCCGACAGTTTTGTTCAATATTTCAAAAATAGTTTTATCGGAAAGAATATATTTTTCATCCGGACCGATGAGCGGCTCTTCATCTTTATACATTCCGTTAAACGACAATATCTCTTCTTGGAAAATATCTGAATTTACGGCGAAGCGCGCTTTTTTGTAGCTTTCTATTGCCCAATCGTCCTGTTCATCTCTTCCAATGCCGAATTTTTCCGCACACCATTCGCCGGCTTCATATGCCATATAGCCGTCAAAAGGGTCGCGAAGAAGCGCCAAAATATTTTCTTTTGAAAATCCGCTCAAACTTTCCATCCCGCCGGCAAGCACGCACTTAGCATGCCCCGCGCGTATCATCGAGTCCGCAAGCATTACGGACCGGAGTCCCGAACTACAAACTTTGTTGAGAGTCCATGCGTTGAGAGATCCGAAACCCGCTTCCGTTACCGCCTGCTTCGCAGGATTTTGTTTAAGACACAGTGTTCCATCAGGTAATTCATAAACACCGCCATAATTACCGATAATAACATCATCAATATAGCCATGATCTATTCTGATAATGCTCCTGATGACTGCCGCCGCGAGAGTTTCCGCGGTAAATTTTTTGAACATTCCTTTTCGTTTGCCGATAGGCAGTCGTTTCGCCGCTATAATGAACGAGTCGTTTTTTCGCGCCTTAGCCATAAAAACACCAATAATTCTCAAATCTCTTTACAAGCTAGCGCAAATAAGCTAAAACTCCAATAGACGAAAATAACCTTGAGAGGAGAATAACATGGCCCAAAAAACCGTTTTGATAACCGGAGCAGCGGGAGGAATAGGACAAGCGGTCGTCAAGTGTTTTGCCGACGATAAAAATTTTCAAAAACTTGTATTGATTGATCAGCCAAACAAACGCGAATATTTAGACGTATTTATTGCATCACTTCCAACATCCATAAAGCGCGAGAGATTTTTGAATTATTGTTTTGACTTAACCGATTTAAATGCTAACCAATGGTTTAGGTCTCTTATCATTGTATGTAATAAAATAGATATCTTGATCAATGTCGCGGGTATCGCACCGCAAATTATGACCCCGCTCATAAAGACCGACCTTGACGCTGTGCATAAAATAATGGCCGTGAATTTCTGGGGTACCGCAAAGTTGTGCCAGTCCGTATTACCGTTCATGCAGGCAAACGGCTACGGGCGAATCGTTAATGTAGCTTCAATTTCTGCTTTCATGGCCGACCCCGGAAACATGATTTATTCCGCATCCAAAGCAGCTGTCGTACAGCTTACGAGAGCTCTTGCAAAAGAAGCGCCGTTCAATAAAAACGGCCCGCCGCACGATATCGCGGTGAATGCTGTGGCGCCTGGAATTGTTGATACGGATATGGCGAAACAGCTTTCTGAAAAAATGGTGGCTGGATATAAGCTTGCCACTCCATTCGGCCGCCTGGGAAAACCCGAAGAGATTGCCGAAGTTATTTATTGGCTCGCAACATCTGCCCCGCAATTTTTGACCGGAGAAGTCATCCGCGTCGATGGGGGATTTCTGGCATGATATCTTTGAAACCGATAGGCGTTGTTCTTGATAAGTCGACGATCGAGGTTGCGCATGAATGGAATGAGGCGCTTGACGGCATAAGCGGATTTTCACATATCATCGTTTTATACTGGATGCACGAAGTGACTCCGGAAAAACGTTGGATGAAAAGAGCAAAGCCGTGTAATATAAATCAATTAAAGGGAGTGCTCGCTACGCGCATGCCATATCGCCCGAATCCGATAGGATTAAGCATTGTGAAATTAATCAGGCGCCATGGAAATTTTTTAAAAATCGACGGCATTGATGCGTATAAAGGAAGCCCTGTGCTTGATATAAAACCTTATACCGGACATCCGAAAGATCAAATTGAAAATTGCCGTACTCCGGCATGGATAAGCAAGAAACGTATTCAAAATTGACGATCCCGGATCGTCAATTTTTTTATTTCTGATACGGATCAACAAGGATTTCACCGTAATTATTTGGGTTATGATATCCGCCTTTAGTCGGGTCATACGCGCTAAAAGGCACTGTATAGATTTGACCGGTCGAAGGAGAAATCAAATCGGTTTCCTGTCCCATGATAGCATCGGAAAACTCGTGAGACGTTTGCGCTTCCGAGCGATTTCGGTATTCCCACGCTTCCATCAGTGGCGATGAATCGTTTGCGAGGTCTGCTGCTGTAGGAAGACGAACGGTGTGTGCACCTCCGGCCATAGATGGGTTGATTATAGTGATTGATTTCGCGATGCGTTCAAGTGTCGGCGCCCATTGGCTCCATTTTTCCGGCGTTGTTTGGAATGCTGTCATCAAGGCAATATATTGGCCGTAACCATTCATAACGCCGGCGCTTGCTTTGGCTTTCAGCGTCTTTCCACCTTTTACAAAAGTAAATGTTCTGGTTTTTACAACCCAAGGAAGACCGGTTGACTGATCATTGTAAACCGCCTCGGTAGATTCGTTTTCGGTTTTAATATTTGATGCTCCTATGGATTGAAGCAAAAAATCAATGAAGCCGTCCGGCGTTTGAGTGCCGAACCAGCCTACAGCGACTACTCCGGATACTCCTGTGTCCGCGTCGGCGGGATCAATAATATCTATCCCGCTTTGGTTTGATTCTACCCGCCAGCCACGCGGAATTTTGGCGCCAAATACTTCACCTGTATGCGCCACGAGTGTATAAGCCGGCACGCTTGGCGTCGAGGGATTTGGAGTTGGCGTCAGAGAATTTGGTGTTGCGGGTTTTGGCGGTAGAGGCGGCAACGGTTTTGGTTTGCTTGGCTGATTTTCAGATGGTTTTGCGGCTGGAGCCGTAGAAGGCGTTGGCGCGGTAATATTATTTTCAAGTTGGTTTGGGTACGTGTTCGTTTTTTCTTGTTGCTCTTGAAAAATTTGCGGTGGCGCAAACACGCGCTTTTTAGGATAAAAGAGGGTCGCACCGCCAACTCCTAGAACAGCGAGAACTAAAATTAAGAGCGCTATTGGCATAAGACCTAATTTCTGATCCATTGCTAATTTATCCCGTTTATTTATTATAAATCGCGACGATTCTGTCAGAACGCGTTTCGTCAATTTCATTTTGGCGCGCTTCTTGTGAAACGCGGTACATAATGCCGTTCGTGTCTCTGATTTGCTCGCGGACTACTGAAATGCGCAATGTTCCTCCCGGTCGTTCATATAAAATTATAGCATCAGGCGCGATATTGTTACGGTCTTCTATGCATTTAGAAAATATGGCTAGTTGCCCATTTTGGAAAATAGGCATCATTGCATCGCCACTAACCCTGACCGGATATTGGCAAAGTGTGGTTGCCGCAGATCCGATGTTGTCAGCTGCTTTTTCTATCATCCGAGTCGGAGCAAAACGCCAAAAAGCAACCAATGCGGCTATCAAAAAAGCAATTACTATAAAAATGATCTTGATGATTTTCATAATTTCATTATAACAATATAACAAAAAGGGGCTACTTGCCCCTTAACTCTCTCCGCAAAATTTTTCCTGACGGATTGCGCGGGAGCTTGTCTATGAATTCGATCTCACGCGGGAATTCGTGCTTGGATAATTGCGGCTCTGGATGATTCAGAAAAAAATGTATTTCTTCCGCGGTTAATGCAGGATTTTTGGCGACCACGAAAGCTTTCGGCACCTCTCCCATTTTTTCATTGGGTACGCCAACAACTCCGACTTCGGCCACTTCCGGGTGCTGTAAAATTATCTTTTCAATTTCCGCGGGCCATGCTTTTTCACCGCCGACATTAATCATGTCTTTCAGGCGGTCAACGATGAAAAGATACCCTTCATGATCAATATACCCGATGTCTCCTGTGTGAAACCATACTTCGCGATCAATGGCCTCCGCCGTTTCTTGCGGACGGTTCCAATAACCTTTCATCACGTTATGCCCTTTTACGCATATTTCACCAAAGAAACCGCTCTTGTTTTCGATATCTGTCGCTTTTTTCATCTTTAACTCGGCGCTGTGTTCATCAACAACTTTCACATCAACTCCGGGAATCTGCTTGCCGACGCTGCCAAGCTTATAGATTACTTCGTGATTTGAAGTTGCAAAAGGTGAGGTTTCCGTAAGCCCCCAGCCTGTATAAATTTTCCTGCCATATTCTTGTTCCCACGCCAGAATTGAATCGACGGACATTGAATCCGCGGCGTAGAAAAAGTATCTGACGGAAGAAAAATAAAACGGACCAATCTTTTGTTTCAGCATCATGTTGTAAATCTGCGGAACCGCGAAAAACATGGTGACTTTATTTTTGACGAGCGAATCCAAAACCAGCGACAAATCGAATTTTTCGTGGAGCACCAAAGTAGCGCCGGTATACAAGCAAGCTCCCAAAATAAAATTGAGCCCGAAGCAATGGGTAAGAGGAAGAAAACAAATCATTCTGTCTTCGGGGGTCATTCCTGTAAGCGCGCTTGTGTAGCTGATATTGCTGTGAATATTGCTTACCGTAAGCTCGGCGCCTTTTTGTTCGCCGGTTGTTCCCGAAGAATAAAGGATAGCCGCGGTGTCCAACGGACCGCAATCCGCTTTCGTCGCGCCGCAAGTCAAAGCCACGAGAGAATGCGCTTTAGAAAATACTTCTCCTGCTCCATTTTGGTCTATCAGTAATTTGGCGGAAACATCTTCAACGATTTTCTTAACGCGGTTTTTGGGCAAGACCGGATTAATCAACACCGATACCGCTCCCAATTTAGATAGGGCCAGATAAGCTGTTATCATAAGCGGGGAATTGGACAAACACAGACAAACATTATCTCCCTTGCCTATACCGCTCTCTTTTAAGCCACGCGCAAAAACTTCTGTATCATAAGAAAGTTTGTGGTAAGAATATGCCTCTTCTTTGCCTTCTGCGTTAACAAAAAGTATCGCGGTTTTATCGGAAAAAAAACTTTTACTTCTCTCAAAAGTTTCCCAAATTGTCAAGGGTTCCATAGGATTGCAATTCCTCCTACCGGTAGTATAGTCAAAGCAGATATTTTGACAAGTAATCTGGAGATAGACTTATGGAGTCTTCAATGATCGTTCCTCCGGCCGGCCGCATTTCTTTGCTTGATGTTTTTGATGTGGCTAGAAAATTGGAAAAAATCCTTCTAAAAAAAGACGGAGCGCGCGCTCAAAAAATATACACAGCCCATGCGAATTATATGCGCATGCGCGTAGTAAAGATTATTTACGGTGACGGCACCGGGTACGGTGAGCGGGTCCGGTTTTATGTTCCGCCCGAAAAAGACAAAGAGAAGCAGAGGAATTTGGTATTTTCCTTAAATTGCGGGTCGGGGCCGAATCTTGTAGCAGATCAGGTTCGCGCAGCGATATTCGTGCGTCTTTTGGTTTTGGGACAGGGACATTCCGGCGTAAGAATGGAAATTTTAGACGTTTTGACCGACATGCTCAATCAGAATTCTATTCCTGAAATTCCGTCGCTTGGATCCATCGGAAACAGCGGAGATCTTGTGCCTTCTTCCTATATCCCGATGCAATTTATGGAAAAACTTGTGCTTGAAGGAAGAGAAGGGTTGGCTCTTGTGAACGGCACCCATTTTATGACAGGCATTTCCGCTCTGGCTTTGATAGATTTTACTTATATCCTAAGCATATTACAGGAACTGATTGCAATTTTGTTCCAGTGCCACAGAGGTATCGAAAATGTTTTTGCTAAAAAACTTCACTTGCTAAAGAAGCACAAAGAGCAAAGGGAGATTGCGGAAATTTTCACGCGCGCCCTGGAAGGCAGCAAATCTTTGAGAAAGATTGAAGACGTGATAAATCTGTCGCCGACAGAGCTGAAAGAAACCGATCCGATTCAGGACAGATATTCTTTAAGATGCCTGCCGCAAATTTTGGGGCCAATTGTGCATAGAATCAGAGATTCGGCGCATATGGTTGAAGATGAATTAAACAGCGTTTCCGATAACCCAGTCATCATAGGAAACGATATAGGGCATGGCGGGCATTTTGACGGGTCTTACGTCGCGGATGCGATGAATTGCCTCAAGCTTTCAATGAAAAGAACCGGAGAAATCGCCCGTGCATACATCAGAAGTACGACCGATTCGAAGCTGAATCACGACACATTGCCGATGTATTTGGTTGCGGGAAACGATAGTTTACACAACGGCTTACAAGGGCTTACGGGGCTTTCGATAGAATCGGTCTATAATTCCCTGTGCAAAGAGGCAATTGCGGAATCGCTGTTTACGATGAGCGATGGCGAGGCTAGTAATCAGGATATTGTCAGCATGGGGATGAACAGCGCGCTTTCCGCCACGCGGATGAATGATTTGTTGCGGACCATTATCGCCGCGCTAGCGATTACCACAAGACAAGCCGTTTCATTGCTGAAGATCGAGGACAAACTCTCGCCTCCGACAAGAAACTTTTTTGAAAATCTTGCCGTGAATATTCCGTTCATAGACAAAGACCGCTCACTTCATTCCGATCTCCGTAAACTGGAAGGAATGCTTTACCGCCAAGAATTGTAAAATTTTAATAACCCCTGACCCTATTGATAAGGATCGGGGCTTTTATTTTGCGCCTAAAAAAGCTAGTATTTTGTTAAGAGCGGGGTGTAGTATATTGGTAGTACGCGTGCTTTGGGAGCACGAAGGCCGAGTCCGATTCTCGGCACCCCGACCACAGAGCATAATATAATCTTGCGAGCGTAGTATAACGGCTATTATGGCTGCCTTCCAAGCAGCAGACGCGGGTCCGACTCCCGCCGCTCGCACAAAATAAAAACTCTACTTTTCGGCAGAGTTTTGTTTTTCTTCGTCGTGCGGTAAAACTTTTGTGAGGAATGGTATCCACGGTGTAACATAAGCAAGCATAATTACTTCAGGAATAGTCATGTTTAACCGTTTAAATTCGCTTGCTTTGAGGCCAAATTTTCTTGAGAAACCTCCCCAAAAAACGACCGCATCGTATAGTCTTTCTCCGCCGCTCAAATAATTGTGATTGGAAAATCCGTACATCCATCCTCCGCCTTCTGCCGGGCATTTTATCGGAAAATATGATTGCTCATCCGCTACTTTCTTCAGCCTAAATATCCAAAATCTGGTAACCGGGTAAAGCCCCAGCAAAACAGTTATTGTGGCCACAATGACCGCCATCACAACAAATACAAAATCATTGAATGCGGAAAACCTCACAAAGAGCGCGTGCGTTTGCATGACAAAATCATATACTATCCCGTAAAGCCATAAGAAAAATTTATATGTTATCGCCAAAATCAGCAGGTTTTTTATAAACGTGCCAAACCAGTTTTTTATAAATACGGCAAATTTTAAGAGCAAAATGCCCCCAGAAAGTCTGGTGGCATCTTAGCATAATTTGAATTAATGTCTATTCATTGCTTTAGCAATGATCCCCGCCAATGGCGGGATGAAAGCTAAGCTTTCACCGCCTCTTTCAAGGCTTTCCCGGCCTTAAAGCGGGGGACTGTGGTCGCGGGAACCTGGACCATTTCTCCGGTTCTCGGGTTTCTCGCAGTGCGGGCCTTGCGCTGCTTCACAATGAAAGCGCCGAAACCGGCGATGGAAACTTCGTCTCCTTTTTTAAGACAGCTTGTAATGGTGTCGAAAATAAAATCGACTACTTCATCCGCGTGTTTTTTCGAAACGTCAACGCCTTTCTTGGCGTGCATTTCGTGCAGTTTCTCTCCTAACTCCGCTTTATTCATTGTTTTTAATAATTATTAGTAATGCTCAAATTTTATACTCTGTAACGATTTCCCGCAAATGCCTGATATCCACAGCTTTACCCGCCGTAGCTTTAGCGGAGGCTGGTTTGCTAATTCCATCACTCAACTCCAGCAAAATCGCGTTCACTTCTATAGGTCCGGTTTCAACCGGATTTTTCGGAGTCTTGATGTTTTTTACGAATCTTTCGATTGATGGTTCAATTTCAACGCCGATAATTGACTCATAAGGGCCGACCATTCCTATGTCGGAAATATATGCCGTACCCTTGGGTAAAATTTTCGCGTCCGCGGTCGGTACGTGAGTATGCGTTCCGAATACGGCGGAAACTTTTCCGTCCAAATACCTTCCCATGATAGTTTTTTCGGACGTTGCGTCCGCGTGCCAGTCTAAAATAATGAACGGTGTTTTTCCCTTGTACTCTTCCAAAATTTTGTCTATCGCGATAAAAGGGGAGGCATATTCCTGATGCATGAAAACCTGCCCGATGAGGTTGATGACAAGAAGCTTCGTCTCGGCAGCAGATTTTTCAAGACCCGCATATTCGCCTGCTGGCGAATTGCTAAGTCTCGTCCCGCCGTGGCGGGACTGCGAAAAGTCTTGAAAAACCTCTGCCTTCGACTCAGCTGTTTCGCTTTCGAGTGAAACCCTACCTTCGTTTCGGATTCCTGCCCGTCCGGCAGGCGAGTCGGATTTCTGGTTTCGGATTTGGTAAAGCACCGCTCCCCTGCCGGGAAGATCTTCGCGCATGTTAGCGGGGCGCGTAATCGCAATGGTTTCATCGTTCAAAATTTTCTCAACATCTTTTCCTTCAACAGAATGATTCCCTCCGGTAAAAATATTTACGCCCGCGTCGCGCAATTCCCGGATCTGCGCCGGGCCTATCCCTTTCCCATGCATTATATTTTCTACGTTCGCAATAACAACATCCGGAGAATATTTTTCACGCCAAAAAGATAGTGTATGTTTTACACCTTCTCTGCCAAGTTTCCCGACCACGTCCCCATAGATTAGAAGTTTCATGTTAGTTTTTCATCATAGCGTTTTATACTGCTATTTACAAGCACAAAACAATATGTTAGTTTCACATCAGATAATAACTTTTTAAGGAGCGTATAATGATAAAGTGCCCTTTTTGTGGCGTTGATAGTTTTCTTTCGCTCCCATTTTTTTATTTAGACTTTTTCTACCTCGCGTATTCAATCGCACGCATTTCCCGAATCACATTCACTTTGATCTCTCCGGGGTATTTTAATTCGTTCTCAATCCGGTCCGCGATGTCGCGGGCCATTTTTTTGGCTTCGAGATCGGACAAGTTTTCAGGAGTAACAAATACTCTTATTTCGCGTCCCGCCTGGATCGCATATGCTTTCTCAACTCCTTTGAATGATGTCGCGATGCCTTCGAGATCCTCCAGCCGCTTTACATAATTTTCAACCGAGTCCCTTCGCGCACCCGGACGTGATGCGGAAATCGCATCCGCGGTCTGGACGATAATGGATTCCAATGTTTCATAAGGATATTCCTCATGGTGCGACTGCATTGCCTGAATGATGCGGACATCCACATTGAATTTCTGCAAAATTCGGCGTCCAATCTCAACGTGCGTTCCCTGGATCTCGTGATCAACCGCTTTTCCTATGTCATGGAGCAAGGATCCCTTTTTGGCAATATTTACATCGGCTTTTAATTCGCTTGCCAGCATTCCCGCGACATGAGCCATTTCAATCGAGTGCTGAAGAACATTTTGGCCGTAGGATGTCCTGAATTTCAATCTCCCCAAAAGCATGATGAGTCTTGGATCTATGTCAAAAACGCCGATCTCGTAAATGGCTTTTTCTCCGGCGTCTTTGATAATTTTTTCAATTTCTGTCTTTGCCTTCTCAACCATTTCTTCTATCTTTGCAGGCTGTATCCTGCCATCCAAAATCAAATTTTCCAGCGCAACCCTTGCGATCTGCCTCCGTACAGGATCAAAGCTCGAAATTAATATCGCCCCCGGGGTATCGTCCACAATTATCTCTACTCCGGCCGCGCGCTCAAGCGCGCGGATATTTCTGCCTTCTTTCCCGATAATTTTCCCTTTCAAATCATCCGAAGGAATAGTAACCGAAGTAACCGTCACTTCAGACGCGGTAGATGACGCGATACGCTGGATGGTTGAGGCCAAAATATCACGGGCCTTTCTTTCTAACTCTTCCAGGCCGAACCTTTCCATCTTCTGGACTCTGGCCAAAATATCTGATTCGTATTTTTTCTCGACTTCCGTGATGAGTTTTTCTTTTGCCTCCTCAGTCGACAGTTTCGCGACCTTCTCAAGTTCAAGGCGCTTCTCCGCGTCAATCTTCTCAAAATTCTCCTTCATCGCCCTCAATTTCTCGACTTTTTCCTTTATCGCGTTGGTCTCCTTATCAAGCTCCTGCGAGCGCCTTTCCAGGGTTTCGTCTTTGTGCGTTATCCTTTCTTCCAGCCTTCTTAAGTCGCGTTCGCGCTCTTTTTGCTCGTCCTTTGCCCCCTCCAAAACCTTCTCGGCACGCGACTTGGCATCGTCCAAAACTTTCTGGGCGGATTCTTTGGCGTCCAATAAAATTCGCTTAGCCTTGAGTTCGAGCGAATCGTTTTGTTTGAGCGCGATGAATTGACGGAGAAAATAACCAACTGCCGTACCAACTAATAAAGCCGCCGCCGCCTTGATGAGCGTGAGAAAATCCATATATTTGTTTAAATTCGATTAAAATTGGTAACATATACATTAAATATAATAACAGTTTATCAGAATAGGTTTCGAGTGTCAATATGCTAAAATAATTTTATGGCTAAACGATACAAGCCGGTGGTGTTGCTGATTCTGGATGGGTTCGGGGTAAGCAAAACTCCAAATTCAACCTGGAAATACGCAAAAATGCCCGCATTTCGTGAAATTGAAAAATTTTTCCCGTTCACGACCTTGCAGGCTTCCGGTACCGCGACGGGCCTGCCTTGGGGTGAAGAAGGAAATTCCGAGGTCGGCCACTTAACTATCGGCGCGGGGCGTCCGATTTTTCACCACTTTCCGAGAATAATCATGTCTATCCACGACGGTTCTTTTTTCACAAATAAAGCATTTTTAGATGCCGTGGCTTTCGTTAAAACAAATAATAGCAAACTGCATATAGCTGGGCTTTTTTCAAGCGGTTCGGTGCACGCGTATGTCGAGCACCTATACGCGCTTTTGGAGCTTGCCGGAAAAGAAGGCCTGAAAAACGTATATTTGCATCTTTTTACCGACGGCAGGGATACGCAGATGAAAGAAGGGGCAAAATTCATTCAACAGTTGGAAAATAGGATTCAGACTCTTTATCCGTATGCAAAGATTGGGAGCGTTTCCGGTAGAGATTTCGCGATGGATAGAGATGAAAATTGGGACCGCGTTGAAAAAACATACAAATGCATGATAGGCGTCTGCCACAATGAATTTAATAAGGCGTCAAAATATATCGCTGAATCTTACGAAAAAGAAATTTCCGATGAATTCATTGAACCCGCGATGTTAAAGGGCGGAGAGGGCAAAATATCTTCAGGAGATTCATTGATATTTTTCAATTTTAGGGAAGATTCCATGCGCGAGCTTGTCTATTCTTTCACCGCAGACGTTTTTTTCGGATTCGCAAGAGATAAGCTTTCGGATATTTTTACGGTCACGATGACTGAATATGACGGCAAAATTCCGGCACGGGTCGCATTCCCGCCGTTGGATGTTCCGTGGCCTCTCTCCAGAATAATTTCAGAAGCGGGGCTATCACAGATTCATATCGCGGAAACTGAAAAATATGCCCATATTACTTATTTTTTTAACGGCGGAAAAGAAACTCCTTACAAAGGCGAGGAGCGGATTCTTGTTCCGTCGCCAAAAACACCGAAGCTTGATTCGGTGCCGGAGATGTCGATCGGCAAAATTACCGAAGAAATTTTGAATGGGCTTGTGAAATATGATTTTATTCTCGCGAATTTCGCGAACGGCGACATGATCGGGCATACCGGCAATTTTGACGCGACAGTAAAAGCGATAGAAACGCTTGATGGCGCGATCGCGAAAATTTATCCTGAAATCCTTAAAATGGGCGGCGCCATGATAGTTACGGCGGACCACGGAAACGCCGAAGAAAAAATTTACGCAAGTTCTGGAGAAAAAAGGACAAAACACACCGCCAATCCCGTTCCATTTTATATAATTTCCAATGACGTAAAAAATAAGGAGCCGAGGACGGATCCTGAAATCGCAGCGCGCTACGGCGAAGTGCGCGGAGTGCTTTCGGACGTTGCTCCGTCGGTTCTCGGATTGTTAGCGCTTCCTAAAAAAGAAGAGATGTCAGGCATAGATCTTCTTCCGAAAATCCTCTGACCTGTCCCGCTCATTGTTGCGGGGTTTCCTTGATTTTTTTCTCTCATCCTGATACAAATCAGGGAGGTTCTTTGTATTTAAATGAATGATCAGCCGAAGAAATCCGGCCTGTTGTCATACATCTTGTTTATTTTGTTCGCATTAATAATCTGGAATGCTTTCGTCCAGCAATCTCAAACCGATTCTCCAATATCCATAGACTACAATGAATTTCTCCGCACGGTGGAAAGCGATAAATTTCAGTCCATTGTCATACAATCTACGGAAAAAGGCGGAAGCGAAATAACAGGCTGCTGTGTGAAAGACAAGGACGGCAAAGATGCGTCGTATAATGTTTTTGTAAACAACGCCGCACTCCCGGCATTTATGGATATCTTGCGCGCTAAACCGAAGATCAAAATATTTCCGAGGCCGATTCGGGAAACATCGTGGCTCATGTCCATACTAATAAATTGGGCGCCGATGTTGCTTTTCATCTTCATATGGATTTTCTTTATGCGTAAAATGGGCGGAGGTGTGAGTGCTGGCGGTATTGGCGGGATCATGAATTTTGGAAAAAGCAAAGCAAAGATGAGCGTGGGGCACCAAGTAACTTTCGCGGACGTTGCCGGAGTGGATGAATCAAAAGAAGAGCTTGTTGAAATGATTAATTTTCTCAAAGACCCAAAAAAATTTACCAGATTGGGCGGCCGGATGCCGAAAGGAGTCTTGCTCATCGGGCCCCCTGGAACGGGGAAAACCCTTCTCGCGCGCGCGGTTGCAGGAGAAGCGGGCGTAGCATTTTTTAGCTTATCTGGCTCCGAGTTTGTCGAGATGTTCGTGGGAGTAGGCGCAAGCCGGGTGCGCGACCTTTTCGAGAACGCGAAAAAAAACGCCCCTTCAATTATTTTCATCGATGAAATCGACGCCATAGGAGGAAAACGTGGAATGATAATTGGCGGAGGGCATACTGAACAGGAGCAGACACTAAACCAGCTGATGGTCGAGATGGACGGGTTTGATCCAAACGTGGGAATAATTATTATGGCGGCAACTAA
Source organism: Candidatus Giovannonibacteria bacterium RIFCSPLOWO2_02_FULL_43_54 (assembly GCA_001778875.1). Classification (GTDB taxonomy): domain Bacteria; phylum Patescibacteriota; class Minisyncoccia; order UBA11713; family 2-01-FULL-45-33; genus 2-01-FULL-45-33. Next base: position 9,432 of record MFIK01000041.1, on the reverse strand, counting down.
CCGCCCGGAAACACTTGATTTCGCGCTATTGCGCCCGGGCAGATTCGATAGGCATGTGGTCGTGCCACGGCCGGATGTTAAGGGAAGAGAAGAAATTTTGAAAGTCCACGCAAGAAAAAAACCTCTCGCGGAAAACGCAAATCTGACTGCCATCGCAAAAGGCACGCCGGGGTTTGTCGGGGCTGACTTGGAAAATCTTTTAAACGAAGCTGCGCTTAAAGCCGCTCAAAAAGAGCAGGAAACCATAACCAATAGTGATCTTGAGGAAGCAAAAGACAAGATCATAATGGGCGGTGCCGAAAGAAAATCGATGGTTATGTCTCCGGCCGTAAAAAAAGTTACCGCTTATCACGAAGCGGGACACACATTGGTCGCGAAATTCGTGCCAGGAAACGATCCTGTCCATAAAGTTACGATTATCCCGCGCGGCATGAGTTTGGGTCTTACCGGCACATTACCAGAAGAGGAACGGCACAACTACACAAAATCGTATCTGGAAGCGTTGCTTCCGATGATGATGGGAGGAAGATGCGCGGAAGAACTTGTTTTCAAAGACATTTCCACCGGAGCTCGCAACGATATTGAGAGAGCGACTGAACTTGCGTCCAATATGGTAAAAAAATGGGGAATGTCCGAAAAACTCGGCCCGTTAAATTATGGTAAGGACAGAGAACATGAATATTTAGGATTTCAAATACAGGGTGCCCAGGATTATTCCGAAAAAACCGCTCAAACGATCGATGAAGAAAAAAAACAAATCATTGACAAGGCTTATCGCAAAGCAACGGATGTTTTGGCCGCAAACCGGAATATTTTGGAAGCGCTTGCAAGCGCGCTTTTAGAAAAAGAAACTCTCACTGGAGAGGAAGTAAACAATATAGTTAAACAATTTAAAATCTCTCAAGCCAACTGAGAGATTTTTTTATCGCGTTATTTTTTGTGTATTCCGTTCTTCGATTTCACTATCTCGTCCACCAGACCGTATTTTTTCGCGTCTTCCGCATCCATATAAAAATTGCGGTCGGAGTCGCGCTCGATCTCGGACAACGGCTTCCCGGTATGTTTGGCTAAAATTTTACTTATTTTTTCCTTGACATGAACTATATGCTTCGCGTCTATCGCGATATCCGAAGCCTGGCCTTCCGTGCCACCTAAAACCTGGTGAATCATTACTTCGGCATTTGGGAGCGCGAAGCGTTTGCCTTTCGCGCCTCCCGTAAGCAAGATGGCGGCGCCCGATGCGGCGAAACCCACGCAAAGCGTCGCCACGTCCGGCTTGATGTGTTGCATAGTGTCATAGATCGCCAAAGTTGCCGAAACCGAACCGCCGGGGGAATTTATATATAGCCAGATATCTTTTTTCTGATCCTGTAATTCCAAAAACAATAATTGGGCGATAACCGTATTCGCGACGGGGTCCATGATCGGGCCGCCCAAAAAAACTATCCTATCTTTCAAAAGTCTGGAATAAATATCATAAGCTCTTTCCCCGCCTTGCTCTTTTTCGATGACCGTCGGTATTAAGTAAGTATTGTACATTTCATCTTCCATAATATACTAATTACAAATAAGCTACTAATATACTAATTAAAACAATTCTACTTCAAATTTTCCAACAAAGCAAGAACCATCTCGTTTTGGAGTCTCCCGAAAATGTGCTCTTTCAAGTCGGCGCGCGATGTTTTTTTTCTGTCCTCCTCGCTAGCCTCGAGCAATATCTTATCAACCTGCGAATCAAGGTCTTTTTCCGGCGTAACAAGGTTTTCGCGTGAGGCGATCTCCCTCAAAACCAACCCGAATTTTGCTCGTTTTAGGGCATCGTCTTTCCAGCCGTCTTTCAGTTCGGTCTCTGTTTTTTTAACATGAGCCAGATAATCTTCCCATTTAAGCCCCATATCTTTTAACGAGTTTTTCAGTTCAAGCTCCATTTTTTCCAGTTCCGAAATAGCGAGTATGTCGGGAACAATAATTTTTGAATTGTTAACTATTTTATCCAAAAGATCCATGCGGTGCTTGTCTTTTGCCTTTCTTTTTTTCTCAAGTTCCAGATTTTTGCGGACGGCATCCTTCATTTTTTCTTCATCTACCTGCCTCGCCGGATTATTTTTTTTAAGCATCTCGAGTGTTTCAATTATCTCCGCGTCGCTTATGTCCGCTTCTTCGATTTTCGCCGAGTTAGCTTCCTTTGCGATATTTTTATAATCCGCCAATTCGATGGGCCGGAGCACCGAAGTTTTTATTTTCAGCCCCAGCGGATTTCCCTTGGCCAACTTTGTAATGCTAAATTCAGGCCGCCCTATCGCCTCTATTTTTTCTTCCAGAAGAATTTTTGGCCAAAGATCTTTGATTGCAAGTTCCGCCGCGCTCTCCAAAACCATAGCATCCCCGATCTTTTCTAAAACCATGCGCTCGGGTACCGTTCCTTTTCTGAAGCCCGGCAATTCGACTTTTTCCCGAAAATCTTTGAGCGCCAGCTTAAAAAACCGGTCGAATTCTTCCGCCGGCACTTCGTGCTCTATTTCAACTTGAGAATCTCCTATTTTTTTTATGTTTGTCATGTTTTGATGAATGGTCCCGCTTTTTAGTTGGCGGGACCGTATATGTTTTGCCGCATCTTCTTTTCTCTTACTTCTGCCTCCCACGCGGAGTGTGCTTTTATAAAATCATCAGCCGCTTTTTGCACTTTTTGCAAATTATCCAAAAACTCATTCGTGCCTCGGCTTTTCCGATATTCAGCCGTGGCCTCGTTTTGCCTTTTTTTCGCTTCCCAAACCGCGTCCCATGCCTTTTCTTCGGCGTCTTTTTCTTTTGCGGAAATTTCTGTGGCTTTTATTTTTTGGGCATTTTTTGTTTCTTTCTTTATTCTTTTTCTTTCGCTTTTCAATTTTAGCCCCCTTTTAACACGCAAAAAATAACTCTAAAAATGGTAGCGCTAATTCCGGACGAAATCAACTCGAAAATTTTGGCTAAACGCGTTTTTTAATTTTTTCCCAAAATAACATTCTGAAACCGAGAATTCCAAGACCGATAATAATAAGCCATGCGCCGGGCGTGAAAGGCGTAACCAAAGCCAAAACGCCGACAATGATTGCAAGTACTCCGATTATTTTTTTTAGCATAAATTATTTATATTTATCCGTTTCCCCATTTAATCCATTCCGATTGCGGAATGCCAGATTGTTTGATAACCGCTTTAAGTGTGCGGGGGGTGAATAGATTTTTGGCCATGATATTGAATATGCGTCTGGCGTAGTTCGCCGCCGGAACGGCCGACATAATAAAAATGGCTTCCGCGAGAATGAGCCTGCCGGAAACCATTTCTCTTTAGAAAATCTACGATATCTTTAAATGTCCAATTGTTGAGTCCTCGCGGCATAATCTATCTTACTGCAAGATCCAGCACGCCCGAACTAAAAATCGGCAAGTTGTTTACTATCTTTTCGTATTTTGCTTTCAATTTAGTATCCTGATTTGCCTGCCACATTTTTTCGTATTCAACCTCCGGTTTTTGGTTTAAAACAATCGGTCTTAATTTAGCTTTTCTTGCGGATTCCAAATAACCCGAGGCCGCCTCATTTAAGAAAATGTATGCTTCCTGGGGATTTGCCGCTTCAACAACAACATTAAATTCCAAAGCGACCCCAAAATAGGATTCCCCGTCGCGAAAAATCAAAAAACGCACAGAGCCTTTTTTGAGGGTATTTTTATATTTCATATTGAGATAATAACATAAAATTGATGTAATTACGATGTTTTGGACTACATTAGGTTTAGTTGGAACTCTTTAGTAGCCGAACTCAGGTTGTGGAATGAGCTACGACTTGAACTTACTTCTTTGGCACTAGGTCAACATTAGAACCTTTTATCACTTTACCCAAATATGGAAGTAACTCTTTTTGATAATAAGCAAATAGTTTCCTGTCGTTTTCGGTTATTTTACCCTTCTTTTGCAATTCTATTTCAAAAATACCACCAACACCTTTTACATTGTCTATATGAAAAACAGTATTCGTTTTTCTCCACACCTCACGTTTTTTATCAACGACTGCTTTTGTACCAAGTGACCGTTTCAAGAACGGAAGCAAGTTATTATCTTTTACATCATATAGCTTTATATCAGAAGTCGTGTCCTTTGCTTTCACAAAATCTGGTCTCTCGTAATAAATCAGAGTTTTTACTTTTCCTTCTACGCGTAACTTCAGTCGCGGAGAAGTGCCTCCACGTTTATTGGGTAACTCAAAAAAGTAATCTACTTGTCTTTTTACAACTTCTTTTTTCGCCCCTATCTTACTCAAAACTTTTCTTACGCTTACAAAGTCAGAGCAATGGTGTTTTAGTTCAAGATTTGTTTTGTTCATACAAAGTTTTAACAGAGTATCTTATGGTGGACTTAATGCGAACCCAGTGGAACCGGGTTCTCAAGGAATTGTACGATTGGCACATCCTTATCAACTCGGAAACCATGAAATACTACGCAAGCCAACCAGCATAACCATTATTGCCGAATTTCTGCCGAATGTTAAGGCACTGACCCACTCAACCCAAGCGGGTTGCCCTGTTTTTGCCCCCGTGGCGAGCGATTGCCCACGGGCCAGAGCTTTGTACCACTGTCGCCAGATTGACCCAGTTTTGACGATTTGTGAGAGCTTGTTAGAAGTTCTCGCGCGCTTCGTAGTAGCGACTACGAGAACCCGAAATAGAACCCGTATCAAAGAGGCCATAAGCGGTGTAGAAAAACCCGACAACAAGAACTGCCAAGAGAATAACCACTTCGATAATATCCCCGAAATCCGTTTTTTTCATAGCGGGGGTATATTACCTTGCGACAACCACTGGTCAAATCACTTCTTTGGTATTTCCCCGTTCAAATCTTTCGGCAATTTCCACACCTCGTCAGAGTAAACCGCCTTATACAAATTTACCAACCTGTTGGCCTTATCCGTGGCTTCCTCATCCGAAAGCTCCACTCCGTAGGATTTTTTATAAATCTTCTTAAATTCTTCAATTGCCTTTTGTGGAAGCATGACTTTAATCTTTGATTATTTCGCGAACTTTTACTTGTACTACACCCTTGTCAGCAACCGCCCAGAATGATCCTTGCGACTGAATGCCTTCACTTTGTATTGATTCGCCAGGCCCAATTGTTAGTCCAAGCTTTTTCAAGTCGTGTCCCATCCCTTTCGCAACCTTAAACCTAATAAGGCGTTCTGCGGTAACCCTCGGCGCTGGGAACATATTTAACAGGAATGGCAACTCTGTTTCATCGGTCTCTGCCCCTACAATAATTTTCACAGAAAAGTTATCGATCTTCGGCTCATAATCAAAATAGTTCGTTTGTAAGTAACCCTGTTTTACTGTGCGTCTTTCAGAAAAAAGAATAGCCATTGGGAATTGATTGTCTGTAGTAATTCTTTTTTCACCACCTTTTGTCTTAGATAAATCAACACAGTCATCATCAAAACTCACCCATACTTCGGAAATAAATGTTTTTAACTTTGATCTCGTAGAAATCCCAAATGGTACATTGCCTTTTTCTGATAGTTGTATCGGCTCCATGCCCTGTTGGTCTCCGCCAACTTTGATAATAATTTTCGGCGAATAAAACCATCTCAACCAGAGATATGCGCAGAAGGGAATGAGGGCAATTATTGATAAAATTATCGCGGCTATTTCCATCATTTCATTTTATTCTTCAGGTGCCAATACTTACTTGGATTCTTATCCAGTAGTGAAGAAATTATCTTTTTAGCATCTTTGTCGGTTTTCGCGATTTCTTCAATAGCAGATACTAACCCCGTTGACTCATGAAGGTCAATTTCTTTCGGAAACGCGAAAAATATTTTAGCGGCCTGCATAAATTTGTCTTGTCCCAATTTCTCATTAATTAACTCCATAATTCTCGAGTGATATAAAGTTGGGTACCAACGGACATTTGCTACATTGCCACTCTTTACCTGTTTCTCGTAAAATCCCTTTTCTATTTCAAGACATTTGTTAAATAAAACAAACCATCTATTAATATATTTATCTGGGCTCCCGAGTTTCCTTTCGGCAACTTGATAAATCAGGGTAAAAATATTGTGGGCATAGACGCTTGAAAGTAGATTGAGATATTCGAGCGCTAATTCAGTATTCCTTTCGATCTCGTCACCCGATGCTTCTCGCATCGCATGTTCAACCGATGACGCAAACCGAAAACAACTATCAGGATCTTCTTTCTGCAGTTCTTGGATCGTCTCAATCAGGATTTTTTTAAACCTTTCCTCGTCATACTTTTCCGGGCCGAGATCGTCATATAGCCCAGGCATACCGAATCGCCAATTCTTATAAGCATTCTTTCTGAACTCGGCACAATAAATAAACAACGGCGCAGATTCCTCTGTTACATCTGCTGGAAGCTTGGCGAGAGTGGTAATGAGTTTAAGCGAGTCTTTCTCATTAAGTGCCCTGAGTGGGTCAAATACATGCAGAATACTTTTAGTCATAGCTTTTTGCACTAATGCTGGCCATGAAATAAGCCTGTCTAAAAGCCCGAAGGCTATTGCTTCAACTTCTTTTGCCATACGCAGGGCTTTCTCTTTTTCATCGTTAAAAAAGAGTGTGTTTTTGTCAGAGGGCAAAACAGTAAGACGATTTCTTGCTATTTGACCGAGGGCAAAACAGGCCATGTGAATCGCATAGTAATTTTCATCGTTGATTAACTTTTTGGTAAGCTCGATCACTTCAGGAACTTGATCCCGTCCATCAAGAACGGAGCATTTCATAAGAACCCAACCGCACCAACCACGAACCGACCTAATCGAGCTTGGCTCCTTACCTTCCAGAACACTCTTGTGTTCATTATATTTATCTTCGGGGTCATGAGGGTCTTTGCCTGGGAGATATGGATCAGGATCATTTACGAAAATACGGATAATCCTTAACGCATCGGCCATTTTTTTCTTGACCGCTAGTCTGGCCGCAAACTGGACAAAAGCTTCACGACAGTTGGCGTCTGTTAGTCTTTGGCAGATTTTACCAATATCATCACCGTGTTTTTTTAAGAATGGGTTAACTACCTCGTTATATACCTTCAGTAACAATTCCTGATCGTCCGAGTCATCGTTCCCGTGATGATTGAACAAGCTGAATGAATAAATAATTTGCTGGTCATCGCTCAACTTCTCTTCCTTCTCCAGTAGGCGAAGTATAGACAATCCCATAGCATAATTTCTTCTGATGATCTCGTTTAACAACGCCGCGACAGTGTACGCACCGAAATGGTCGCTCTTCCCATTTTTTATATAGTCGCTTGTGATAAGTACCTTGAATAACTCGACGGCAAAAGCCAGATCGCTATCAAGCAGTGCTTTGATACTGGAAACTGAATCTAGATCAAACCTAAAGTTTTTGTAATACTTTGGATCAGCAAACCACTGCTTCAATGTGGTCTTTGCCGGTCCGTAACTCTTTTTTGCAAGATCGGTGACTATCTGCTCAGCGAAGGGATTGACCGGTATTCCGTATTTCTTAGTTGTAATTTCAACCAGTCTCCACTTTTTATCATCCAGCATATTAGAACCAACGACGGCTTGATAGATCAAGTCAGTTTTGTGTGGTATTCCTCTTCTGGAAAGAATAAACTCTTTCAGAATAGTGAACGCCTCTCCTGATATTTTTTTATCAGAATCTGCATACCGGCCTAAGACTATTTCGTATACTGATCGGTTAAGAAAATCTGGCTTGGTTTTACTAACCTTTGCTGTTTTAGTAATGCACTGCTGTTTGATAAATTTCCATCCTTTAATTTTATCTGCGTCGTAATATTTACGGATAGCTGGTGCAAGAATGAAGCCAACAAAATGGCGATCCCCAACGTGGTGGCCACCCGGTCCAAAAGAAGTACCGCCACCCATATGCTCCCAACCCTTAAACTCAACCTTACTACCAAATTTCTTGTAATAACGCTGGTACTGATCGCTAGAGAGTTTAACGATCTTGTTAAATCTGCCTTTAAAATCATCATCCAACCATTCACGAAGTATCCCGTATACATCTGTCGGCGCATGGTGAATGAATTCTCCATCGTCCTCGGTAACGTTAAATCCGGAAACAAGCAGATCGAAAACTTTCTGTTTTAGAGTTGCATCTGCACGTGTATAAATTTTATGCAGGAGTTTACAAATTTCTCCCTTTTCCCATTCGCCACGATCATAACCACTATCCTTAAGATAGAAAAACTCCTTTTCATTAAAAGTGATTAAATCTTTGATGATAATAAAAGCATCATTAAAATACTTTGCCCCATCAGCACCTTCAATAATTTTTGTGACAATTTTTACAACATCCACATCAAAGAAATCAGACCGGTAAAAACCTCGAATTGTTTTTGTGTATTTTTTAATATAGCCCAATATGTACTTTCGGTTTTTGTCTGTTTGTAGATTGGCTTCAAAAACATGGAAAATACCGAAGGTAAAATAATAAACCCTGTTTAATTGCCAAAGATCGCCCCATTTTTTCAAATCAAGATCGCTTCTTGTCTTGAGTCTATCCATCGCAAATGACATTAAATCCCATCGAGTCGAAAAGGCAGAAATTGAACGACTGCCTAAGGTGATTTTTCCATTACCCTTAACAATCTTTTCCAGCTCCTTAAATTGCTTATCTTTTTTTGTTCTTAAGTTGAAGTAGTCACTCCCTTTCTGAATTTCTTTCTTAAATTCCTCTATTTCTTTAAGAATATCGGAACGACTGTAAGTAGCTCCGCTGGCCGAGCCTTTATAAATCTTTTGGATCAAGACACTGTCAACAAATCTTTTGATATCCTCCGGAGGGAGCCAGAAATTGATTAGCTCTGCAAACAAAGAATAGATGACCTCTTTGTTGAATGATGCTGGCACCACCCAAAACTGAACCCTTGATAATAGGGATAAAAGTTTGGTCGAGTAACCCTTTTTGGTGAATTTTTTTTGAAGCTCATCAAAATATTTCACATTACGAACGTCGGAAATTAAATTGGCGTTTGCTTTACTACATATAACAAGAATTTCATCTTTATCACTTAATGCACCCTTGTCGGAAATATTCTCTAACAGTGCTTTCAGATGCGGGTAACTGAATTTTTCCTTTCTATCCTTTGATTCGCAAATAATCTTTTTGCCGTCGTCAAAAGCGAGATTGAAATCTTCAAAGTTTGCCGCCTCGAGGTGGATCGAGGAAAATTTCGGATCACGCAAGTATTGCAAAAATAACGACATTGCCGCCCATGCCTGTGCATTTATCCCTTTGTAATTGTATTGGCCTGCTTTGCTCATATTTGATGTGCTTCTTTGAACTTAGTCAAAAACTCTGCAACTCTACTTGATAGACTTTGAATTACGAAACTCCATCTGTGGATAATTTTCAACGCACCGCAAAAACTCACAGATTTCTGTGATTTTGCAAAAATCA
>MFIK01000040.1 GCA_001778875.1 Candidatus Giovannonibacteria bacterium RIFCSPLOWO2_02_FULL_43_54 | reverse complement strand
CAATTTGTTGTTTTTCTGCCTCTATCATTTTTGAAGCGATTTCTTACTATCGCTTCGTGAACTATAGCAAAAAGATTCATGGTTGTCCAATAAAGAGCGACCGCCGCGGGAAGACTGAAACCGATTACAAAAATAATAACCGGAAAGACATAAAGCATTTGCTTCTGCATCATTGATTGCATATCCGGCTTGCCCGCGTTGCCGCTTTTTGGAGGCGTGGCAAGTTTTATCTGCCAAAACTGGGAAACGGCCGACAAACCGGCAAATCCGATATTCGACAAAGTTAAATTAATGAGCCCAAGAAAATAAATATTAACATGCGCCGGTATCGTCAGAAAACCGTAAATATCTCCCGGATTAAACGGCAAGCCCTTCCAAAAAACGCTGTACATCGCGAAAAGCAGCGGAAATTGGATAAGCAAAGCCAAAAACCCCGAGAATGGGTTTATGCCGTGTTTTTTGTACAATGCCATTATCCGTTTGCTCTGCTCTTCTTTATTGTTCGCGGTTTCGCTGTATATTTTTTTAATCTCCGGCTCGATGTTTTTCATCGTGTTCTGTGTGTGCAGCATTTTGTGGGTAAGAGGGAACGTCAGCGCCCGCAACAATACTGTCAGTAATATTACCGAAAAACCCAAGTCGTTGCCCGGTAAAATATCGGTTAAAAACAAAAGCCCGTTAATAAGCGGCCTATAAAATACTTCGTGATAAATGAGACTTAGATAAAACATATAGTATGTCCTCTTTTAAATCCTCGTGCGCGGGCGCCTTTTGGTTTTTAAGTTTAATAAAAAACACTATATCCAGACCTGCTTTAACGTTCTCGGACATTATTCTTATGATCTCCGATATCCTTCGCCTCAACAAATTCCTAAGCACGGCCCTTCCTTTTTTCTTCTGCTTATCCTCAAACGACGCAACGAAAGCAAACCGGCTGTATTTAAGGTTGTTTTCGGCAAACCTAGCAGAAACCAGCTTACCAGCGGCAAATTTCGATCTTTTCCTGAAAAAGGCGTCTAAATCCGCCCTGCTAAGCCTAAGGGTTTTTTTAAGCATGATTAATAACAAGCCTCTTTCTTCCTTTGCGTCTCCGCCTTTTTAACGCGTTTCTGCCGGTTTTATTGCTCATCCGCCGCAAAAAACCGTGGGTCCTGGCGCGCTTTTTCTTTTTTGGATGATAAGTAAACGACATAGAATAATAGAATTCTACAATGATTCAGGATTTTTGCAATATTCACAACTCTTCCACAATCTATTAACATGTTAAAGCAAACATAGAAAACAAATTTGTTTTATAGTTAGAATATAAATTTTATTAAACAAAAAGGATGAATAACCAAGAATTATGGACTCGGGCTCTCTCTGAAATAGAACTCTCCGTTTCTCGGGCAAATTTCGTTACTTGGTTTAAAGATACTCACGTAATAGAGCACAGAGACGGGAATGTTACCGTTGGGGTTCCAAACGGCTTTTCCAAAGAGTGGCTTGAAAACAAATATCATAAGTTCATATTAAAATCGGTGAGGAATTTAATACCGGAGATTCGGGCGATAAACTACAATATTGTTGCGCCTTCCGACACCGCGTCAGGCGACAATCAGCAATATCCGCAAAAAATCAGATCCAAAAAAGATTTTATCATGCAGGCCGAGGAACAGATGGAATTCAAGGAAATTACCATTGACCCGCGAACTAATTTAAATCCTAAATATACGTTTGAAACGTTTATTGTCGGATCTTTTAATGAGTTGGCGCACGCGGCCGCGCTGGCAGTCACAAAAAATCTGGGCAAAGCTTATAATCCGCTGTTTGTTTATGGAGGCGTTGGATTAGGTAAAACCCACCTTTTGCAGGCAATAGGCAATTATATAGTGAAAGAAGATAAAAACAAGAAAGTTAACTATATAACATCGGAAAAATTCAGTAATGAGCTTGTATCTTCTCTTCAAAACAACACCGTCCAAAATTTTAAGGAAAAATATCGTGAGTACGATCTTTTAGTGGTTGATGACGTCCAATTTTTCGCCGGAAAAACAAAAACACAAGAAGAATTTTTCTACACTTTTAACGCTTTATTCGATGCCGGCAAACAAGTTGTGTTTTCATCGGACCGCCCCCCGAAATCAATACCTGATATCGAGGAACGCTTAAGATCAAGGCTTGAGGCGGGTGTGATTATTGATATTTCAGAGCCGGAATACGAAACAAGGCTCGCGATTTTAAAATCAAAGGCCGCGGAAAGAAAAATTAGCCTCTCTGAATCTTCTTTGGAATTAATAGCGTCAATGGTGCAAAAAAACATACGAGAGCTTGAGGGCGCATTAAACACTATCCAAATACAGTCGAGGCACCAGAATAAAACGTTGTCTTTAGAGGAAATAAAGTCAATTTTAAGTAAGAATATCAAACCAAAATCAACAATAACCACTGCCCAAATAATAAAAACTATAGCCGAATTTTATGATATCCCTGAAAGATCTATATTTGAAAGAACTAGAAAAACAGAGATAGTTAAACCAAGGCAGATCGCCATGTATCTGATCAGGGAAGACCTCAAGGGATCTTATCCATTTATAGGACAAAAATTCGGGGGTATGGACCATACGACGGCAATACACGCGTATGAAAAAATTTCAGAAGACCTAAAAAGGGATTCCGGGTTGGAAGAAGAAATAAAATCGATCAGAGGAAAATATCAAAATCAAAAATAACCTGTGATATGTTTTTTAAAAAATATTTATTACGGTTTTATTCACAAGTTGTTTGGTGTTGTGAAGAAAAAATATATTGATATAAAAAGTGTTTTTCATAAATCCACATATTCACATATATAAATATAATAATTTAAATTTAAAAAATGAAAATTAATTGTTTAATACAAAATCTTAAGGACGCAGTTCAAATTGCGGAAAGGAATACTTCAAAAAATCAAACTTTACCGATCTTAAACTCTGTTTTGATCGATGCGGATGGCGGTAAGATAAAAATTAAAGCTACGAATCTTGAAACCGCCGTAGAAATAAATATTCCAGGAAAAGTGGAAGACGGCGGCAATGTCGCGATTTTAGCAAAAACCCTAAGTTTATTTTTGTCGTCTTTAAAAGACGATCGCGTTATTTTGGAAAGTAAAAAAAACAATTTATTCATAAAAACAAAAACAGCCCAAACAACTATCCGCGGCTTTATAAGTGAGGACTTCCCGTTATTTCCAAAGATAGACGCCGTTGAAATATTCAGCTTGCCGGCCAACGAATTAAGATCTGCAATATCCAGCGTGGCGATCGCGGTCAGTACTTCAGATATTAAACCGGAACTTTCATCAGTATTATTTAAAGTTTTTAAAAACACAGTAAAACTTGTAGCAACCGACTCGTTCAGGTTGGCTGAAAAAACAATCGTTTCAAAAAATATCAGCGCCGAAAAACTTGTATCATTTCTGATCCCGCAAAAATCCGTTCAAGAAATACTAAAAATCATAGAAAACGATGATATTAAATTCGGATTTAATAAAAACCAAATCATTCTTTATAATAATAATATAAAATTTATTTCCAGGCTTACTGAAGGTATATTTCCTGATTACGAACAAATTCTGCCAAAAGAATTTAAGATTTCCGCGATAGCAGATAAGGCTGATGTTATTTCAAATCTTAAAACAGCCGGTATTTTTACCGGGAAACTAAATGATCTGAATATGAGTTTTAATTCCGATAAAAAATCTATTTCTTTTCAAACATCAAATCAGGACATCGGCGAACATTTTTCCGAGATCAAAACAACGATAGCAGGCGGAGATACAATGATTAAATTTAATTGGAGATATATTTTAGACGGCGTCTCTCAAATTAATCAGGAATATGTTGTTTTTGACCTTAATAATTCGGAATCTCCATTATTAATACACGGCAAAGGAGACGGCTCTTATGTGTATTTAGTAATGCCAATGAGGGGAGTTTGATTAATTTATATTCAAAATAATTTGTTTTTCCCCAGAGTTTCCAATTGAGTCGTATATTTTTATTTTTAATTCAAATTCCAACTCGTCTCCTTGTATATTCAGATTTATTAATATTTCAAACGGCGGTTTTTTTACGGAATCGATAAATTCCCCGTTTAGAAAATAATCAACTTCCTGAATATAGAATTTACTTTCAATAGAGGGTTTTACGAGGATTTTTTCCGTCCGGCCGTAAGATGTTTTAGATGGGATTATTTCAATTGAGTTAATTTTTGGAGCATTATCGGCAGAATGTATATCATCGTATTCTGTTGGGATAATGTTTTTATCTTCGTCATAATATCCATTTGCTTCGGCCCATTTTCTGATAGGGACCTCCCAGTTCTTGAATTGCGGACTCTGCCTGTTTATCCAATAAAGGATAGAGTGTATTTCTCTAATTACCTTTTTTTCCTGAAAATCTTTTGGAGTATTTTCGATAGCCAATTTTCCGGAAATTTTATCCAAAATATATTCAACGCCGCCACGCCACTCTCCGCGCATATAGGGATTATCTTGTGTAAACGGTTCATATGGAATAAATTCACCACTCATCTGTCTGTTCGTCAGCGCGTATTCCATGATTTCGTGCCACCACGGCGCAACTATAAAACCAGCAACCTTCTTTTCCATCGGTGTATTATTGTTGTTTCCGGCCCACGCGCCGATTACGATATCGGGCGTATATCCAAGCACCCATGCGTCACGATAATCATTTGTTGTTCCTGTTTTTGCGGCAACTTTTCTTCCAGGAAAAAATAACGCCGAAGCCTCACCGAACGCAGGGATCCTGGCATTATTGTCGGATAAAATATCATTTATTGCCCGCGCGATATTTTTGTCGATTATTTCGGAAGGAGAACTTTCAGATTGATACAGCATTTTCCCCGAAGAGTTTTCTATTTTTAAAATATATCTGTAACTATTATAAACTGCGTCATTCGCGAACGCGCCGTATGCCGTTGTTAATTCAAGCAACGAAACTTCTCCTCCGCCTAAAACAAGCGTGAGCCCGTACCTGTCGGGGTCGTTTAACGATGTGATTCCGAAATCGCGCGCCGTGGCTAGTGATTCGTTTAATCCCGCAAGATAAAGGGTTTTTACGGAAGGAACGTTCAATGATTGTGCCAGAGATTCTCTTAGTGAGACCGGGCCTCTGAATTTTTCATCATAATTTTGAGGATGATAGCATTTATCCTGGTCCGCTTCCTGTGGCGCTAACCCGTCAGAATTACAGGATGGGTTGAATTCAGTTGGTAAATCAAATAGTGTTGTTTCCGGCGTAAGGCTTTTTTTAAAAGCCGCAGCATAGATGAACGGTTTGAGTGCCGACCCCGGCTGCCTTAATGCGGTCGTAATATTGAAATTGCCTTCGCGATCCTTATTAAAGTAATCTCTTGAACCTACCATTGCCAATATATCGCCTGATTTGGGGTCTAAAGCCACAACCGCCTCATTGGTCGCGTTAAAGCCTTTTTCTATCTCTTCAGCGTGTTTTTGGACGATTTCCTCCGTTTTTTGCTGTAAAGGCACATCTAGAGTGGTGGTGACCTTGAAACCCTCTTTTTCAACAACATCCTCGCCGAATTTTTTATTCAACTCATCCCTCACCTCTATAACGAAGTGCGGAGCGATTATACCCTGGGTTCTCGCGGGGGCGAATTTGATCTTTTCTTTTATAACAGAATCGTATTCTTCTTTCGTGATATATCCGAGATCGCGCATTCGCCCTAAAGTAAAAATCGCGCGGGAATCAAGCTCCTTGACGTGTTTTCCGTAAGGCGAAAAATAACTTGGAGCGTTCGGCAGGGACGCAAGATAAATAGCTTCCAGCATACCAAGGTCTTTTGCGTGTTTGTTAAAAAATGTTTCAGCAGCGGCTTCTATCCCGTAGGCGCCACTCCCGTACGGGATCTGATTTAAATAAAGATTCAATATTTCATCTTTTGAATATTTTCTTTCAAGTTTCAGGGCGATTATGATTTCTTTGAATTTTCTAATGATGGTTTTTTCTTTCGTAAGCAAAGTGTTTTTAACAACCTGTTGCGTTATTGTAGAACCTCCTTGCTCAAACCCGCCGCGCAAAATATTTGTAAACACCGCGCGCGCGAAAGACAGCGGCCTGAATCCGTAGTGCGAATAAAAAGAATTATCTTCAAGGGCTATCGTCGCGTTCTTGATATTTCGCGGAATTTCTTCAAACGGGATGACGGTTCGTTTTTCTTCTCCGTGTATATCGTACAAAAGAACGGTTCCGGTCCGGTCATAAATTTTTGTCGATTGCACCACGCGGTTTTCCTCAAAATTGGCGATATCGGGAAGTTTGATCGCCACGGCAAGAACGGCAACAAATGCTAAAAAAATGATACCGGCAAACAACACCCACAAAAATAAATTCCAAAAAATATTTTTCTTTTTTCTCCTTTTTATTAAGAGAGCCATAGCGGTTATTGTAAACGATTTTTCAATTTTACTCAATATGTGTTAGAGTGATATGGATGAAAACCGATGAAGAAAAAATAAAAGAAATTCTTTCAAGAAACATTGAACAGGTTATTACAAAAGAGGAATTAGAGAAAAAATTGCACTCAGGCAGACAGCTTAGGATAAAACACGGGGTTGACGCTACGAGCGCATCCTTGCACCTGGGACACGCCGTAAACTACCGCAAAATGCGCGAGTTTCAAGAAATGGGTCATAAAGTGGTTTTTTTGATTGGCGACTTCACTACCCAAATAGGCGACCCTACAGGCAAGTCCAAAACAAGGCCAGAGCTGTCCCAAAAAGAGATAAAAAATAACATCAAAACATATCTTCAACAAGCTGTGAAAATTTTGATCAATAAACCGAAAGTATTGGAGGTTAGAAGAAATTCAGAATGGTATAAAAAAATGAAACTAAACGAGTTTTTGGGTCTTTTGAGGAAGATCACTCATGCCAGACTTATTGAGCGCGACATGTTTCAAAAAAGAATAAAAAGCAATGAAGAAATTTACGAACACGAAATAATGTACCCGATCTTGCAAGGTTATGACTCCGTTATGTTAAAGTCGGATCTGACGATCATCGGCACGGACCAGTTATTCAACGAAATGATCGGAAGGCACTACCAACAAATTTTCGGCCAGGAACAGCAGGCAATTATAACGACAACAATAACTCCCGGACTCGATGGAAAAGAAAAAATGTCAAAATCACTAAATAACTTCGTCGGCATAGCCGATTCCCCGGAAAATAAATTCGGGAAAATAATGACACTGCCGGATGATTTGATTGGGAACTATCTTTTAGTACACACAGATTTAACGCGCGCGGAAGTGGAAGAAATCAAAAAAGAAAAACCGTTTGCGGCAAAAAAGAGATTGGCCGGAGAAATAGTTAAAATTTACGACGGCGCTGTCGCGGCCGCGAAAGCCCGCGATAATTTTGAAAAAATTTTCTCTAGAAGAGAAACGCCTGCGGATGTCAAGGTTAGCAAAATAAACGCCGGGAAAAAGTGGGGCGATTTTTTAATGGAAGAAAAACTTGTGCGGTCCAAAGCTGAGGCAAAAAGAATGATCGGCGGCGGCGGAGTTGATTTCGATGGCATTCGCATTTCAAATTTCGGCGAGAAGATAACAAAGGGCGGAGTAGCCAAAATAGGAAAATATAAATTTGTTAAAATCGAGATTTTGAAAGCATAAAAAACACCTCACGACTCAAGTCGGGAGGTGTTTTTTTGCTATTCAAGATCTTCTTCGAGTTTCCACGAATCCAGATCTTCTTCATCTTCGTCTTCTATGTCGCCGTCCAAAACATCTGCCGCTGGCTCTATGTCATCGTCCAAATTATCGTCCGAAACCTTTTTATTGTCTAATTTTGCCATATTTTTCGGCCTTTTAAATTAACTCGTAAGCTTGTTCCTTCAAAGTATAAAAATTATACGGAATGAGGCAAATGGGGCATGTGGATAAGTTATGGAAAAGTACGGATAAAAGCCACACAAAGAGCCAAGGCTAGAGCATCTGTTTCGTCGTCCAAAAGCCTATTTTTGGGCATATTTATAGATAATTTCAGCATTTCAGCGACATTTTTTTTGGTAGCATGACCATATCCACAGATGGCGCTCTTTACCTCTGAAGGCGAGAATTCTTTTATCGTTAGTCCGTGTTTCTGGGCTACGGTCAATATCACACCACGGACCTCGCCGATTATAAGAGCGGTCTTTGTGTTCTTGGCAAAGAATAGTTTTTCGGTTCCCAGCACATGTGGTTTTGTTTTTTGAATGAGTTCATCTAAAAACTGATATATCTCCCAAAGCCTCTCGCTTTCTTTTTTTGTTTTTAATGTTTTTTTTACTCCGGAATCAATTCTCAAATATTTTCCTCCGTTTTTTTCGATTAAACCCCAGCCGAGCCTTTCAATACCCGGATCGATGCCTAAGATACGCTGTACGTTGTACGCCATAAGCTTTACGCTTTAAGAGTTTCGGATAATTTATAAAGCATTGCACTGGTATGTCGCGCAATTTCCAATGCCGATTCTCGTTCTGTTTCAGAAATAAAATTTAAATCGCAACTCAATATAAAAAAATATTTCAATTCTTCCAGAGAGCCGGCCGATATCGTATGAAAATGTATTCTGTCTTTATTTGAAGTTCGTTTACTTCCCTCCGCAATGTTCGCCGCCACGGAAACAGCTGCGCGGCGCATTTGGCTCGTTAAGCCGAATATCTCTTTTTGCGGAAATTTTTCAGTCAGCGCGTATGTGAGTTTAACCAACTCATGTGCTTTTTTCCAAACATTCAAATCTTGAAACTTTTCTGCACTCATTTCTCTTTGGGATATCGCAAATAAAACTCCTGTCTAATTCCGTCGGGGTCATCAAGCCATATATATTCGCGCTGTTTATATTTATCTAAAATAATTCCACTATTCTTTATTTTTGCCTTATTTAGCCGATTCTCTATGTTTTTTAATGTTTTTAAAGAAGACACGCCAAAAGCAATATGATTTAATCCCAAGCGATTTCGGTTAAAGGTGTTGCTTTTAATATGCTTGAACGGAATTGCAAAAAATAATTTTGTACCGCCTATTTTGTAGGCTATAGAATATTTATCTTTTGAAATAGGTTTTCCTAAAAATTTAGAATAAAACACCTCGCTTTTGTACACATTTTTTACCATAAGTACAATGTGGTCTATAAATTTTGGGTTTAAGGCATATGGCATATGGCCTATGGCGTTTCGGCATTAGAATAAACATCCTGAACGTCTTCTTGATCATCCAAAGCGGAGAGCAGGGTTTCAAATTTTTTAGTGTCGTCTCCCGAAAGTGTTGCAGGGAACTTCGCATTAAATTCTTTGCCGGCCTTATTAAAGGCCCACATTGCGGAGCCGTGCCCGCCGAGCTTCGCGCCGTGTTCGGATAAAAGATGTTTTATTTCATTCGTCGTTCGGTTTGAATTATCCGTGACTGCGGAAATGATTATAGCCGAACCACCGGGTCCGTAAACTTCGTAGAGAACTTCTTTTAATTCGGCGCCGTCTTTTGCGGAGGCTTTCGCGATAGCACGCTCGATGTTGTCCGATGGCATATTTGCTTTTCTTGCCTCTTCAATTGTTCCAGAAAGCTTGTGGTTTGTTTTGGGGTCAGATCCTCCGCCAGCCGGCGGACTTTTCGCGGCGATAGTTATCGCGCGCGAAAGTTTTGAGAAAATTTTTCCCTTTTTAGCGTCGGTAGCCTCCTTCCTGTGTTTTATTTGCGCCCACTTGCTATGTCCCGACATATTTTTTGTTGCTATACTGTTTTGCACTATCTAAGATAATATTCTTTGCTTCATAAACG
The DNA here is from genome assembly GCA_001778875.1 of Candidatus Giovannonibacteria bacterium RIFCSPLOWO2_02_FULL_43_54. Lineage (GTDB taxonomy): Bacteria > Patescibacteriota > Minisyncoccia > UBA11713 > 2-01-FULL-45-33 > 2-01-FULL-45-33. The sequence continues at coordinate 11,027 of MFIK01000040.1, read as the reverse complement.
TTATGTATCTGTTTTATGTCAAAAGAAGTTTCTCCCGCGGTCTGGATGTGCAGGTTTCCGTATTTAAGAAAAGTTGCGATCATATCAGGAATTTCAACAGTGATGTCTTGAACTTTATCCAGCATGAATTCCGATATCTGCCGGCGGAATAGGCCGGTTTGTTCGATATCTATTATTCTCTCGGAGGTTATTATCCACATGTCGAGATAATAATCTATCCAAAAAATGAATAAAAGCATTGTTAAGATCATAAGATAAATGACGGAAAGAAAGAGAATAATGGGTCCCGCGGACTCCGGGACTGTAATGATATTTGAGGCAAAGACAAGGGGAATCGCAAATATTGGCAGTATGGCGAGAAATGCGGACGCGACAAATTTGCCCACAATGACTATCCAGTGCCGGTGGAGGACCATCAATATTTTTTCATTTTCGCCTAAATGTATCATGCGAAAGGAAGGGTAAAGAATAAAAATAGTGAAAGCATGCCCAAAAAAAGGATTATTGTAAGGAACGCCCTTATTATCCATTTAGAAAAATCCTGTGCCATAGTGTACTCTTTTATATGCCAAAGTATGGCTGAAACAAAAAAACCGTAAATAACCAGAAACAGGAAATAAAGGATAAGCGCGAAGGAAAAGGTCATACCATCATACTAACAGTTAAATCAATTTTTGTTGATTTTGGTCCGATGCGGACGAAGACGGAGGAGTCAAACCCAAATGTTCGTACGCGCGGGAGGTGGCGCAACGGCCGCGCGGAGTGCGGTCGAGGAAACCGAGCTGCATAAGATACGGTTCGTAAACTTCTTCAATTGTTTCAACCTCTTCCATCATTGCGGCGGCGAGCGTTCCCGCGCCGACAGGCCCGCCGTTAAATTTTTTAATTATCGTGTCCAAAATCCGCCTGTCTACAGATTCCAGGCCAAGATGGTCTATTTCTAAAAGATTCAGCGCCTCTTCAGCGAGCTCCGGCGTAATAATTCCCTGGCCCTTCACTTCAGCGTAATCGCGCGCGCGTTTTAGAAGGCGGTTTGCGATTCTCGGAGTAAAACGCGAGCGCGAAGCGATTATTTTTATCGCTTCGGGCTTGGTTTCCACACAAAGTATTTTTGCGTTCCTGCAGACTATTTTTTCTATGTCTTCTATCGTGTAAAAATCTAGCCTGAATGAGCCGCCGGAGAAACGCGAGCGCAACGGAGATGAAAGAAGGGATGTTCTGGTTGTCGCGGCGACAAGCGTAAATGGCTTTAATGGAAGATGATAGCTTTGCGCCGATGGCCCCTTGCCGCTTACAAAATCGATCGCCCGGCTTTCCATCGCGGGATAGAGGATTTCTTCAACAAGCTTCGATAATCGGTGAATTTCATCGATAAACAGAATATCTCCTTCTTCTAGCCGGAGAATGATTGCCACCAAATCGCCGACTTTACTTATTGCCGGGCCGGATGTTATCTTTATCTGTGAATTCATCTCCTTTGCCACTAGGTGCGCTAGCGTAGTCTTCCCAAGCCCGGCTGGTCCGTGAAAAAGTATGTGTTCTATCGGCTCATTGCGTTTTTTTGCCGCTTCTATTAGTATTTTAAGGTTCCTTTTTACCTTATCTTGCCCCACGTATTCATCGAAATTTTTGGGGCGTAGCGCTAAATCTAAAGAAACATCCTCGCCTCTTTTTTGTGGGTTCAAGTTGTTTGATTTCTTATCTATTGACATATTCATCTTTTTTTGCTATAATACTAACGTCTGGAAAGATCCTTATTTTTATCATCATAATTCTACCCGCTAGCCTCTAGATAATTATCCCTAAACCGGGATAGCTGGTTTATTTTTAAGCTTTAGGATGGCTTTGTATCCCGCCTCATAGTGAGATTACTCGGCCGCTCCTCGAAAAAAATCTAAGCTCTATCTACCCATGGAAGAGCAATTATCTAGAGGCTAATGGGCGGAATTTCCTGCCTCGCCGATGCGAGTCAAGACGAGTCCACCAAATTCCTCTAATTTTCAGACACCACTCTATTTAATTCTTCAAAGGACGTCAGTCCTCGGATTACTTTTATTATACCGTCCTGGTACATCGTGAGCATTCCTTTTTTTACGGCGGTTTGCTGAATGTCCGCAGCCGGAGGATTGGTTATTATTAATCTTTCCATTTCGTCATCAACCAAAAATCCTTCAAATATTCCGATTCGGCCTTTATAGCCGGTTTCGTTGCATTTCTGGCATCCGACGGCTTTATACATATTGAGCGTTTTCGGGACAGCCGGTTTGTACGCGGCGGGCATGTTTTTAAGGTGCTGGTCAATGATCTTTTTTTCTTCGGGCGCCGGATCGGTCTTTGCTTTGCAAAATTCACAAAGCTTTCTTATCAGCCGCTGCGCGATCGCGATATTCATGGCCGGGGAAATAATATTTACTTTCACTCCGAGATCGATAAGCCGCGGAACGGTTCCCGCGGCGTCATTCGTGTGCAGGGTTGAGAAAACCAAATGTCCGGTAAGCGCGGCGTGCATCGCGATTTCCGCCGTTTCCAAGTCACGAACTTCTCCGACGAGTATAATATCTGGATCCTGGCGAAGTATTGAACGGAGTCCGTTCGAAAAATCATATCCTTTGCCCGGATCGATCTGCGTTTGGGTAATATGCGAAATATGATATTCGATAGGATCTTCAATGGTAATAACCTTTACCTCCGGCGACGCAAGGACTTTAAGACAGGCATAAAGCGTCGTTGTTTTTCCGGAGCCGGTAGGGCCGGTGGTCAAGATCATTCCGTTCGGTTTATTTAATTCGGTTTTTAGTATTTGATATAGCGCCGGCTGCATGCCGAGATCTTCAAGTTTTATCGAAATTGTTTTTGGAAGAAGCAAGCGCATGACAACCGATTCCCCGAACGTGCCGGGAAGCACGGAAGTTCTGACTTCAATGTCTTCACCCTTGGTTTTTATCGTAAACCGGCCATCCTGCGGCTTGTCGTGGACATTCAATTTCACTTCCGAGATCAATTTGACTCTTGAAAGCAGCAGTTGATAAAGAGGAGTTGAAATATCAATAATATCCTGCAACACTCCATCGATCCTTAACCTTATCTTTGCGACTTTTTCCTCCGCCTCCATATGGATATCGGATGCCTCCGCTCCCAGTGTCCCCGCCAAAAGCAGTTCCAGCGTGTCCGATGCTTTTCTGACGTCCTTTTCCTTAGCTTGAGAGAGCGCTTTTTTGAAGCTTATTAAAGAATCGAGCGTCGCGCCATATGACTCAAGTTTGGATTTTGAAATATCCACTATTCCAACCTTGATTTCCTCGAAACGGGGGATTTCCTTATACTTGGAAAATGCTCTATCAAGGCTTGTTTGAGAAACCATAAAAAGCTGGACTTCATATTTTTTCCTTGTAAGTTCATCCACTATTTGTGCAACACCGGGTCGGTCAGGGTTTGTGACGGCTACCTGTAATTTTTTGCCTACGCTCTGTATTACCGCCATAGAATTTGAACGCGCCTCTGCTTCCGGAAGAATCTTTAAAGACATCAGATCTATCGTTATTCTTGAGAGATCAAGATAGGTAAGGCTGTGCTTTTTTGCCAGCGTTTGTGCCAACTCCTCCTCTTCCTTTTTTCTTAATTCAACAAGTTTATCGTCCGTCGAGGTCATATCATTTATTTTAGCATTATAAAACGAACTTTTTGAGGCCGCTGCGTATTTTTATTTCCGCCTCTGAAAAGGCCTTAAATCCGGAAAGATAAAAATAATTTGATGCGGGGGCCGAGCCCAAAGCCGCGGCGATTCCGGCAAGCTCTCCATTCTCTCCTCCTCCTACTATTGCGGACACGGAACGGGCGCCGTCTTTTTCTTCTTCCCAAAGCAGAGCCGAAAATTTAGCTTCTTTTCTTAGGTTTCTTATCTCACGGAATATGGAAAGCAACCATTCCGGTTTCATGCTCGTTTTTTGGATGTCTGATTGCGGGAGAAATGTCCATATAGTTCTGATGTTTTTTTCATATTCACTGCGGGATAAGGCGCGGCCTAAAAGTTTCCAAAAATTCTGCCCAAAAAACGCTTCTTTAGCTTCCTCTATTTTTTCAAAATTCACGGGTGTCTGTATAAGTTTTTCTTCTAGCGCCAGCATTTCAGCGCGCGGATGCGCTGATTCTTTATTTTCTTCTTTTATTAGAAGCCACAGGGGTTCTTTTAGCTCGGCCGGGATTTCTTCATAAAAAGCGAGGATTATGTCTGATATCTTATTGGACAGACTTCTGTCCTTTGAAGTTATCTTCACAATATCCCTGTGCGGATTTTGCGCAATGATCTTTTCTATATTGCCGGCGGGAGGATCAAGAAGTATCAGCATATCGACTGCGTCCTTTTCTTTTTCGATGGTAATGCTCTCGTGGTTTAGGATATTTTTTCCTTTCAGGATGATTTTCAGCATATCGCCGTCTTTTTCATAATTTAATTCGCTGACCGGTATCTTTTTTGTGTCGAGCTTGATCAGAATGTGTTCCGGTTCCCGCAAATTGTCTTTCAAAAAACTCTTTTCAAACAAACTCTCAAGATATTGGGAAAAGGCGCCGGAGGAGCTCCAATTTTCCAGCGAGGATTTTTTTCCAAGCTTTAAAAATAGATTATGCAACAAAGACGCGGCTAAAATTTTAGAAATGTCGTTGGAATCCCCGGTTTTGATGCTTACAGTTTCAACTTTTTCCAATGTTTCTTTAAATTTTTTAACAGCTTCAGTCATTGAGTTAATTCTTAGCATGGCGCGCAAAATATTTGCAAAAGTGGATAACTTAACCTCACTCTACCCTCTACTTCGTAAGGAGTGAAAAGGGGTTGACTTTTTTCTGAATCAGATGTATAATTAAATTAGAAATAGTAAAAAGCGGCCTTAAATAAGGCTAAAAATTAACTTTGACAGGCGAAAAGGAGGTTTTGTGAAAATTACCGTGTTTTTTGTTGGTTTGGTGTTTTTCTTGTATGGAATGATGGCTGAGGCGCAGGCCGGTGGTCGGCATCGGGGCGGTTACGAGAGAACGGATTGGGAAAATTTATATTATGGTCGCAGACCTGATCCGCCGGTCGGACAGTTTTATGGTCGTTACGATACATGGCAAGGGCCACGATCATATACTTATAATTTGCCCCCGCCGCATTTTTATCACGGCGGGCATCCAGGTTATAACAGGGTCGGACAGCAGATAGTTGTTGTGAATAATGGGTATGGTGGGTATCAAGCAATGGATTATAGGACGGCAATGGTAATGGGATCGTTTCAAACCTTAAGTCAATTACTTGCTTACTTGTTGAGTTCACCCCCGGCGCATGCCGCACCGATTCAGCAAAACTATCAGGTGCCGCCACAACCGGTTCAGGCGCCGGCGCCAAAAGATTGGCCGCAGGCAAAAGAGCTGATACCGGAGCCGCGTGTTGCGCGCGAGGGCGTTTATGTCCATGGTGACAATGCTGACGCGGTGCGCTATGCCAAAATGGCATATCGTCGGCGCAGTATCATGGTCGTCGGTGATAAGTCGACAGCGGCAAAGGAAGTGCGTGTTGAATTGCGGATCGGTGATCCGAGAGCGATTATTCATATCGAGGTGATTGACCTCGAGTCTCGTAATCGCCAATCACGCGATTTCAGTGGGTCACAGCACTATACGCTGACAAAAGATCCGGGCGTAAACGAAGACCGGAAGCTTGACGCCATTGCATCTGCCACGGAAGATGCCGTTGCGGAGGCCACAGGCATTAAGAAAAAAGAAAAAGCGATCGGCGCTGTGGCGCCGGGCCAGTTTTATTAAATCTCCGGGTTTTGTTATTTAAGGGGCGTTCATAATGGACGCCCCGTTTTTTATAACCCTGCTTCATTGACAATTCACAATGACATGCTAGGAATATAGCCAGAATCACGTGCTATGAATGGGGGGGTGAGATAAATGAAAAAAATTGCGATTGTGTTCTGGCTGCTAATTTTCTCGGCGTTTTTGCCGGATTATGCCGGAGCTGACCATGAACATGGAGGATTCTTAGGGAATAATTGCGCGGTAGGATTGTGTTATGGTTGGGCGAACGATCTTGATCAATTGAGGCGCTCGGGGGTTCCAGGAGTCAGGCCGTATCCATTTACAAGAGATGTACCAATGGGTGGAGACGGAGCGTGGGTTGATCCTAGAGTGCAGCCGAATCCGAGATTTCGTCCGAGATCTGGCCCGGGTTTTAATCCTCAAGGCTGGCCGGCTCCTCCGCCAAGACAACATTGGCGGAGAAGGTAATAAAGCAATTGCTAAAACAGCGATTATCGCAAGGCGTCCAAAAGGACGTCTTTTTTGTGCTATAAAAAGATATGGCATCATTGGAGATAATTACAAAAAGCGACAAAGAAACGAAAAAACTGGGGGAAAAATTGGCGAAAGAAATTGCCATAAGCCATAAGCCGTATGCCGCAAGGCGTAAAGCTTACGGCTTACGGCGGGCTTTCGTGATAAGTCTCGATGGAGAGCTTGGTGCCGGCAAAACAACTTTCACACAAGGGTTTGCGAAGGGATTAGGCATTAAAGAAACGCCGAAGAGCCCGACGTTTGTGATAATGCGAATCTATAAACTAAACAAATCCAACCGATCGGACAAGATTGTTGAGTTTGAAAATTTCATCCATATCGATGCCTATCGCATTACTTCAAAAGATTTAAAAAGTTTAGGTTGGAATGAGCTTGTTTCCGGCCAGCAAAACATAATTTTAATAGAATGGGGGGACCGCGTAAAAAATATTTTGCCGAAAAATGCTTTGAGAATAATTTTTAAGCATGGACATTCTGGTTCGCGGCTGATAAAAATAATGCAATGAAGACTTTAGTTTTACTCGATACGCACGCCTTGATTCATCGCGCGTACCATGCTCTGCCGAAATTCAAGTCAAAAAATACCGGAGAGCCGACAGGCGCGCTTTACGGACTCTCGGCGATGCTGATCAAGGCAATACGCGATTTAAAGCCGGATTATATGGCTGCCGCTTATGATTTACCGGGGCCAACTTTCAGGCACGATGTCTATGACGGTTATAAATCAAAAAGACCCGAAGCGGATGAGGATTTAATAACACAGCTGAAAATGGCGCATGATATAACGGACGCATTCGGGATAATCGGATATTCAGCGTCCGGCTTTGAGGCAGATGATGTTTTGGGCACTATCGTTGAAATTGTAAAAAAAAGCCCTGAATATAAGGACCTCACGATAATTATCGTTTCAGGCGACATGGATATTTTACAAATGGTGGAAGATGAAAAAGTTTTGGTTTACACTATGAGAAAAGGAATTGACGATATCCTAGTATACGATGAAAAAAAAGTAATTGAGCGCTACGGATTCGGTCCAAGGGCCATTCCTGATTATAAGGGCTTGCGCGGAGACCCATCGGATAATATTGTCGGAGTTGCCGGAATAGGAGAAAAAACGGCAACGGATATAATAAAAAATTTCGGGACTATTGAAAATTTATATAAAGAAATTGAAAAATCACCGCCAGCCGGCGGAGCGGATGGCAAGCTTAAGGACAGAATTCTTAAGCTTTTAATAGACCATAAAAAAGACGCGTTTTTTTCAAAAACATTAGCGACCGTCAGGCGCGATGTCCCGATTAATTTTGAATTTACACCAACAGAATGGAGGCGCTCATTCGATAAGAAAAAACCCCAACTCATAGCTCTTTTTGAAAAACTTGGGTTTGACAGCCTTATTAGGCGGCTTGAGGATATTGCTACCAAAAGTATTTTTTAAAGTATGCTATAATAACGCAAGGTCGTTATTATATTATTCACATAAGCATTATTTATTAACAATAGCTTAAAATCGAGCATACATGAGTAAAAAACCTTTTGTAATCAGCATATTGGTCCTCCTTGTAATTGTGGCGGGCGCATCTTTCTATATTTTAAACAATAAGATTGTTTCAGAACCCAAGGTTACGGTTCCCAAGCGCGTATCCATACTTTTGGCGTCTGATTTGCAGTTGGTGGCCGTGGATGGCTTAAAAGAGGGCTTAAAAGAGTTTGGTTATATTGAGGGAAAAGATGTTGTGATTGATGTTAAAAATCCAAAAGGAGATAGGGATCTTACCAAAACCATGGCCGCGGAGATTGTAGCCTCAAAGCCGGATCTCGTCGTTTCTGTGTCCACAAGTGCGTCTAGCGCTATTAAAGACGCCGACAAAGAAGCAGCGTTACCGGTTGTATTCGCTGATGTCGGTAACTTTAAAGAGCTTGGCATAGAGAATATCCAGCACCCGGGCGGGTTTATGACCGGCGTGGTTGTGGATAACGTGCCGGCGGCTCCGAAGCGCATGGAAATTTTAAAAACTCTTTTGCCGGGGATGAAGCGTGTCGGCATTTTGGTAAATAACAAACACGTAAGTTACAACGAAATTTTAAAAACGCACGAAGATGGCGCGAAAAAGCTCGGATTAAAGATCACATGGTACAACGTAACCAAAAAAGAAGAAGTTTCGCCGGCCATGGTAAAATTTATTGCCGATAAGCCTGATGCCTTTATGACAACTTCTGAAGCTACAATTTCCGGCAACGCGCCCTTGATCGCGCCGGTCCTGCGAAAGGCAAAAATTCCGTCAATTGATTTTAATTTTGAGCGCGGCGTAAGCTCCGGGTATCTTATGGTTTATGGAGTCGGCAGGTTTGATACCGGTAAACAAGCCGCGAGAATAATCGATAAAGTTTTAAAAGGAGAAAAACCGGGAAATATTCCGGTAGAGTTCGCCTCTTCGTTGAAATTTGAAATTAACGCCGCTATGGCGGAAGAAATGGGCATTAAAATACCGGAGTCGCTTCTTTTACAGGCCAATAAAGTTTATCGGTAGTAATTATGAATTCAATAAAGGCGATCACAATAGTCTTGATAGCAATAATACTGATTGGGGTATTTGTGTTTTTCCAATATGTTTATAATCAGGCTAACGTAGAGCCGATGAAAAAATACAAGGTAGGATTATTAATTCACAATCCACCGGTACAGAATGCCAATATTGAAGGATTGAAAGCCGGGATGCGCGAATTGGGTTATGAGGAAGGAAAAAACATAGAATACATTTTAGAAGATGCCAGCGCCGACATTGGTCTTATTGGTAAATTGGCGGATGAACTTATTGCCGAGAAGCCAGATTTAATAGCCACGCCTTCCACGCCGGGAGCGCTTGCGTTTAAAAAGAACACATCTATTCCAATTGTTTTTATTGATGTTGGGGCAGTTTCAGATTTGGTGAAAAATGTTAACGTCCCGGAAGCCAATGTTACGGGCGTAATCGGCGGAACATCCGAATTCGCAGGGAAACGCTTGGAGATTCTTAAAGAAATTATCCCTACGATGAAAAAAGTAATAATTTCCGCGGAAAAGAAGTTCCCAAACTATAATCCTTTCATGAGTTCCTTAAGAGCGGGTGCCGCTAAGCTCGGTGTTGAAATAGCGGAATTTCCAACGGAAGACGCCAAAGATTTTGTTTCTAAATTGCCAACGATTATCAACAAAAAAAACGGGGACGCCTTCATGTATTTTCCCGGCCCGAATAATTTTCCGTTGGAGGATAAAGACAGAAAGCTTATAGTAGCTCAGCTGATAAAAGAAAAATTGCTTTCCATAGACCACAACATGGAGCTCGGAGCGAATACGGGCATTCTGGCGAGCTACGGAAATTATCGTTTTGATGTCGGTAAGAAAGCGGCCTTGCTGGCCGATAAAATTTTAAAGGGCGCACAGATCAAAGATGTGCCGGTTCTTTTCATTAAAGACTTAACAATGGAAATTAATCTGAAAACTGCGAAAAGCATAGGTATTACAATTCCGCAAGATATCTTATTACAAGCTAATAAAGTTTATAACGAATAATTATTGGTTGAATTTATTAAATTATGAAACTCACACTCAAACAGGCAATTTTCATGGTGTTGGCGGCAGTTATTGTTGTCGGCGGATATTTTTCATGGCAGTTTATTGCCGAACAAAACAAGCCGGTTGCTCCGCCGAAAAATTATAAAATAGGATTTTTATTGACCGATAAAGACATTGGAAGCGCGAACATAACTGGGTTTAAGGGCGGAATGGAAAAAGCCGGCTATAAAGAGGGAGTCAACATTACTTACATTGAGAAAAATGCCGGAGCTGATCGGGCAACGATTATAGACGGTTACGCGAAGGACCTCAACGATGCAGGACTGGATCTTATTATTATCAGCTCCACATCCGCAGGCAAGGCGTTGCAAAAATTACAGGACGCAGGGAAGTTGCAAACAAAAATTTTCTTTTTAGCTGTCGGCAGTCCCAGAGATCTTGTAAAAAACTTACAGTTCCCCGAAGGTTTCATTACCGGCATAGGAGAGGGGACGGTGGAATTTACCGGCAAAAGATTGGAGTTTTTAAAAGAGTTGGTGCCTAATATGCGCAAAGTAATCTCGGTTGTGGAAAAAGGATCTACCAACGAAAAGCTTTTTAAGGAAAAATTGGCGGAGACGTCCACGAAGATCGGCGTAGAGATGGTCTACATTGACATAGATACTAAAAAACCTGATGAAATTTTACAAAAACTGCCGTTGCTCACAAAGAAACTCGGCGATGCCTATATAACATGCCCCTGCAAAAGCAATGATCAAGGCACATACGCTAAGCCGTTGGCGGCCCAGCTATTAAAAGCCGGCCTGCCTTCTATCAGCACGGAACTTAAATCCGGCGCGAACATTGGTTTTTTGGCGACTTATAGCGATGATCGTGAAAAAACAGGAGAAGCCGGCGCTGTTTTGGTTGATAAAATTCTTAAGGGCATGCCTATCAACAATGTGCCGGTCAGTTTTGCCAAAGATGTTATTTTGGAAATAAATCTAAAAACCGCGAAAAGTTTGGGTATTACAATTCCTCAATCAATTTTATCCGGGGCCAATAAAGTTTATAACGAATAATTATTGGTTGAATTTATTAAATTATGAAACTCACACTCAAACAGGCAATTTTCATGGTGTTGGCGGCAGTTATTGTT
>MFIK01000039.1 GCA_001778875.1 Candidatus Giovannonibacteria bacterium RIFCSPLOWO2_02_FULL_43_54 | reverse complement strand
ATCCCGATGCTTATACTCCTCTTTGCTCTTTTCGGTTTTTTCTTCAACGATTACATTGCGACAAATCTGACCGTTGCGGCGCCGGCGGAAGTCGGAGTTAATTACAAAGCAACTTTGGACGTGGCCAAAGAGGTGCTGAAAGTATCACCGTTGCTGGGCTCCGGACCTGGTACATTTGGTTATTTATGGGACCAATACAAGCCCGCGGAGGTTAACAACACCATCTTTTGGGGCATAAGGTTTACAAGCGGCTCTTCTTATTTGTTAAGCATGCCCGGGGAAGTAGGCTTTATCGCCTGGAGCCTTTTCCTACTATTTATCGCTCTGATTTGGTACAAAGGCATCCGTTCGTCAGCTTCACAGTCCGAAACGCTGTCTTCGGCCTTTGCCCTTTCCGCGTTTTTGGCGGCAAGCTATATGCTCATTGTCTGGTCTTTTTATCCGGTCGGATATACGCTTGCGGCTTTCGGGTTTTTGTCTCTTGGGTTGGTTTTGGCCGTTGCTCACGCCTTCGGAGGAATAAGGACCGCTGAAATATCGCTTTTTAGCGAAGGCCCGAAGGGATTGGTATCAGCGATGGCCGTTGTCGTATTGATAATCGGAAGTTTTGGAGGACTCTACGTTGTTTCTTCCAAATACATCGGGCAGAGCGTTTTTCAAAACGGATTGGACGCGTTCAATAGCCAAGGAAAAGCGGACATCGCGGAACAGCAAATGCTGCTTGCGTCTCGTTCGGACTCGAGGAACGATATTTATTTCCGCAATTTATCCCAGCTTTATATGATCAAGGCGCGTCTTTTGTTGCAGGATAATTCGACGCCAAAAGAACTTTTGGGTTCGCAGTTCAAAGACATGCTTGATAAGTCGGTCAGTGCGGCTCAAAATGCGATTTCCGCAAATCCGCTTGATTTCAGCAATTACAGGATATTGGGTAAAATTTATGAATTTCTCGTTCCTTTAAACGCGGACGGAGCGGTTGACGCGGCAATATCGCAGTATGATGAAGCCATCAAGCGGTCTCCGAAAAATCCTTCGCTCTATCACGACAAAGCCATTGTTTATATGTCGGACGCGACCGCGCGAGGCGATCTTACGGCGCCGCTGAAAAAGGCCGAAGAAGCCTTGGTGAAAGCTGTTGACTTGAAACCCGACTATACCGCAGCGCATTTCTTGCTTGCCCAAATATTCGATGCGCAAGGAAACCGAGATGAAGCAATAAGGCGAAGCGAAGCCGCGGCGCTTTTAGCGCCCAACGACATCGGAAGCTTGTTTCAGCTTGGGCTTCTCTACTACAAAAATAACCATTTAGAGGCAGCTCAATTGGTTTTAGAGAGAGCAATTTCGATCAATCCTAATTATTCCAACGCGCGTTATTTCCTTGGATTGGTTTATGACAAGCAAAAGAGAAACAATGACGCAATCGATCAATTCGAGAAAATTGCCGAACTAAATCCAGGCAATGAAGAAGTAAAGAGAATCTTGGCGAACTTAAGAAGCGGAAAAGGCGCGCTTTCAGGGATTGCGCCGCCCGCCAAGGCTCCAGATAAAAGAAATGAGCCTCCTATCTCCGAAAGCTCGAGTTCGGGCAACAGATAATAAATTTTGAGAACCATAAAATCCATCCGCGAACACAATCTGGATGGATTTTTTGATTTAAAAATACTAGAATTACATTACGATGATGAAGCGGTTTACGGGGATATTCAATCGCGAGATATCGAACATCCATCACGCGGCTTTCTGGCTTGCGGGGTTCGGCGTTCTCGCGGATATTTTGGGTCTTTTCAGGGACAGACTTTTGGCGGGGGTATTTGGAGCATCCCGCGCGCTGGATATTTACTATGCCGCTTTCCGGGTGCCGGATATTATTTATACTTTTATGCTTTTGTTCACCGCGTCAACGGCGATCATCCCGTTTTTATTGGACCGATCGGCAGAGAAGCGGAATGAATTTCTTGGCGCGCTAACTGCGTGGTTTTTGTTTGTGATCGTCTTGCTTGATGTAATCGCGTTCTTTGCGATGCCAAAGATCATGCTGTTAAGCCTTCCCGGATTTTCCGAAAAAGATCTTACTGAGGCGATAACATTGTCGCGGATCCTTCTCTTGTCGCCGCTGTTTTTAGGAGTCTCGAATATTTTTTCGAGCATTACCCAATATTTAAACAGGTTTATTGTTTATGGGTTGTCTGGAGTATTTTATAACTTAGGAATAATTCTGGGCGTAGGCGTTTTTTATCCCGTATGGGGAATGACCGGCCTTGTTTTGGGGGTGGTTTTCGGTGCTTTTTTGCATATGGCCGTGCAGATGCCGTTTTTGGGCGGAGTTTCTTTGTATTTGAATTGGCAAAAAATTTGGAGCAGAGATATTTTGCAACTGGCATTACTCTCGCTTCCGAGGACCCTGGGCCTTCAGATTAGCCAGATAATTTTTACTATTTTAACAGGAGTGGCTTCGGTGCTTGCGTCAGGGAGTATTGCAATAATAAATCTGGCGAGTAATTTGCAAGGAATACCGATTACCATCATAGGTCTTTCTTATGGCGTCGCTGCCTTCCCATCGCTTGCATCGTTTTCGATCAAAAAAGCCAAAGACAGCTTTACGGAGCATTTTCAGGCGGCATTCAGGCATATTTTGTTCTGGGCGCTGCCGTTTTCGGTATTTCTTTTGGTTTTGAGGGCACAGATCGTAAGGGTTATTTTGGGGAGCGGAGCTTTTACCTGGTCAGACACAAGGCTTACAGCCGCGTCGTTGTTCATTTTAAGTATTTCGGTGGTTTTTCAAAGCTTGTTCTATCTGCTGGTGCGGGCGTTCTATGCGGATGACGAATCCTGGCGGCCCTTGATAATAAATATTATTTCAGGTTTTTTTTGTCTTGTGGCGGCGTTTTGGTTCTTGGAGGCGCTAGCACACGATGGATTTGTCGCGCTATCGATTAAGAAGGTATTAGATCTCTCAGATATCAACGATATCCGGGTTCTAGCAATTCCCTTTGGGATGTTTTTCGGAAGCCTGGTAAATTTTATTCTGCTTTCGTTTTCATTCCGGATAATTTTCGGATGGTTCCCGGCAAAAGGCTCTTTGAAGAATATTTTGGAGATATTAGCAGCTTCGTTCGTGGGAGGGGCCATGGCATTTTTCGGGTTGAAGATTTTTGCTGTAATTTTCAACCTGCATACTTTTTTTGGAATATTTATGCAGGGTTTTCTTGCTGGCATTTTTGGAATTCTGGCCGATGTCGGCATATTATGGATTTTAAAGAACAGGGAGCTCGCGGAAATATTTGCTAGCGTCAGGTCGACGACAAAAGAACCGAAAGAGGCGGCCCGCCAAGTAGCGGCGCCCGAGCCTGAAAAATTGCCATAAAAAATACAATCGCGATGAACGGTTGTATTACTATTTACTAAAATTTTCTTCCGGCGGAAATACCGGTGTTTATGATTGTTTCTAAGACATTGCCGCCGAATGATTTTTCTACCTCGGTTTCGTTTCGGTGTTTGGTATTGGTTTCTTTAGCGCTAAATAAGATACCATTTTTAAACACTATTACGAAAGAATTTTCGGGGCCTTTGGTTTTTCCTTTGTTTTTCGACCAAAACCAGCGGTCTTTTTCCGATTTTATTTTCAATTCAATAAACTTGCACGCTTCGTATTCGTTGACCGCTTTAGCATAAGATTCAATTTTTTCTGCGGTGGAAAGGTCAACCGTATTTTGAGTAACGCCGACAATCAACGGCATTGCTTCCGGCCCTCGGCGGCAATCCACATTGTTTCTGCTGAAATCCCAACCAGTTTTTCTTACATCGTCTTTTTGCATCCTTCCAATGCCGTACTGTAAATCTGCAATTGATTGCCTCATCTTGTCGATATTACCTCCAAAAACCCCCGTTGACACTCTTACCTCTTTGGTTTTCGTGTTCAATCCTATACTGCACCCTGTAAGCAGTAAAAATATTACCAATATGCCGAACAGCATCGAATTTAACCTCATTTTTTCCTTTGAATCTAGGATTATTCATAACATGCTACTTTAAAAAAAGAAAGTAATGTTTCGGTAGCACACTGTGGATAACTTTTCTTTAGCTGTGTAGAATGAAATATGTCAAAAGAAACCTTAAGCATCCGGAATTTTTGCATAATAGCCCATATCGACCACGGGAAATCCACGCTGGCCGACCGGATGCTTGAAATTACGAAAACGATAGAGAAGCGTTTAATGCGTGAACAGTTTTTGGATATGCACCCTTTGGAAAGGGAGCGTGGGATTACAATTAAAATGCAGCCCGTGAGGATGCAATATGCCTTAGGCCAAACGCCGTATGTTTTAAATTTAATAGACACTCCAGGGCACATTGATTTCAATTATGAGGTTTCGCGAGCATTGGCCGCCGTTGAGGGCGCCGTACTTTTGGTAGACGCGACGCAGGGGGTTGAGGCGCAGACGCTTTCCAATGTGGAGCTCGCGCGCTCGCTCAATTTAAAAATAATCCCCGTCGTAAATAAGATTGACCTCCCGCAGGCAAGGATTGCCGAAACAAAAGCCGAAGTAATGGGGTTGCTCGGAACGAGAGAAGAAGAAATATTGGAGGTATCCGGGAAAACAGGAGAGGGGGTGGAAAAATTGTTGGAAGAAATTATTGCGAAGATCCCGCCGCCATGGCAACAAAGCAATCCGATTGATAAGTCCGAACTTAATAATCGGATTGCTCAAGATACCAGAGCTTTAATCTTCGACTATGAATATTCCTCACATAGGGGAGTAATAGCTCACGTGCGCGTTTTTGGCGGAGATATCAAAAAGGGCTCAAAATTGAGGTTTGCAGCCGCCGGAGAAAAATTTACGGCAGGCGAGATCGGCATATTTAAGCCAGCCTTATTTCCTATGGAAATTCTTCGGGCTGGAGAGATCGGATATGTTGTTACAAATACTAAAGAGGCGAAGATGGTTAGGGTTGGAGATACGATATTGAGCGAGAATTCAACGCTTAACGCGCTCCCCGGTTATAAAGAAATAAAACCGGTTGTTTTCTCGAGCATTTATCCGGAAGACCAGGACCAATTTGAAGAATTAAAAAAATCTCTCGAGCGTTTAAAGCTCGCGGATAGCTCACTTTTTTTTGAGGAGGAGTCGAGCGGCATTTTGGGCAGGGGTTTTCGGTGCGGTTTTTTGGGGATGCTTCATTTGGAGATCGTGGTTGAAAAATTGTACCGCGATTTTAAAGTAAAGACGATTGCGGCTACTCCCAGCGTAAAATATAAAATTGATACAAAAATGGGCGAAATAGAGGTTTATTCTCCGCATAAATTCCCGGACGGGCACGAGATCAAAGAAATATTCGAGCCGTGGCTCCGTATTGAGATTTTATTGCCGCCTGAAAAACTCGCCGGCGTGATGAAATTATTGCGCGAACACGAGGCGGAGGTTGGTAACACGGAAAGATTTTCCGAGGCAAGGCTTAAGATCGAAGCCAAGATGCCTTTAAGGGAGCTGATGTGCGATTTTTTTGATGAATTAAAAAGCGTCTCATCCGGTTATGCTTCGCTCAATTACGAATTTGGCGATATGCGCAGAGCCGACCTTTTACGGTTGGATGTTATTGTAGCCGATGAGTCAGTACCTGCGTTCGCAAGGATCGTACACAGGCATAGGTTGGAAACCGAAGCAGAGGCGGTGGTGGAAAAGCTCTATAAAATACTGCCCAAAGCACTGTTTGCTTTAAAAATCCAGGCAAGTGCCGGCGGCCGGATATTGGCCTCGCGGACGATAAAGGCGGCTTCCAAAGATGTTACTCAGCATATGTACGGTGGCGACCGTACGCGCAAAATGAAGCTCTGGAAAAAACAGCAGAGAGGCAAAAAACGCCTCTCCGCGGAAGCCGACTATGAGATTCCCGCGTACGCGTACCTCAAGTTGATGAAAAAATAAAACGGCCAACATTACTGCGGCCGATCACGTTTGAGAATACTCCGACTTATCATTTTCCCAATTGGTAGGTAGCGTTGGGATTTGTAACGGCATTAAGTTAAAATTGGCTATGCGGTTTTCTCCACACTTGCACCAAACCAGCGCATCGTCCCCATTGATATTAATAAACCTATGCTTATGAGATTTACTCATAATTTCATTATCGAAAATCTACTTAAAATATTATAATACGTTAGCAAATTTTGCAAACTCATGTTAATTTTATACACCACTCTGTGCGTTTTAGGAAAATATCGCTGACCAAACCGGAGATTTTTATATCTAAACAATCTTGACCGATCGGCAGTAATTGTTTAGATTGATATTATGCCATTCAAAAAGTTAAATAATTACAAAAAACCAACACTGACGTTTTTACTTTTAAAAGCGGTTTTTGATTTGGGCGCGGTTACCGTAGATTCATTTCTACCTGCGAAATATCCGCAAGCTAAAATGTGGAGGCAGATATTGGGTCTGGATAAGTCATATAAATTTTCAAAGCAGTCATTTTCTACGATCTTATGCAGATTACAAAAGCAAGGATTGATAGAGCGCGAGAAAGGAAAGTGGAACATTACCAATCTTGGAGCGAAAATTGTGAAAGGAACTAAATTTAGACCTTCAGAATTGCCAGAAAAGGATGGCGTTATAAGATTAGTGATTTTTGATATTCCGGAAAAGGAAAGGAAGAAACGCTTATGGCTACGCTTAGAATTGCTTGCTTGCGATTACGGTTTGTTGCAGAAAAGCGTTTGGGTGGGGTACTGCCCGCTACCTAAAGATTTTTTGGATTCATTAGAATATTTAAATCTACGACCATACGTTCAAATTTTCAGCATCAAACATAGCGGTACTCTAAAGGAGGAGAATTATTAAAATTAAACAAACTCTACCGATCGGACGCAGTTGTTTATTACAGGTTTTTATAGTTGAATCGAAAAACGCTTTACCGTGGAAGTCGACTATGAGATTCCGGCAGACGCGTATCTCAAGCTGATGAAAAAATAGTTACTAAGATATTTCGGCGATCGTCGAAAAATCTTAGTAAATTTGGTAAACAAGCTTCTAACCAACTTTTAACGATCGCGGAAAGTTGGACGAGATTGACTTATTGAGGACAAATTGCTAGGAATTACTTTAGGTTTCCGCTGAAATTTAAATAAGCGGACGGGTGCCGTGGACGTATCTGCGGCAAGGGTTCTTTAATAACCCGCCACAGGCGGGGTAAGTCGGCTCTTGGACGGTTCCGATTTAGTCGGAAAAGTCGCAATGAGAAGACAAGGAGAAAAAAGATGGAAAAGACACATACGATAGCAGAGAATTGTATATTCCCGTTTAATTTGAAAGAGGGTTTGGGGAATAACTGGGTTGAGGTCGTAAACCAAAAAATTCAATCAGCACAAAGCCAAATTAAAGATCTTTTATTGCTGGTTCCGCCGTCGCGCATAGAAGCAACAGAGCGTTTTTGCACTGGAATGTTTAAGCGTAGCGGTGTTGTGCCGGAAGATCGCGGAAGAAGAAGTGCGACGCCCTTAACTTGGCTAATCGACTGTTCGTTGCTTTTGCGAGATAAAAACGGCGGTATTCGGAACATTTGTGAATATAAAGAAGAAACGATGCATGATTATGTCTTCGACAGCAATATTATTTTCACTTGCGATTGTTTTGGACAAATGGTTGTTAATTGGAACAACCTTATTGTGTCTGAAGCCTTTGTGAGTACTTTACAAGAAAAAACATGTTTGGAGCGTGGGTTTATTGAGGCGATGGTTTGGAATGCTTGTTTGGAAACCGATAAGTTGCCACCCGCTTTTATGCAATTTTTGCAAAGCGATATACGAATTAGTTGCGGCGCCGATACAGCGTTTCTTTTTAACAAAGCGTTGTTTTTGATGTTTGATAAGCAATTATCTTTGAATATACAAAAAAATACTTCGCAAGAAGACAGAAAACACGACAAGATATTGCTGGATTTCATGTGCGAGCTCAAGGATATTGCCACTGGACTCAAAGAAACCAAATCATTTTCCAAGAGTAAAATTATAAAGTCTTATAGAGAAAGATTAGAAAAAACAATCCAAGAGTTAGGAAGTCATTTTAAAGATTGAAAATAAAAAAATCCCCACCATGATCTGTACCCTCTAAAGTGGACACAATAAGTGCCCACTTTTTTGTTTGATAAGATTCAATAATTAATCACTAATAAATATATGAGCAAAAGAA
>MFIK01000038.1:1692-5949 GCA_001778875.1 Candidatus Giovannonibacteria bacterium RIFCSPLOWO2_02_FULL_43_54 | reverse complement strand
CCTTCCCCAACGGTTTTTTTAGCGAATGAATTTTTAGAATTTCCGTCCTGTCATTAATATCAGGAAGATCTATGACCACTCTCCTGTCAAAACGCCCCGGGCGTAGAAGCGCGGGGTCCAAAACGTCCGGCCTGTTCGTCGCCGCCATTACAATCACTGATTCGTTGGTTTCAAAACCGTCCAATTCAACCAATATCTGGTTCAATGTCTGCTCTCGTTCATCGTGCCCGCCTCCCATGCCGGCCCCCCTGTGGCGGCCAACTGCATCGATCTCATCAATAAATATGATCGAGGGCGCAGCTTTTTTTGCCATTTTAAAAAGGTCTCTGACGCGCGAGGCGCCGACACCAACAAACATCTCGACGAATTCCGAGGCGGACATATGAAAGAACGGCACGCCGGCTTCTCCGGCAACCGCTTTTGCTATCAAAGTTTTTCCTGTTCCGGGCGCGCCCATCAGCAAAACACCTTTGGGAATTTTTGCCCCCATATCCAGAAATTTTTTGGGGCTTTTAAGAAAATCCACGATCTCTAAAAGTTCTTCTTTCGCTTCTTTCGCTCCCGCGACATCGCGGAACATGACGCGTTCTTTTTTATTATCGGGATAAATAACCCTCGCGCGCGACTGCCCGAAAGTAAATGCCTGGATATTCGCGCGCTGGACTTGCCGGGCGGTAAGCCAGAAAAACGCGACGATCAAAAGAAAAGGCAGTAAGAACGGCAGCAAAGCTCCGAGCCAATAAACAAGACCTGACGGATTTTGCACGTCGATAATTACTTTGCCCAATTTTTCATCGGAGACGCCGTAATTTTTGAGCGTTTCCGAAAGTGCGGCCTCGTTTTCCTTTTTGGAACCCGTTTCCGCGCCGTCTTTTAATGTAATATCCAGATCTGAATCGCGCACTATGATCTTTTCCACCTGATCCGCGTTGATTTTTGTCACAAGTTCAGACAAAGAAATTTGCTGGACCTCCTTTAAGCTTCCCGAAATTGCCGAATAAAGAAACGCTAAAGAGAGCAATATCAAAATAATTCCTATGATGTTTTTTGAAAGCATTTTCACCTTAATCGTAATTATAAACTAAATAAAAAATCCCGACAAGAGCTATGCATTTATTGCATAAACTCTTGCCGGGTATCTGCTACCGTTTAGCTGCGGTTACCCATGCCGTTCCCGCGGCCGTGCTTGGCGCTATAGCCGCGCTTGAGCTTGGGTTTGAAAATATCGGATACGATCTCCGACACTCCGGACTTCCGCTCTTCACGCCGCTCTTGGCGCCGCTCATCCTGCTGAGCCTGCCGCTCTTCAAAAGCGATCGCAGACTTTTGCTTGTTTGCACGAAACT
Organism: Candidatus Giovannonibacteria bacterium RIFCSPLOWO2_02_FULL_43_54; assembly: GCA_001778875.1. GTDB lineage: Bacteria > Patescibacteriota > Minisyncoccia > UBA11713 > 2-01-FULL-45-33 > 2-01-FULL-45-33. The sequence continues at coordinate 4,603 of MFIK01000038.1, read as the reverse complement.
CTGCTTCTTCTTCACAGAAGAAATAAAGCTTCTTGCCCTGCAGCTTGGCCTGCTCCACCGCACTCTCCCTGCAAGGCCTGCAAACACAAAGCACTTCGCCATCCTTTGCAAGAAAATGCCCGGTCGTGATGGTAACTGTTTCCATCTGACCGGAATCCTGGTTTTTTACCTTGATTGTAAAATCCCACAGAAACGGTACAAAACTATTGCCGCACTTCTTGTTGGAACAGACGCACGGAGCGCTGGCGTCGATGCCGATATTGAGCCGCTTGTCTTGCGCGACCCGCATCTCGGCAGCTTTCATCCAGACTTCGTTCGAATCGACGTTGTAACGTCCGGCAAACGCCTTGTGGAGTTCGTCCTTCAAATCCCAGTTGATCTTCGAGACGACCCTATAGCCTTCGTGAGTAAACTGCGGATCACCGGCTTCGGGCGGCAACTCTGCCAGCTTGAGGTCGCGATAAGCGACATATTCAGCTGTGTCGATGGGATTTTCCTCGCGGCCTTTGAAGACCACGTGCAAAACCTTCCAGTCAATGACGAGCTTCAGCCGGCGGAATTCCTTTTCGCCTTTGTCGTGTGCCTCCATCAAATCGAGCTTCCGCTGTTCATACGAGGCCTGGGTAAAGATTCTCGGCTCATGGTCTTTCACCGCGCCGGTTAACGCTTCCGATAACACACCACTTAAATCCATCGTCCTACCCTTCTTTCTCCGCTAAAATAGCGGGTCTGTTTAAAGCTCCATCAAGAAAAATTTTGATGAGAGCGAGCCAATTTAATGAACCTGCCATGAACTAAAACTACTACCATTATACTCTCTTCATAAAAAAAGTCAAGGGGTACGATTTCGTACCCCTTGTGTGCCTTTTTAGGCTTTTATCTTAGCCCACTTGGAAATCTTGGGCCTTTTTTCTTTTTGGTCTCTGGCTGTTTTTTGGCAGCCTTTGTTCCGCCGCCGGCAATCTGTGCCGCCGTGCAAAACCACTTTGGATTTGCGGTGCCTTTTGCAGGCAACGGCGCCCTCATCTTCTTGATGAGGCGGTTCAAACTGCCGACTGCCCCGCTCTTCACTCCGCGTGCCCGCAGTTCATCGAGCCGTCGCTTGAGCCTGGCCAAATGGGTCGAATTTGTGTCGAACGCGCGCACATCAGCATGTGGATTAACTTCCATTTCTTTCGTTTCTCCTCTTCTGGTTAATTAGTCTGTTCCACCCGCGTAACGCGGGTCGCCAATCTTGCTCGGACGTTCTTTGCGACGACTCACGCGATTGCCACGATGATCATCGCCGTTGCTGCCCCCGTTTTCTATCGGCTCCACCATGATGGCCTTGGCCAACGAAAAACCAAGAGCCTGGTTTGCCGGCAAAGCGACGTACTTAACGCGCACGCCCTCGTAGGTGTCGAATCCGTCAACCTGCCTCGGCCGTACATGGCCGAAAAACAGATTGGCGTAGTTCACAAGAACTTCGTCATGGTCGCCATCGATACAGCCGGAGCCACCGATTGCGGCACCCTTCCCGACAAAAAAATTAAACCTCGTAATTGTCCCTTCCCCTTTTAGTAATTTGTCCTCGGGGCACCTATAACCGTTATTGCCCATAAACCCTCCTGTTTTTTCAATAAACGGGCATATAAATTTACCCGTCTTCGTACTGTCTGCATTATACTCTTTTTGCTATTATTTGTCAAATTCGTGTATCTATGCTTCAATTCCACTTAATGCACCAAAATATCAGAGAAATAAAATTCGACGATAAGAACTTCCCTAAAATTCTTAAAGAAATTCCGTCGCCACCGAAAAAATTTTATGTGTGGTCCTCCAACGGCCAACTTCCGAAAGCCGCCAACTTTTTATCTATAGTAGGCACGAGGCGCTGTTCAGCGTACGGCGAAGAAATTTTGCGGAAACTTATCGCAGACTTGGTGCCATACGGCTTCGGAACTGTTTCGGGTATGGCCATCGGTATTGATACTATCGTCGCCAAAGCAAGTTTAGAAAATAAAATTCCGACCATCGCTGTTTTGGGTTCAGGATTAGGACGCGAAGCATTTTACCCGCCGAGAAATTGGCGGCTCGCGGAAGAAATTGTCGAGCGTGGCGGCGCGATAATTTCCGAATACGAAAATGATTTTAAGGCGACGCTTTGGACGTTCCCGCAAAGAAACAGAATAATTTCCGGCCTCTCCCCCGCAACACTGGTCGTGGAAGCCCCTGAAAAAAGCGGCGCTCTCATCACGGCTCGATTCGCGCTTGAACAAAACCGCGATGTGTTGGCGATTCCGGGCTCCGTTTTCGGTTCCAATTCCGCCGGCACGAACAAACTTATAAAAGAAGGCGCCGGACTTGTAACATCCGTTGATGATATTTTGAAAGCGTATGGATTGATTAGCGACCCGGGCGCCATTGGCGACCGGGTCGCTGACTTCGACCTTTCTCCGGAAGAAAATAAAATTTTGGAAATCATAACCGAGCCGATGGACGTTGATTCTATTATCAGGGCGAGCATGATGCCTTCTCATGAAGCGCAGTCGATTATCGGGTTGCTTGAGATCCGTGGTATCATAAGAAAGATAGGTTCCGAATATGCCAAAATCAAAAACTAGATTAGTCATCGTTGAGTCGCCCACTAAAGCGCGCACTATCTCGCAATACCTGGCGGGAGATTTTGTTATTGAATCAAGTTTCGGGCACGTGCGCGATCTCCCCAAATCGCAGCTTGGGGTTGACGTGGAAAATAATTTTGAACCGAAATATATCGTTCCGTTAAAAGCCAGAAAAAATCTTAATTTATTAAAAAAGAAGGCCAAAGCCGCGGAGGAAATAATACTCGCGACAGATGAAGACCGCGAAGGAGAAGCTATCGCCTGGCATCTTCTCTCCGCGCTCGGTCTTGAAGATAGGCCTGAAGACA
>MFIK01000038.1:0-1676 GCA_001778875.1 Candidatus Giovannonibacteria bacterium RIFCSPLOWO2_02_FULL_43_54 | reverse complement strand
TCTTCTCTCCGCGCTCGGTCTTGAAGATAGGCCTGAAGACAACATAAAAAGGATCGTATTCCATGAAATAACCGAGAAAGCCATCAAAGCAGCTATTGCGAATCCGCGCGATATCGATATGCACTTGGTAGATGCCCAGCAGGCGCGGAGAATTCTGGACCGCCTTGTCGGATACAAACTCTCGCCCTTTTTGTGGAAAAAAGTTGCCCGCGGCCTTTCTGCGGGACGTGTTCAATCTGTAGCGGTCAGGCTCATCACGGAAAGGGAGGCCGAGATCGATGCTTTTAAAAAAGATGAATATTGGACAATTGAAGCCTTATTTCAAAAAGAAAGCGCGTCGTTTATCGGAGAACTTTATAAGATCTCCGATAAAGTTTTAGAAAAATTTGATATAAAAAATGAAGCAGAGGCGAAGAAAATTTTAGATAAATTGTCTGGGGCTCACGCAAAAGTGGTCTCCGCGGATAAAAGCACGCAGTTAAAACACGCGCCGCCGCCCTTTACCACTTCAACTTTGCAACAAACTTCATTTCAAAGATTGAGATTTTCGGCAAAACAAACAATGATGTTGGCGCAACGGCTTTACGAGCAGGGTTTCATTACATACATGCGCACGGACTCGCTTAATCTTTCACAGGACGCGTTAGCCGCCGCCGCTTCGTGGATCGGAACAAATCTCGGAAAAAAATATTTGCTTCCGCAGCCGAGGATTTTTAAAACAAAATCAAAATCCGCACAAGAAGCGCACGAGGCCATAAGGCCGACCGAAGCTTCTAGAACTCCGGAAAGCGTTAAGACAACTTTGGAACCAAGGGAATTCAGGCTCTACGAGCTTATTTGGAGGCGCTTTTTGGCTTCCCAGTTGCCGGACGCAAGCCTTGAGAATACGAAGATCGACGTTAATGTTAATGATCACATTTTCAGAATTTCAGGCGGCAGGATGCTTTTTGACGGCTTTTTGAAAATTTATCCGATGAAATTCGCGGAGAATATTTTGCCTGCGCTTCAAAAGGGCGACGAATTAAAAACCGAAAAAATAACCCCCGTACAGCACTTTACCGAACCGCCTCCGCGGTACAACGAAGCGAGTCTTATTAAGGCGCTCGAAAAATTCGGGATAGGACGCCCGTCAACTTATGCTCCGACAATTTCCACCATTCAAGACCGCGGCTATGTGGAAAAAGACCAGGAGCGGAGGCTCCGCCCGACGGAAACAGGAAAAATCGTGAATTCCCTGCTTGTGGAACACTTCCCGGAAATCGTTGATATCGGATTTACCGCAAAAATGGAGGGAGAACTCGATGAGATTGCGGAAGGCAATATTAAATGGCAGCCGGTTATCAAAGAATTTTTTGAACCGTTCGCAAAACACTTGGAAGAAAAATACGAAAGTGTCGTGTCGCAGAAAGTCGAGGAAAAAACGGATGAATCCTGTCTCAATTGCGGGAAACCGATGGTCATCAAACGAGGAAGATTCGGAAAATTCATCGCCTGCTCCGGTTTTCCGGAATGCAAAACCACAAAAAGAATTCCCGAGCCTTCTCTCAATATCAAATGTCCGACATGCATAATATCCCCGGAAAGAAAAGATGATCCGGGAGAAGTTGTAAGACGGCGCTCCAAAAAAGGCAGATATTTTTTCGGATGCTCCAAATGGCCCAAGTGCGATTTTATTT
>MFIK01000037.1 GCA_001778875.1 Candidatus Giovannonibacteria bacterium RIFCSPLOWO2_02_FULL_43_54 | reverse complement strand
AAGAAACAATGGCCTGCACTCTTGTGCCGTTAGCGATTCCCGAACATCCTTCCTGGCCGTTACAAGTTGCCCACTTATTGAAGCGGTAAGCAGTCAGCCACGGGTCGTTCGGAACCGCGCTCATATACGGACCCTGCCAATTTGGATAGGGAGCGCCTGAATCGTTTTGAACAATGCCTACCGGGCCGGAATTATCCAATAGGACGGCGGCAACATTCTCGACGCACGAAGCCGAACTTAAATGGTTCGGGAACTTCGCGCTATTCCCTTCCAGCTGTAAAATCGCCGTGCGCAACGTATACATATCGGCATTCGCGCGCGCCACCAGGCCTTTTTGTCTCGCGACCCTGATGCTTACCATCGCGATACTCGCCATAATGCCGATTATCGCAAGCACGACCAAGAGCTCGATGATCGTAAAACCTTTTTTTTGTCTTAGACGCGTTGGCATATTATTTTTCGGGTAAACCTATGGTTGGGTTTCTCAAAGCCTCGTCAGGCGGTTTGGATATCGACCCGAATAATATAAAGTATAAAGAAACTAAAATAACCGCCACGGAAAAAATGAACAGCGCGAGATTTGCCTGCTTTTCATCCTTGATGGCACCTCCGGAATTTCGCATGATCCATTTGGCGATCCGCGCCGAATTCGAATACTCCAAGTGCGCCTCGGATGGTATCTTTGGCTCGTTAAAAATCACGTCAGCCATGACCTTTTTATTATTTATTTTCGATAAATAAGGCCAAAGAACCCCCCACCAGGCTCAAGGCTATTAGACTGTAAAATATATCCATGTGTTTATAATACCAAGATTTAGCATGAAATAGCTATCCACAATTATCAAGGCCCGCCTAATGCTTCAAAACATCATAATTTTAAATTCAAAACTTTATAGAACGGCAGAAAAAAAACATTGGTGCCGAAATGCACCGTCTCGCTGTCCAAATCTAAATTCACCACGTAGGCCCGCTCCGGACGATATTTTTCGATAAAGTTTTTAAGCGGCCGGCCGATAGACGCGTCCAGCAAAGAAGAAAATTTAATTTCGATGGGAATTGCCTTATTTTCTGAAATGATTATAAAATCCGCTTCAGATCCATCCTTGGTGCGCCAAAATTGAATTTTAGCGTTTTGATTTTTTATTGTATCCGCCAGCATTAAAAAAACAAAATTTTCAAACAAAAAGCCCGCATCTCGCGAAGAAACACCCCTGCCAAACTCGCCAATTGAGTAATTTCTCAAACCGAGATCAGTAAAATATACTTTTGGAGATTTAGTAATTTCTTTTCTTATATTTTTATAAAACGGCGTAACTTTACCGATAACAAAAGTCTTTTCCAAATACCAAACATATTGCTCGATTGTTTTTCGCGCGACTCCGACCGTATTTGACAATTCTGAAACATTAATTAAATTTCCTATTTGCGAGGCGAGAACTTTGACCAATTTCGTGAAAGCCTCCTCTTTTTGTATACCCAAAAGATTAAAAATATCGCGCTCAACATAACTTTGATAAATTTCTTCTATAATTTTTAACTTTTCGCTTTCTGTTTCTGCCAGCACTACCCTCGGATATCCGCCAAAATTCATATATTCATCGAGAAGCGTTTTGCGTCTATTTTTTTCTATTTTTAAAAAATCATGTAACTTGTTTTCATAGCGATATTCTGTGCGAAAATTTATAAATTCTCTGAAAGACACTGTGTGGAGTTCGAATATTCTTTTCCTTCCAGCCAACGATTCATGAATTTGTTCTTTAAGCTCAACGCTGCCGGATCCGGAAACTATAAATTTATATGGCAAATTCATATCGTAAATCCCTTTCAAAAATAGCCCGGCGTTTTCTTTTCTTTGAATTTCATCAAGAAATACGTAGCCTTTCGCGCCTATTTCTAAACGGATTTTATTTATAAGATTTTCTTGCGTCGTAAAATGTTGGCGATCTGCCTCAATATCTAAATTCAAAACGACGGTTTTCTGTCCATTCTTTTCCAGATCATCCTTTAAAAGAAACATTAGCGTGGTTTTGCCGGCTTGGCGCGGACCAACAATAAATGTCATCTCCTTTTGTACAAGATGAGCCTTAAGCTCGTTAAAAAGCTCGCGTTTTATCATATACTTCTATATTAGCACGAGAATATGTAAAGTCAAGTACCAAAAAACTCGCCTAAAGGTTTCAAAACATCATACCTGCTCACAACACCGACAATCTTGCCTTCCTTGTTTACAACCGGAATAGGATTAACCCTGTGGTGTTCCCGGAAAATCTTTACGACTTCGTCATAACTTGCGTCATCTCGCAAAGTAAGCGGCTCCGTGTTCATCGCGTCTTTAACCTTGAGTGCGATAATGTCTTTGAATTCTTTTTTAAAATGCGATTTGTCTTGACCCAAGACATTCATGTCTTTTAAGATCTTTTGGAGTGTCGGGAGATGAATAAAAGAACCTTGTGAAATTAAATCGTATTGGGTAAGAATTCCGATCAATTTATTTTCTTTATCAACAACGGACACGCCGTTAAAATTATGATCTGCTAAAATTTTTGCCGCTTCAAAAAGAGGCGCCTCCGGATCAACAGAAACAACTTCTTTTGTCATTATATCTGTGATTTTTAGATCAGACATGTTTTCTTGCTAAAACTTTTTTTACGGCCCCTATAATATGCGAAACACCCATCCCAAAATGCTCAATGAGTTCGTTTGGAGCTCCTGATTCACCGAAGCGGTTTTGAACTCCGATAAATTCGATTGGCACCGGATAATTTCTTGCCAAAACCTCTGCCACAGCCGAGCCCATTCCGCCTTGGACTTGGTGCTCTTCAACTGTCACAATCGCGTCTGCGTCTTTCGCGGCCTGTATTATCGTCTTTTCGTCCATTGGTTTTATTGTGTGGTTATTTATTACTCTAACCTTAATCCCCGCTTTTTCCAATTCAGCTGCCGCTAAAATCGCGTTGTGAACTAACGGACCGCAAGCGATTATCGCGACATCCAGGAGCGATAATCGTCCCGAGTCATCAGACGAGGGGCTACCTTTTTCTGGATCCCAAACCACCTCCGCCCTACCAATCTGAAATGGCGTATCCGGTGTTGTGAAAACCGGAGTTTTTTCGCGATGAAATCTTAAGTAAATCGGACCATCAATGCTGACAGCGGCAAGAGTCGCCTTCTTCGCCTCATGCATATCGCACGGATTAATCACCGTTATATTTGGGATTGGGCGCGTGATAGCGATATCCTCAATCGCTTGGTGCGTAGCTCCATCGGGTCCGACGGAAACGCCCACGTGCGATCCCGCGATTTTTACTGGGACGTTGTTGTAGCAAATTGTTGTTCGGATCTGTTCCCAATTTCTTCCCGGGGAAAACATGGCATAGCTGGATATAAACGGAATTTTGCCGTAGTTCGCGAGGCCCGAAGCAACCGTTGCCATATTTTGCTCGGCCACGCCTATCTCGATAAATCTTTCCGGAAATTTTTTGGCGAAAAGATGCATTTGGGTGGACTCTGTCAAATCCGCGCAAAGCGCGACAACCTTCTCATTTTTCTCCCCCGCTTCCAAAAGACCCTCGCCATAGCCCTTCCGCGTCGGCGCCTGCTCAATCGTTTTGAGGTCTAAAAGATTCGAAACTAATTTGGCGTTTGGATTTATTGGCATAAAAAATTATTATCGGCCGAGATCGCTGTTTTCAATATGAGGCCTAAATACTCCGAGATTTTGCGCCGCGGCCACCGGGTCGCTTACAAGCGCGCCAAATGCGACATTATAGATCTGCAACGCAAGAAGGGCGGCGACAAGCCCGAAGATAATAAAATAGGCTTTTGATTCGAAATCCTTCGCCCTTATGTCCATTCTTACTGATAAATTAAACATAAAAACTATTGATGTCCGCTGGTAATCTTGCCTGACAGCGTGCGAAGTTCCGACAAAAACTTCGCGGCTTGGTCTTTATTCGGCGGAATGCCATGCCATTTGTAATCAAATTCTATCTCTTTTATCCCTTTTCCGGGAATAGTATGCGCGACTATTAAAGTCGGTTTTTCGTATATGGCTTTTGCTTCTTCAGTCGCGTTCACGATTTCTTCAAAGTTATGCCCGTTAATTTCCAAAACATGCCAGTTAAACGCTTCGTATTTCGCGCGCAAATTTTCTAAAGGCATAATATCTTCAGTCATTCCATCTATTTGGATATTGTTGCGATCTATAAGAGCCGTAAGATTATTTAATTTATTTTTGCCAGCAAACATCGCTGCTTCCCACGTATTGCCAGCATCCTGCTCGCCGTCCGACATCAGACAATAAACCCGAAATTTTTTATTATCCATCCGCGCGCCATAAGCGTACCCGGCAGCCTGCGAAAGCCCGGAACCCAAAGGACCGGAAGTTGTCTCAACTCCGGGCAAAGAACCGCGGTGCGGGTGTCCCTGCAATCTGGTACCAAATTTTCGCAGAGTTTTTAATTCTTCAATTGGAAAATATCCAGCATGCGCCATAGCGGCATATTGCACAGGACAGATGTGGCCGTTAGATAAAATCAGGTGGTCGCGATCTTCCATCGCCGGATTTTTTGGATCGTGATTTAAAATATGAAAATAAAATGCGGTAAAAATATCCGTCATCCCCAACGGCCCAGCGGTATGTCCGCTCCCCGCCTCAACAAGCATCTCAATAATCGACTGCCGGATATCGTTGGCCTTTTGCTCAAGAAACTTTATTTTGTCGTCGTGTAAATGGGGCATTATTTTTTAAAATATCTTAAACTCCCAATTATAAAGAATATCATACTTAACGCTAAGGGTGTGCCAATAAATATATAAAACTCGTAAGCGCGTCTTAAATCAACTCCAACCATTAAAGCCAAAAAAGTTATAACAAGAAACACTGTACCCAACTGAAAATAACTTTTTATGGTCATAAATTTTTTCACTCCTCTATCGCTTTTTTAATAATAAATATATTATATCAAATAATGGCAATTTTGTATCAATCAGGTCTGTTCCACTCCTTAGCTGAAATCCCGGCTTGTCGCAAAATTTCGGAAAGTAAGTGTTTAGAAATATATTTATGTTAGGCTAAAACCTGGAATTCGGTTTCTATCCCTTACATTTAGCAGTAACCAATCTTCTAAAACTTCTTTGAGTTCTTTTCTGCAATCTTCTAAATTATGCGAATCCGCCCAAACGCCTTTTATACTCGGTATTTCGGCAAAATAGGAGCCATTCTTAAGAATTTTATATTTGGCCTCTTTAAGCTTTTTCTCTATAAACTCATTAATCATATGCTTATCCTAACACAATTTCCGAAACAATACCAGTACCTAGATAATCGACTCACGAATATCGTTCGCCTTTTTTTCTAAGAATTTAATTTTTTCTTCGTGTAAGTGGGGCATTAAATTTTTAATTCCTCTATTGCTTTTTAATAAATTCATTATACAACACCTAAATTTTCTCCAAAATAGCCGGGTATTCATTGCGCGGTGGTAACAGTTTATTTTTAGCTATATCGTGGACTTTATTATCTAACCATGCTAGCATAATTTTCAGATGAAATTAAGTTTAAACAAGGGACAATATGGACAGACACATGGCTTGGCTGATTGCACAAGGTGAAAATATTTTTCTGCCGGAACATCCGAAAACCGCGGCTGCCGGATATGCGATTGTGATTTTGGTTGTAATTATTTTAGCTCTGACTGGGACGGTAATCTATGATTGACATCGCGCGAATACTTTGGCCGGTGGCTATCATATTCATTATTGTTTTTGTTGAAACAAGAAACTTTATCAAAGCTCTCGCCACGGCCGTTTTAACTGGAGCGGCCGCGGCAATATATATTTATTTTGGGCTCTGATTTTTATTGCTTCATTTCCTTTCTTCCAGCATTACTTCAACATTCAGCTCTTTGCCGTCGCGCAGTATTTTTAAAGTTACTTTGTCTCCGATCCAGCGGTTTTCGATGAGTTTTCCAAGAGAATTGTCAGCTGTAATCTTTACTCCGCCAAATTCCAAAATTATATCCCCTTCTTTAAAGCCCGTCTGTCCATCCGGCAGACGGGCTTTCATCGCCGGCGAATCAGGCATAACCGCGGGTTCTCCGCCAGAGCCTTTCACCACAAAAGCCCCGTAATCTGCGGCCAATTTATTTTTTTCTTTAAATTCCGCTGTAATTATCATGTATCTTACGCCGAGGTATGGATAAGATATTTTGCCGGATGTTTTTACACTGGAAATGGATCGCTTGATCTGGTTTATCGGAATCGCAAATCCTATGTTTTGTGCACCATACGCTATGGCGGTATTTAATCCTATGGCTTCGCCTTTCAAATTAAGCAGCGGGCCTCCGGAATTTCCCGGATTGATTGCGGCATCCGTCTGCATTACTCCGGCAAGCTCTTCCGGCCCGGAAGTCCCGCCGGAAGCTATAAGCGTGCGTTTTAAACCTGAAATTACGCCGGCTGAAACGGTGTTTTGAAATTCACCAAGAGCATTTCCTATCGCAATCGCAGTCTGGCCGATCTTAACGCCGTCTGAATCGCCAAGCGATATGAATGAATGACCTTCGCCGTCAATTTTGAGTACCGCTATATCTTTTAGCGGATCTCTCGCCAATACTTTTGCGGGGACCTTTTTACTATTGTTCATTATTACCGTGTACTCGGCGACTGTATCTTCAACAACATGCTTGTTGGTCAAAATCATGCCGTCCGATGAAACGAAAAATCCGCTTCCCGCAGAGACCTGGCGCCGCTCTACGCCTTTTTGACAAAGTTGCGGAATTTGAAAATCCTGGAAAAATTGTCGGAAAAAATCATCTTCCGGAAGCAGACTTCCGTAGCATTGTTCTATTACCGGGACATCTTTTGAGGCCACGACGCTGACAACAGCTGGAGATACCCGCGCAACAATATCCTCGATCAGAATATCGCGCGCTAGGGCGCTTTCCTCCAGCATTTTTGCGTCATCTTGCGGTAATGGTTTGTTTTCGCCTATGGTTTTCTCGATGACCCGCTGAATCGTCTGCGTGACAGGCTGTGGAGCCTGGCTGACCAGTGTTGCTACAACAATGCCTGTTACCAAAGCCGTAACAACGCTTACTAAAATAAGCAATAAAACCAGCTGATATTTTGACATGTCCTCTATATCCTTCATAAAAATATATACGAAATTCCTTTAAAAAAGTTTCAGCTAAACCGCCTCAACCGATATCACTCCCTCGACTTTTTCCTTCAAAATGCTTTCTATACCGGCTTTTAGCGTAAGGTTCGAAAGCGGGCACCCCACGCAAGTCCCCTGAAAGCGGATTGAAACTACGCCGTTCTCAAATCCTACAAAATCTAAAGACCCCAAATGCATCGCCAGCATCGGTTTTATTTCTTTTTCTAAAACTTCTTTAATTTTTTCTATCTCTTGACTCATTTTTTCAAAAAAAGAAAACCGTATTCGGAGATGCGGTGGTCGATGAATTGCCAGTTGATATTTTTAAAGAAGGCCTCAATATATGCTTTGCGAGCGGTGGCGTAATCAATAAAGTAAGCGTGCTCATATACATCCATAATGAGCACAGCTATCATGTTCCACGGCGCGCCTTGATTATGCGAATCGCAAAGAATATTTTTTAACTTTTTCTCGTCCAAGTCATACCCTAAAACAACCCAGCCCCTTGCGCATAATCCCATCGCCTTAAATTCTGCCTCCCACTTTTCGTATGAACCGAAATCGCGCGCGAGCATTTCCATAATCGCGCCCGAAGGTTGATTGCCGCCTTTCGACATATTGTCAAAATATCCTTCATGCAATTTCACGCCGTTTAGCGCGAAAGTTTCCTCCATTTTTAATTCGCGCAAATCAGAATAAGAAGCATTTGCAGCTGATAAGTCAACGCTTTTTAATTTCTCCTCTATCTCTCCTGTTTTCTTAACATACCCCACATAGAGCACATCGTGATGCTCTTTTAGTTGTTTCTCCGAAAAACCATCGAGCTCGGCGTATTTGAGTGGTTTTATTTCTCTCATAGATTACTAATTACTAATAATTTGCTAATATACTAATTTTCTAATTCGTAAATTCGTAATAGATTCGTAATTGGTATTAAGGGTAAATTTGGTTTCCCTGCTCGTCGTATAAAATAATCGCTTTGGTCGGGCAAGATTGCGCGGCCAAAAGTATCGTCTCGTTGTCTGCGCCTGTCGGACTTACCACAAATGCCTTATTTTCATCATCCAACGCGAAAACTCCCGGCGCTATGGCAACACAGCTCGCGGCCCCGATGCAAAGATCCCTGTCCACATAAATTTTCGCTATTTTTTTATCCATAATATTTATCCGCGTAAAAGCGAATAAGCTGTTCTATCTCCGTAATAAGCTCTTGGGAGGCGCCGATGCCGACCTTGAGCTTTTTTTGTACTTCTTCCAAGTTTTGCGCGCCTTCCAAGACCGCCTCTTCGATATCTTTATCGGTAATATTCAGTCTTGGGTCGATAACCCGCGCGCCTTCTATCACTATTCTACTATTTTGCCCGGTTTTGCGGAAGTAGTCGTTCGCGGTTTTTTGGAACGCTTTGTCGGCAAGCACCGAACAGTGGATTTTGCGGTTGGGAAGCCCGCCCAAACGCTTCATAACGTCTTGTGGGCGGACTTTTAAAGCCTCTGCAAGCGTCATCCCGCCGTTTTCAGTCAGCATCACCGAATACATTGATGTGGCGGCAATGGCCGACGCGCATCCGAACGTTTTCCATTTTAATTCTTTTATTCTTTCTTCTTTGTTATTTGAATCGCTTCCGACCGCGCTGCCAATTTTCATCCACATCTCCATCATATCGCCGCATGCCGGCGATCCAACCATCCCCCGCGCGTCAAATTCGTTTTCATTTTTCGGCTTCTCCATCAACAGATTCCTCGGATGAAAAAAATGGTCTTTTACAATATCCGTGTAATACCATTTTTCTCCGGTATATTGGTTAATAACATCCATATTACTTATAACTTTTACTCTTCGCTTTAACCATTAAATTTTCCCCCGCGAACACTTCGGGGTGCGACATGCTTTTGGCATTCATATCAATTGAAACCGGGGAAACTTTGCGGAGCCATTCGACCGTGGCCGGTAAAACTTCCAGTACTTTATCCAACTCTTCTTTTGTCGTGGATCGGCCCATTGTGAAGCGCATTGAACTATGGGCAAATTCGTAAGGTTTACCAAGAGCCAAAATAACATGCGACGGATCGAGTGATTCGGAGGTGCACGCCGAACCAGTTGAAAATGAAATTCCTTTCGCATCCATATAAAGAACCAGTGCCTCCCCTTCGATGTCTAAAATAGACACATTGACATTGTTCGGTAGGCGCTTTATGGCATGTCCGTTCAAAACAACTTTAGGAATTTTTTTAACTATTTCTGATATAAAATAATTCCTTAAAGGCGTAAGCCGGTCAGTTTCGGATTCGCGTTCAGCTTGAGCAATTTCAAACGCTTTTGCCATACCGACAATCAACAAAATGTTTTCAGTTCCTGAACGCATCCTCATTTCCTGTCCGCCGCCGATTATCTGGGGCTTTATTTTTACTCCCGTTTTTTTATATAAAAATCCGATACCCTTCGGACCGTAAATTTTTGAGCCATTCACTGTCATAAGATCCACTCCCAAATTATTTACGTTCAAATCCAAATACCCCGCCGCCTGGCAGGCATCGGTATGGAAGTATGGATATTGTTTGTTTTGTGCCTTCGCCATTCGGAAATCCTTAATAATTTTCCCGATCTCCGCAATCGGCTGAATGGTGCCGATTTCATTATTCGCATACATAATTGAAACCAACACGGTTTCCGGCCGAAGTACTTTTCGCACGTCCTCTGGATTTACAATGCCATCCTCACCAACGTCTAAAAACGTGACATCAAGACCCTCACGCGCCAATTGCTCGCAAGGCGTCAGCACTGCATGATGCTCGAATTTTGTGGTAATTATGTGTGGCTTTATTTTTGCCTCGGCAGAGGATTTTTTAAGACCCGCATATTCGCCTGCTGGCGAATTGCTAAGTCTCGCGCCGTCGCGCTGCGAAAAGTCTTGAAAAATCTCTGCCTTCGGCAAATTTTTCAAAGCAGCTTCCGCTACCCCAAACACCGCCAGATTATCAGATTCGGTGCCGCCTGAAGTAAAAATAATTTCGTCGGGCTTCGCACCGATAAATTTGGTTATTGTTTCGCGAGAATTTTGCATCGCTTCTTTTGCGAGCCGCCCTTCCTCATAAAGCCCTCCCGCATTCCCGAATTTCTCGTCCCAAAAAGGCTCCATCGCGTCCTTAACGCGAGAGTCTATCGGAGTTGTTGCGGCATGATCAAGGTAAATACGTTTATAGTTCATCGTTGATAGTTTATAGTTTTGATCTCAATCTATTAATTGGACAAATTTTGCGTGGCTTCTCGAAAAAATTAATAACATCCGCCACGGAAACTTCATTTTTAATAAGTTTGTACCCGCCACCCGAACCGCGCTTTGATTCAAACCATCCGCCCCGCTTTAATTCCTGGGCAACCTTCTCCATCAAAGACGGCGATAGCTTATGTGCCCGCGCAATTGCTTTCGCGTCCAAAAATCCGCTGAGCGTTAAATCGGCTTTTTTGAGATTCTCTATTAAAACCACTCCATAATCAAATCGGACCATAATAGTCCGATTATACTAAGTTGGCGCGCAATAGCAAGCTCAACAAATTTAAAAATTATTCCGGTTTGATCGTATAGCCAAGTTCTGAGACGGCTTTGGCGACCTTCTCGTCGTTGATCACGGTATCATCATATTCTATTTCAGCTTTTTTGGTGTTGTAATCAACAAAGGTGGATTTTACGCCGTCTTCGCCAGAGACCAGCATCTGTATTCCAGTCGCGCAGGCCCCGCAATGTATTCCTTCCACATTATATTTTTTCTTAATTATTGCCATTGGCTTATTATATCATAAGTTTCCCCCGGCCGTTCTCAACAACTGATTTTTCTTGCTCTCACGCCCCATGACACTTTTGCTTTTTATTCACTACCCCACGGGGCTACTTTTAACTTTGGCCATTTTTCTAACCACTTTTTCTGCCTCACCCTTTCCTTAACCTTGCTAGTATCAGCAAATTTCGGACTTGGACGAATAATCAAATTAACCAAATCACTAATGCCATGAGGAGCAATCAACTTTAACTCTCCATTCTCTAACTTAACCCCGATAGCGGTAGCTGTTTCCGGCCACTGGGATAATGCGTCTTCGGTAGATTTGTATGGGGGCAAATTATTCCATTTATGTGCGTACGCCTCGTTCACCACTTCCCATTTAACCCCAGTTTCTCCCTTCAGCTTTTCCGATAATTTTTCATCTGCATCTTGACCATTGCCGCTTGGATCATAATAAACCAAATCTATGTCGGCTGTATCAACTCCCAATTTATTATATCCGTGCAGATAATCCCAAACCTTATTCCTTACGAATCCCGCCCCCACAACCCAATCCGGTAAATCTAATTTTTCAGCAATATGCAGAATATTCATCATCCACTTATCTTCGATTATTAGGTTGAGAATATCTTTTTCGGTCATATTATCTCCCATGACAACGCTTATATTTCTTCCCGCTTCCGCAGGGGCATGGGTCGTTCCTGCCGATCTCACCTTTTTTGTTCGACACCGAGTGTTGGAAATTTTTGGAACCATTATTCAAATTCAATTTTAGTCCCTGATTTTGAATCGGTGTTGTGGACATACCGGCTGAAGGGCCGATTTTAAATATCAGATTCGCGATGTAGGCGTTAATGTGCCCTTCCAGCTGCTGGAACATTTTAGCGCCTTCGTTTTTATATTCGATCAAAGGGTCGCGCTGGCCATAGGCGCGCAAGCGCACGCTTCCCCGCATGTATTCCATCGCTTCAAGATGTTCCATCCATAAAACATCTATCGCGCGCAACATCGTCATTCTCACGGCTTCAGCGAATTCTCCAACCGATTCTTTCTTTTTTAAGAAAGAATCTTCAAGATATTTATTCAATAAATCAGTTAAATCCTCTCTGGATTCCGCCTTATGAAATGCCTCATGAATAGAATTGATATCCCCGAAGATCGCTTTAATATTTTCCTCTATCTCCTCGCGGTTCCATTCTTCTGCGAGTTCGGATATCGTGTGAACTTCGACGATCTTTGCTAAAACATCCGTTAAAATAATTTTTGCTTTTTCTTCAATTTCTTCCGCCTTGCCGAAAAGAATCTCGAACCTACGTCCATAAATTGCCTTCCTTTGCTTATTCATAACGTCATCGTATTCAAGAACATGCTTTCTTGAATCGAAATTGTATCCTTCGATCTTCTCCTGCGCAGATTCTATGGCGTTTGATACCATCTTGTTCTCTATGGCCTCGTCTTCGGGAATCCCGAAGCGCCCCATCATATTTTTTATGCGGTCGGAGCCGAAAATGCGCATAAGGTCGTCCTCCATTGAAACATAAAATTGCGAAGCGCCGGGGTCGCCCTGACGGCCCGCGCGCCCTCTTAGCTGATTGTCTATCCGGCGAGCTTCGTGGCGCTCGGTGCCGATTACCGCAAGACCTCCAGCTTCTCTGACTTTTTCGGCTTCCTTCAAGTTCGGCGGATTGCCCCCAAGAATTATGTCTACTCCGCGACCCGCCATATTCGTCGCCACAGTTACTCCGCCCAGCCGCCCGGCCTGGGCTATTATTTCGGCTTCGGCTTCATGATTTTTTGCGTTCAATATTTTATGCGGAATCCCCTCTCTCCCCAATATCGCCGCCAGCCTTTCATTTTTCTCGATTGAAACGGTACCGATGAGCACCGGCTGCCCCTTTTCGTGCATCGCTCTTACTTCGCGCGCGATTGCGGTGAATTTCCCTTTTTCAGATTGAAAAATCTTATCCGGCAGATCACGTCTTTGCATCGGGCGGTTCGTAGGCACGCTGACGACTTCCAATTTATAAACTTTATGGAATTCTTCGGCGGAAGTCTGCGCGGTCCCAGTCATGCCGGCGAGCTTTTCGTACAACCTGAAATAATTTTGAAATGTTATCGTTGCTAGCGTTCTTGATTCTTTCTGCACTGTCACGCCTTCTTTTGCCTCAATCGCCTGGTGAAGTCCTTCGGACCAGCGCCTACCGGGCATCAAGCGCCCTGTAAATTCGTCAACAATGATCACCTCGCCGTTTTTTACGACATAATCTTTATCCAGAAAAAATAATGCCTGCGCCCGCAGAGCCTGTTCCAAATGATGCACATATTTTATCCCTTTTTCCGTATAAATATCTTTTACTCCCAGAATATTCTCAACTTTTTCAATTCCCTCTTCGGTAATTGAAACCGCTTTCATTTTTTCATCAACATTATAATCTGCTCCCTCTTTTAGTCTCGGTGCGATTTTGGCAAATGTTTTATAAAGTTCGCCGGATTCCGTGTCGGGAGCCGAAATAATTAAAGGCGTTCTCGCTTCGTCGATCAAAATGGAATCTACCTCGTCAACTATCGCAAAATGATGGACTCCTTGTCTTTGTGAAAGCTGCGACGGTGCGTAGACCATATTGTCCCGCAAATAATCGAAACCGTATTCGTTGTTCGTACCATAAGTAATGTCCGCGCCATAAGCCTCGCTCCGCGAACATGGGCGCAAAAATTCGTGTACTATTTTGAAAGCGCCAAGAGTATCTTCATTTTTGTCGTCCGCGACGGATACTGCAGATGCGTCATATAAATAGCTCACCTCGTGGTTTAATGCTCCTACGGAAAGCCCAAGCGCGTTGTAAATTTGCCCCATCCAGGTAGCGTCTCTCCGCGCCAAATAATCGTTAACTGTTATCAGATGCGCGCCATCCCCTGAAAGCGCGTTCAAATACATCGGCAAGGTTGCGACCAAAGTTTTTCCTTCTCCTGTTTTCATCTCCGCTATCTGCCCGCGATGCATCACCATCCCTCCTATCAATTGCGAATCATAATGCCTTTGGCCCAAAGTTCTTTTAGAAGCTTCTCGGACAGCAGCAAAGGCTTCGGGGAGAATGTCGTCGAGGGTTTCTCCCTCTCCCAATCTTTTTCTAAATTCCAAAGTTTTTGCTTTCAGTTTTGCATCTGAAAGTTTTTTAAATTCAGGCTCAAGCGCGTTAATTTGCTCCACGATCGGCTTTAGTTCCTCTATAACCCCTTCATTTGAACCCAATCCTCCGAAGATTTTTCCTAAAAATGACATGATGGGTATTTTAGCCTAAAAATAGCTTTTTGTCGAACAAAAAAACGCCGAAACGCTCTTTTTTCTTATTTCTCCCTCACCCGCCGCGCGCCTTTCAGCATTTCTGTTCGTTTTTTTTCTTTGAATTTTTTGATCTCGCCTGTTAATTCTTCTTCGACTTGATCTATGGCGTCGTTCAAAGCTTCCGCAGTCGCTTCGGCTCTCAAAGAGACCTTACCCATTCTCAAATTTGCTTCCGCGCAAAAAACGTCAGCCCCTTTTTTGTGATGATTCGTGGTTTTTTCAACTTCCACCGCCAAGCTCACGGCATCGTCTCCGTCCTTTAAATATTTTTCCGCGGCTTTGACCAACTTCTTATCCACATATTCGCGGGTGGACTCCAATATTTGAATATTCGTGCCTTTTAGCGATATTTTCATATATTTAATATTAAATTATTCTTATTTCTTCTTCCATTAAAATTCCGTTAACTTTTTTTACTTCATCTTTTATAACCATGATCAATTCTTTAACGTCACGCGCCGTAGCGCCGCCGGTGTTCACAATATAATTAGCATGTTTTCCTGAAACCATAGCACCGCCAATTTTGGCGCCTTTTAAACCGACTTTATCGATCAGGTAGCCGGCAGCAAGATCCTGCTTTGGGTTCTTAAAAATGCACCCAGCGCACTTTTCCCCGATATCCTGCGACGCTGTCCTTTTTTTCGTATATTCCAAAACCTTGGCGCGCGATTTCTCTTTGTCGCCCGGAAAAAAATTCAAAGTCGCGCCCAAAATTATCCATTCTGGATGCCTTTTGAAAACCGAGTGGCGATAGGCAAATTCACAGGCGTCATTTGGCAACTCGAAAATTTTCCGCTCCAAGATCGATACGCTATCCACCGCGTCTTTCATCTCCCCTCCAAAACATCCAGCATTGCCAAACACGGCTCCGCCTACGGTTCCCGGAATGCCGACCCCCCATTCAAAACCGCCAAAACCTTTTTCTATCGAGAAATTCACCGCTCTCGCCATAGACACCCCCGCGGCCACAAAAATTTTATTTTCACCCAAAAGATCGATATTCTGCGAACTCATTTTGATCGCAAGCCCGCGAAACCCATCATCCGAAACCAATAAATTTGACCCCGCGCCCATAATGAAAAACGGGGTTTTGTTGTCTCGCGCCCAATCCAAAACTTCAACAAGCTCCTCCTTATTTTTTACTTCGCAAAAAAAATCGGCAGGCCCGCCGATATTAAAAACCGTATAAGGAGCGAGCAGAATGTTTTCCTTGATATTCATAACTTTTGCGCTCACAGGGCTATAGAGGGTTTATACTCCAATTTATGTCTTTATGTGAGTGCCAGCTCTATAGCCCTGAAAAAGCAAAAGTTTTTACGGGGTGAAAGTGCCAGCAATTTATAGTATATAACCTATTTATAAAAATACAAAACCCTGGCTTACGCCGGGGCTTTGTACAGACATAGATCGTACTATCCCAATTTCTCAGGATAAAACACTCACAAACACATACTAGCAAAGTGCACTGAAAAAGTCAACTCTATGTATTTGTCGCGACTTCAACTTGCCTCGATATACCACAAAAATGTGCCGCTTATTGATTAGTCGCTATTCTGATCAGCGCGAGTTCCAGCGGATAAGACGCAGTATAGTCATCGGTTTTTACGCGCGAGGCGTCGAGTACTTCGCGGAAAGCGAACTCGGCGGCCTTGGCGCCCTTTTGTGCAAAAGTTCTAAGCAACACTATTTCATCGTCTGAAAATTCGTGCGCGAGCACGGATTCGATTTTTGCGTCAACCGCCAAAAAATAGATCGCGCGGAAGCTTCTTAAAAGCAGGCGTAAAATGAGCGAGGGATCTCTTCCCTCCTCCAAAACATCATCCAGCGTTTTTATCAGTTCCGCCGCATTCTTCTCAAAAACGAATTTTAAAATATTATTGACATCTTCTTCTTTAGGCGCCCCGAGCAGAAGCCTCACATCCTCCTCTTTAACGATTTTTTCGCCAGCGCTCGTTATCTGGAAGAAAATATTCTCGGCATCCCGTAACGAACCGTCGGCGAAAAACGCAACGAGTTTCAGCGCATCATCCTCCGCTTTAATATTTTCGGCTTTCGCTATGATATTCAGTTCCTTTAAAATATCCGGAATGCTTATTTTTGAAAATTCAAAACGCTGGGTTCTGGAAACGACCGTTTCAGGGACTTTTGAAAGCTCCGTTGTTGCCAAAATAAAAATCGTATGCTTCGGAGGCTCCTCAAGTATTTTTAAAAGCGCGTTAAAGGCCTCTTTTGTTAACATATGAACTTCGTCGATTATATAGATTTTATGCGCGGAACGCATCGGCAAAACATGCGCGGCTTCTCTCAAAGCCCGCGCTTCGTCTATTCCGCGCGATGATGCCGCGTCTATTTCCACAATGTCTTCTTCAGCGCATCCTGCTTCTCTCGCCAAAATTCTTGCGATTGTTGTTTTGCCCGTACCCCTGGGTCCGGCAAAAAGATAGGCGTGCGCGAGCCGGTTCTCTTTTATCGCGTTTTTTAAGATCTTAACTGTGTTTTCCTGTCCGATTATCTCATCGAACTTTTGCGGGCGGTATTTGCGGTAAAAAACCAAGTTTTGCGTGCTTTGTGGGTTATTCATATGCGTTAATAACACAAGTATAATTCAATTATTTAAAAAGAAAAAGCAGGTATGACAAGCAACCGTTTATTGACCGCGTAGTTCTATCTTTCAGAGCAAACAAAGATAGTCCAAATGAACAAAGTAGCCAAGCTTACCGAGCGCGATACCCAGGCATACCTTTTCTCTATTGAAAAAATAGTAAAAGATGTCGGAAAAACGCTGCTTGAGACGAATTTTAAGGAAATTTCCGATACGCATACCTATAACGGGCACGAATCCTCAACCCTTGACGAAACGGCGCGCGAACTTATGCAAAACGCGATAGAGAGGTATTTACCGCTATTCCAGGGCATTATCAGGTGCGAACTCAGGCCTTTTAAAAAAACTTCTCTGGAATCTCCAAAGGATGAAAGTCTTTGTCTTATCATTGATGAATTGGATGGTACCACGAATACGAAACGTGCTTTTTCCGGTGCAATCCGTACGAGGCCTGTCGCGTCAATTTCTGTGGCGCTTTCGGCTTCCGAAAATATCGGGGACATAGCCGTGGGCGCCGTTTTTACACTTGATACAGATGATATTTTTTCATCAATGAAAGTCGGCCGTGAATTATTTCTGGCGTTCCATAACGGTAGGATCCTTGATCCTCAAAAATTAAAATATACTCAAGGCGACAGCAAAAAACGCGTATGCGTTGCAGGATATTCAAACAGCCACCGCAAGAAAAAAGCAGAGCTTGAAGATGCTTTGTGGACTAGAGGATTTCGGCCTTACGAAGGATGCCGCGCGTCTTCAATGGACGTGATTAATATAATTAGAAATGGATTTGATGCCTACATAGACATGCGGCATTTCTGGTCTACAAAAGATGAGCGCGGGGAAGAAAAAGAATCTATGTTGCAGGCATATGATATTGCGGGAGTTTTGCCGACGGCAATAGGATGCGGGCTTGCCGTAACAGACGCCGAAGGCAATAACGTTGCCAAATATACTTTGCGAGATACGATTCCTTTGATAATCGCCAGGGCGGATATACTGGAGACAATACTTACCGCTACAAGACCGTTGGTTTCCGAATGGAGCCGGTAAATATTTACCGGCTTTTTAGTTTACTTAAACGCGAAAAATTTGTAACCGACGAAATTCCAAGTAAGCACTATCGCTGACGCAATGGCTTTCGCGGCGTTGAGCCAGACTTTGTCGCTGAATCCGAATTGGTGAACATAAGTGGTAAAGTAGATGACGACGAGGCTGTTCAAAATAACGCCGAGTATCGAAATTAGCGCGAATTTCGGAAAATCGGCGAATTTCCCTTCGCCATTTGTCTGCGGAAAAACCCAAAGGCGATTCCAAAAATAACTGTTGATAGAGGCGATAATGAACCCCGGCGCGTTCACGCCTCCTATGATGAATCCTGATACTGCGCCGGTAAATAAGCTTAAGCCGTTCAAAATGCCGAAATCTATCGCGGCGTTAAGGAATCCGACAACGGCGAATTTGGAAAACTGGGCGAAAAATCTCATCCACTTGCTCAATATCCTGCCAAGTAAAATGCCGGCCATCCAAAGAACGGGAATTAAGACAAACACACCTATCGCATAGAACGCGTTTAAGGCATCCAAATTAAGCAGGACGGGCATTAAAAACAGCGCGGTCACAAGCCCTGCGGTGCTGGCGATAAAGTAATCATTTTGTTTGGCCATTTAATATATTTTAAGTTGATTAATGCCCTTTGTCTATTTGTCTGGCTATTTCTTCCAGGCCGATCTCATCTTTCTCCAATTTATCCGCCAAATCCAAAGATAGCGCCTTGGCATTCTTTTCCAATTCCTTGTTTTTGCCTTCGTCATTCATAGGTTTTATTGCCGGTTAAAAAACTTATCTTTTAAAAATTTCCCGAACGCCTCCATTTCTTCTCTGTATTTTGGCAGACGTTCCGCAAGACCACTTTTTTGTGCCTCGGTCATTTCTCGCACATCCAAATAGTCTTCTCCGCCATTATGAACCCTGAATGTACCGCCTCCGCCGATATTTTCGAATTCTAAACGCATCGCTGTATCTGATATGGTTCGGTTCTTATAAAACGCCTCTACGAGTTCTTCGGCTTTCTTTCTTAATTTTGTATTTTCTTTCTTCCAATCTTGGCATTCCGAAGTTTCCTCATTTTTTGAGCTTAATTCGATGGCTTCAACCCACGCAGCTTCATTATTGGCTCTTTTAACATCTTCAAAAGTAATTCCGTATCGTTCCGCAACGTCTTGATAAACTTCCTTTTCGCCGACATACCTCTCTTCTGGCTCGTCCGGCGCTTCAATTGATACCCACGGGGCGCCTAAACCGCTATTATCATGCCCTTCGCATGATTGATTGGTGTTGAAGCCGTTCAAATTAAAAGCGGCGACTATGTCTTTAATATGCTCATCCAAGCCATTTCCCAACAAATCTCCAACCTCATCTAATTCCTTCAATTTATTTTCCCACGCAAGCTGTTTTTCGACTCTTTTGTCCGATGCGATAATATTTCCTAATTCAGTTCTTGGCATTTGTTCGAGCATAACCCAATTTAGCAATTTTCCCGCATATTTACAATATTGACGACGGTCTTTTGGAGGAATAAGCTAAATATATGGTTAAAAAAGGATTAAGCTCGAAACCAATAACGATGAAAGATTTGGGAGAATTTACCGAGCAGGTTATATTGCCAGGGGTGGAAGCTATTGTGGAGCAAAAAATAGAAGAAAGAGTAAAGCCGCTTATTGATGACGCAGTTAAGCCGTTTAGGGAAGAAATGAGAAAGGGATTTGCGGACATCAATAAATCCATCAGCGTTTTAGGAGGCGATATTGCGGAAATTAAAGAAAACATAAAAGATCAAAAACACGAAGAACGCATAAGGGTTTTAGAGCGAAAAGTTGGCGTTCGCTAAATTCGATCAGGTTCACAAAAATGACCTAAACTCGGTTTAGGTCATTTTGCGCATTTGCAGTTATCTTCGGCTTCGGCGCAGGCGTTACATTGAGCTTTCATTTTGCCGCCTTTCGTGCAATTTTTCCAATGAAACGGATCAAACTGCTTTAATGATTTTCCGCATTTTGGGCATTTCCAATCATCCGCCCGTCCGCCGCAATGGCCGCAAATACTGCCTGACATTCTTTTTGTGATTTCGTCCATTTTTTTTAGGATAACGTAATATTTTAAATTATACTCCTTGATGCCTTGTTCTTATCTCCTCCTCCACTTCTTCACGGGGACGGGAATATTTTTGGCGGGAGAGCTCTTTTATGTAGCCGGCGATTTCATCGTTACCTTTGGGCGGGAATGGGATGAACATGTTGAATGGTTTTGAAGTTTGGCCGTCTATGAGCAATTTAATGTAGGCGTTCAGATTATCGATATTGAGCAAGTCTTTCGCGGTGAAAGTCGGCGCAAATTGCTTTTCAATGTATTCGGCGTCATCGGTGCCGATGCGGAAAGCGGTCAATGTGCCGACGTTCCCGAAAACCGCTTTTTTGATGTCCTCCTCCAGCTGTCCGATGAATTGGTGCGTAATTATCAGATTCAATTTATATTTTCTTGCCTCTGAAAGTATCGTTGCGATGGATTTCGTCGTCACGTTCTGAAACTCGTCAATATATAAATAGAAATCTTTTCTTTCTCCTTCCGGAATGTCAACGCGCGATAAGGCAGCCATCAAAATTTTACCGACCATGATCAAACCTAATAAGCTGGAATTGAGCTCGCCAAGTTTTCCTTTTGAAAGATTGAGTAGAAGAATTTTTTTCCGATCCATTACGTCGCGTATATTGAAAGCGGAATGCTGCTGGGCGATAATAGGGCGCAAAATTTCATTAGACAAAAATGTGTCAATTTTTGATACAACATAAGGCACCATATTTGCTAGAGACGATTCCCCTCCTGCCTTTTCCGCGATCTGCTGCCAAAACATATTTACCACGATGTTTTTTGATTTGGAAAGCTTATGGTCGCGGAAAGCTTTATCTGACAGCACCCGAGAAATCTCAAGAAGAGTGCTTCCGCTTTCCGGGTCTTCCAAAACTAGCGCGGTTGAATTCCTAAAATATTGCTCGAACATCGGGCCTCCGGCGACCGACATGTTGAAAAGCTTATTGAAAATCTCAAAAAGTTCATTCACAATAAGGCTTTTCTGCTCCGGATACTTAGTGTCGTATTCAAGCATGTTGAGTCCCATAGGATGAGGCACGTCGCCCGGGTCAAACACAATGACATCATCCGCTCGTTCTTTGGGGATATGCCCCAAAACTTTATCAATGAGATCCCCATGCGGGTCGATTACCGCAATGCCCTCGCCGTTTTGTATATCTTGAATGATCATCTTTAGCATCAGTGTTGATTTGCCGGTTCCTGTCTGCCCGATCGAATAAAAATGCCGCCTGCGGTCATCTTTTTTTATCCTAATCTCGCGCTCTTCGCCCCTGTATTTAGATAGGCCTATCGAAATGCCTTCTTTCGGCACATTCACCGGAGGCGCTGATTCCTGCGATTTGAGCATTCTTACTTGGGAAGCCGCGCGCTTTAAATATGGAAAATGGTAAATGCTTGAGAGCTCCTCCACGTTCAGATATATCTTATTTTTTTCGTCAAAAAGGCGGAAAGAATATTTTTCGATCATGGATCGTAAAGCTTTCCCTCCGAGCTCTTTTATTTTCAGGCTTGAGCCCTCCGGATTTTGATACTGCGAAAAACTCCCTGAAATATTTCTTAATATTTCATCCGCCTCATTCGTGTTTTTTGAGGATGCGACTATTCTGATATTGGCCTCAAAAATAACCTTGCCGCTTTTTTCTTCAAAAAGCTTCGCAAGATCCTCGTCCACCGCGAGCGGCTTTTGTTTTTCTTTGTCTGTTTTAGGGAACATGAATTTTTTGAGGTCGTCCCAAAAACTGTTTTTTGCAAGAACATCCTTCCTTGATTCGCCTTCTTTTAAGCGCCTGGCTGCCGTATGGGCCCTCTTTTGGATCTCCTCTCCTGCCGGCCTCAAAACGATCTGAATCGAGGCGCCCTCGCCGAATTCATCCACTTTGGAAAAGGGGGCCGTGATGGTTTCCAGCGGATCGATATTTAATTTCTGATAAGTTTTTATCGGCAAAATGGTCGATTCCGAAGAAAGGACAACAGCGCCCGCCGTGGCACCCGTGGGATGAAAAATGTTGTAGTCCGGCACCGCCTCGATTTTCGCTTCGGGAAACGCGCCGTGCAGCTTGCTTTCCAAAAGTTTTTCATAAACCCGCGGAAAGGCGACATAAAAGAATATCTCATTGCCATTGTTATGCGCGGCAATTTCTAAAGCGAATAGAGGCCCTTTCCAAAGTTTGGAAGAAAACCCTTCTTTCTTTATTGAATAAAGCCCGCTCAAAAATTGCTCCATTTTCGAGATAAAATTTTTCACCGCTTCTTCGATATTCCCGCCTTTTTCGATTATTCCTTCGGGTGCTGAAACCAAAAAAAGCCGGAGACCCAATCCGCCTCCCACGTCACGCGAGCGTTTTTCTTTCAAGTACCATAAAAATAAAACAAGCCACAGGGCAAACGCCGCGAAAAAGCCGGAGATGACGTAAAACAAAAGCGTATTCAGATCGATAATCGAGGTCATTGTTTGATCTTTCTCGATTCCAAAAGTTTTTGATAATATTTATCCGCCAGAGTATCGTGAAAATCATCAAGCAAATGCGGATTTCTCATGGCTTCGGCAATCTTTATCGCGTGGATTATTCCGTTCTTTAGCGCGTCCGCGACCAGAGTTTCAACGATTTGCGAGTGTTCTTTTTCCTCCAAATCATGCGCCGCTTTTAGCGCCGCGTCATCGCTTTGTGCGGACGCTGACTGTGAATTAGGCGGAGGCGGCAAAATTGCCGTCTCTCTCAAAATGTCTTTTACGACTTCTTTTTCGGCTTTGGATTCACCTGCCTCCAAAAGCTCCGTCTTTTTGGCGGAGAGCCGTTCTTCAAGCCATTTTATTTCGTCATTTAGCGATTCCTGTGCCATATGTAAATAATAGCATATGGCGGGCGCTATTTTAACCGGTCAAATCTTTGAAAGCCTGCTCGACAAAATCATCGGCAACTTTTAACTGTTCAATTTCGAGGTCGTCCCAGCGCTTTTGCGATTCAACGTCAAAACGCATCAAATCCGAAGCCAATTTATTCATGGCAACGCTCTCGCGCGCAAGCGATTCAAGCATGCCGTCTAATATTTTTTCGTCATATTTAACGAGATTTTTCAGCACAATTTGCTTAACTTCTTTCGGTATTAAAGAATTTCCGATCAATTCTTTTATTCTGTTTTGTTTTTCTTTTTTATTCATATTTATCGATTACTTGTGCAGATTTTTAATCCATTCCAATTGCCTGGCAGCTTCAGAAACATCAAGCTCGTATCCGACAGGCAGTTGTGTGTCTAGCGGCGACCCCGCAATATCCCATGGAGTAACGCCATATCCCGTCGAATGGCTGACTATCGTATCTGTTGCCTGCACCTGCATGTCGGAAGGATTGGGAATGCCATTTTGCTGCAGCCATTCTTTAAGCGCATTCCATGGATTATCTCCTGCGTTTAAAGTTAGTTTTGAAGGCGCGCCCTCGCTTCCCGAAGGAGCCATGTATTTAACCGGCCCTTTGACCAAAGCCGATTCTGAACCTGACGTATACCACCAAATACCAACAGCCCAAAGCGCGGCTTCCAAACCGCCATACGCATACCTTGTCCAATATTTCGGATTAAGATTATCTTTGATAATTTTAGAAAATTCTTTAGCATCTGCTGATTTTGGACTATCTTGCATAGCCACAAGTTTTTTACCAAGTTCTCCCAGCATTGCGCGCCTTCTTTCCGGGTCAAGCTGGAGCTGTGTTCCCTTAGCATCGCTATAACCTTTTAAACGTTCCTGTAAGGCGTGATCTGCGTATTGCAATACCGCGTTGATATATTTTAAATTCCGCTCGCGTTTTATCTCGCAAGCAATTTTATCAATTTTTTCCCGGGTAACGCTTTCCCCCAGCTTTTCACCTGCGGCAAGCTTATTGTGCAGTTCAAATGCTTCCGGATAAGTCAACAAACCGCGCCTGGACTGTATTTCTTTCGCCACTTCCGCCAGTTCTTTTCCAGTTTTTTTCTTGCCTCTGCGGAATTTGTCCGCTTGGTGTATATCCCAAATTCCGGCCGTTGCGATACCCAACAATCTTTCGCGCAACAAAGACGGCTTTGTAATCCATTCTTTTCCGCGGGAAACAACTTCTTTTGCTTTTTCCAAAAAAGTTTTCCCGCTTTTGTCTTCTTTCATTTTACCGACTCTTTCGTACGGTTCAGCTATCATCTTAAGAAAATCTTCCGTGTCTTTGTTGCGAGCACCGACAACCATGTTTTCTTTTAAACTTCTAACGCGGTCTTCAGCCGGGACAAAGTTTTCTATTGCCTCGGGGCTTGCAATAGTTTTCCCTTTTGATTCTTTTCCTCTGGCGACTTCGGTCTGAATTTTATAAAGCTTTGTTTTTTCCTCCGGAGACATCGACATATAGTTATATGGGTTTTTGGCATTATCCATAAATTTCAAATCATCTTCCGTTTTCGGATATAAATCGTTATATTCTTTTCGCAAAAATTCGTATTCTTCCGATTTTTGGCGAAAATCGGCGCTTGATTTATCAAGCAATCTGATTTCCTTGGCAATTTCCTGGGTTCTCGCGTCAATTTGAGCCATGCGGTCTTCAGGACTCACTTGAGAAGTTATTTTGGGTTCCGCTTCTTTAGGCGCGGAGCTTTCCGGCTCGGGCATTTTACCGGCCGGCTTACTCTCCTCTTCCGCCTCTCTCCTTGCAGAAAAAACGGCGTCATATTGATTCTTGCTTTCCGGTTCGGATGCTTTCGGCTCTGGCGGTTTGTTTTCCGCCTTTGAGGCGCCGCTATCCGGGTTCAGCATTTTCCAGCGCTCCTCGTCGGATGCCTTTTCCCATTCGTTAATGCCTTTTGGCGATTCTTCCATAGTGATTTTATGATAGAATATAGCATGAAGAAAAACAAGGCTTCGCTGTGGATTGCGCTAATTATTTTTATAGCAATTTTTCTGCGCCTCTATGATTTAAAAGCAGCTCCTCCGGGGCTTTGGTCTGACGAGGCGATGAACGGGGTAAATACGATACAGGCGCTGGAAGGGAGTGACTGGAAAGTTTATTATCCGGAAAATTTCGGCAGAGAAGGTTTGTTTATAAATATCCAGGCAATTTTCGTAAAATTTCTGGGGCATGAGCCGTGGGTTTTGCGGCTGCCCTCCGCGATATTCGGAATTTTGACCGTTTTGGGTTTGTATTTGATGACGAGGGAATTATTTAGATTATCAGCGAATAGCGAATCTAGTTCGAATAAACGAATCGCGCTTTTTACGTCGTTTTTTCTTGCAACTTCGTTTTGGCATATTATTTTTTCCAGAATGGGCTTCCGGGCGATAATGGCCCCGCTATTATTAGTATTGGCATTCTATTTTTTATTTCGTGGTATGAGGATTTCACTGCCTGATAGCGCATTTCTGACTCACAAAAATCCTAAATCCCAAGCACTAAATCCTAAACAATACCCAAATCCCAATGACCAAAATCGGAAACGGTTTGGAATTTTGAATTTCGGAAATTGGAATTTGTTTGGGATTTCGGATTTGGGATTTCGGATTTCAGCAACCCTCCTTTTTTCGCTTGGTGGGTTGCTACTAGGCCTCGGCTTCCACACCTACATTGCGTTTCGTATCGCTCCGCTGATTGCACTTTATCCGTTGTGGATCTTTTATAAGCAGTATCGCGAAGAAAAGTTAAAAGACGGCATCTGCGCGCCGTGTCTGATCGTTCTATTTATTTTTATGGCGCTTGTTGCCGCCTCTCCCCTTTTGATTTATTACGCGCAAAATCCGGCAGATTTTTTCGGTCGGACCTCAAGTATTTCGATTTTTTCCTCGCCACAGCCTTTGGGCCAATTTTCCGAGAATGTTTTAAAAACCGCCCAAATGTTCAACTTTTTTGGCGACTTTAACTGGAGGCACAATTATGCCGGCTCCTCCCAGCTCTGGTGGCCAGTCGGTATTTTATTTTTAATAGGAATTTGGAGAGCGCTGCGCTCCTCAACACCCGGTGTTAAATCCCAAAAAACACCGGGTGTTTTCCCGCGCAGCGCTTCCAATTTTATTTTGCTCTGGTTTTCGGTTATGATGCTCCCGGTCATAATGTCCTCCGAGGGCTTGCCTCACGCCTTGCGCGCGATAGTGCTTATTCCTCCCGCAATGATCTTCGCGGCACTAGGCCTCGAATTCCTTATTGGCCGTATAAATATGAAATTTGAAGAATGGGAAATTGATTTCCCTGAACACAAAAAACAGATTCACCGTATCCACAAAGAACTCAAAATAGTTTTGTTCGTTTTTTTTATCGCCGCGGCGTCAAACGTTTTTAACCAATATTTTTTCCGCTGGGCGCCGAATCCCGAAGTTTATGATTCTTTTTTGGGCAACGAAACAAAAATGGCTCATTGGTTAAACAATGAGCCATCATCTATTAAAAAATACGTCGTAACGAATAGCGCGGACGCAGTGGATTTAACCGGACGCCCGCTTTCATTCGCGCCTATTATTTTTATTACCGATACCTATTTTGAAAATAAACAAAAAGAAAAAAATATTTATTATTTTGGAAGCGCCGAATTTGATAAAATAGACTGTAGTGCACCTTGCACAATAATTCCCGTCGAATCCAGACCTACGATCTATGAAACGCTTAAAGAAAAAATCCCGAACCTCCGTATAGACGGAAGCCCGGGATTTGTGGTACTGAAAAATTAGGAAAAAACGCATTTCATCGCCATAGCTATCAATCATTTAAACATTAAACCTCCATCAGCTCTTTCTCCTTTTTCGCGGACACATCTTCTATCTTTTTATTGAATTCCTCGGTCATTTTTTCCATCTTTTCGTTTTGCGAGAATTTTTGATCCTCCGATATGGTTTTCGCGCGCTCTTCATCCAGAATGGTTTTTCTGATGTCATCTCGCCTTTTGCGAAGCGAGATTTTCGCATCCTCCATTTTTTTTCCTACCAGCTTAACAAATTCCTTTCTTCTTTCTTCGTTCAATGGCGGCAGAGTAAGCCTTACTTGGCCGGCCTCGGCAATGATGGAAAATCCCAGATTGGATTTTTGGAGCGCCGATTCGATCGCGGGAAGCATTGATTTGTCCCACGGCTTAACAATTATGCTTTTCGGATCGGGAGTGGATATAGCCGAGACATGTGACAATGGCATTTGCGCGCCATACGAATCTACCATAATATTTTCAACAAGCGACGCATGAGACCGGCCCGTGCGGATAACTTTTAACTCCTCGGTAAAGTGATCGAGTATCTTTTTAAATTCTTTTTCTTCTTCGATAAAATTTATCATGGTTTTTATTTATATTCGATCAAATCAAGAGAATTTTGGATTGCACGGATATTTTTCTGCCAAAAAATTCCTCGTGTTCGCTCCGTCGAGCTCGCAAGGCAATCCAAAATTCCTTGATTTGCTCTCATCGCTCATAATAACATAATCGCGTATTCCGCCAAAAGTCTTTTGTTTACGGTAGGATCAGAGAGTTCTGAAACAGCTTTCAAAAGGCCGGAAAATCTGCTTACATTCTCGCGTGTCGATTCTTTTTTTGCGAGGACTCGCGCGTAATTTAGCGCTTCCATTAAAAATGCAGCCGCCTCGTCCCCTTCGGGCGCTTTTTTGGGAATGGCCGGTTTCTCGATTTTTTTTGACGATGCGCGTCCCGTGAATTTAATATGCGCGAAGCGCGATCTCAATGTAGGCAAAACGCTGTTCGCGTTTTCCGTTGAAGCCAAAATAAAACTGTTCGGTCCGGGCTCCTCCAAAAGCTTGAGCAGCGCCGGGGCCGCCTGCCAGCTTAAGTTTTCAATCTTTTTAATATAAAAAACACATCTTTTGCCGACGAGCGGTCCGACGGAAGCCTTGCTTTTTAAAACGCGAACATCATCTATCGTAATCGGGTCTGATTCGACCTGGTAAAAATCGGGGTGGTTGCCGATTTTTTTCAGTTCAACTTTCAGTAATTCCACAAAAATACATTCTGTCGCCTCATTTTTTGCCATCTCATCCGTCCCCGAAAAAAGATACGCGTGTGGCAGTGTTTTTTTAGCTAACTGGCATTTTATCAATTCAAGCGGTCTCACTTCTTTGCGATGATACTTCGTTTGTAAATATCTAGGTGTTCCAACGCGATTCCGGTGCCTTTAGCGACGCAGTAGAGCGCATCCTTTGCGACAGATGTGGGAACACCCGTCGAACGACTTATCAGAACATTAAAATTCCGGAGCAAAGAGCCGCCTCCGGTCATTGTGATCCCCTGTTCAATGATATCGGCGGCAAGCTCTGGAGGAGTATTGTGCAAAACCTGCTTGATCGATTTTACAATGTCTCTTAACTCGCTCTCGATAGCCTTTACAATGTCGTTTGAGCGAATGTCGAGCGACCGTGGAAGTCCCGTAAGAAAATCGCGCCCTTTGATATTCATGGTGAGTTCTTCGTCCAACGGAATCGCGGATCCTATCGAAATTTTGATAGTTTCCGCTGTGCTGTCGCCAATCGCCAAGTTATATTGTTTTTTTATATAATCCGCTATCGCCTGGTCAATTTTATTTCCCGCAACTTTCAAAGACATTGACGCGACGATTCCTCCCAGGGAAATCACCGCCGAATCTGTTGTTCCTCCGCCGATATCTACCACCATATGCCCCCGCGGCTCATGAATAGGGATTCCAGCGCCGATCGCCGCAAGCACCGGCTCTTTTACAATGAAAGCGTTTTTCGCGCCGGCTTTTATCGCTGCCTCCACCACGGATCTTCTTTCGGTTGAAGTAACTCCTGCTGGCACGGAAATTAAAACATCGGGCTTCAGCAAATTCCATTTTCCCACGGTTTTTCCGATGAAATACCGAAGCATCGCTTCCGTTACGCGATAATCAGCTATCACGCCGTCTTTCATCGGCCGATAAGCAATAATCGATTCTGGAGTTCTTCCGATCATTGTCTTTGCTTCGTTGCCGACGGCAAGAACGCGATTTTCCGGCATGGCAACGGCGACAACCGAAGGCTCATTCAAGATTATGCCTTTATTTGGAATAAACACCAAGGTGTTGGCGGTTCCCAAATCTATCCCTATTTTTTTGATAAAAAATGGCATATTGCTCTTTCGTTATAGCATTGTATTTTACCATTGTGAATGGGCTTCACAAAATGAATTACCCGTAGCAAGCTATGGAGTAATTCATTTATATATAAATTCTGGACTTATAAACTGCGATAGCATATTATAGGTACAATGTCATTAAAGCAAAAATATAAATTGCATAAGGGTAAATTTGCAGAAATCGATATCCCACAAAGCGGGCGATGGGAGCTGTCTAAAAAAGTTTTAGCGGCGATAGGTACCGGCGCGGTATTATTAACTTTGCTTGTCGCGCCAGGAACAGTAAAACTTTTAAAACTATTTGATATGGAGAGAGCTGATTTTCGTGAAAAGCAGAAAAAAAAAGAAAGAATTATGCGCGCGATTAAAAGACTTAAAAAAAACAGGCTAGTCGCCATGTATGAAAAGAATGGAGAATTGTTTATTGAACTTACGATATCCGGAAAAAAGAGATTGCTTAATTATCAGCTTGAGAATTTGGTACTTCAGAAACCATCAAAATGGGACGGCAAATGGAGAATTGTAATATTTGATATTCCGGAAAAACATAAAAAGGCGCGGGAGGCCTTGCGCCATAATCTTCACAGATTGGGTTTTTATCCGCTTCAAAGAAGCGTGTTTGCATACCCTTATTCCTGCAAAGATGAAATAGATTTTGTGTCGGAATTCTTTGCTGTTGGAAATTTTGTAAATTATTTTGAAGCAAATTATTTCGATGACGATTCTAAACTTAAATTACATTTTCAGGATTTGTTGGATTAATTTTTTTATATCTGATGTTTTCCTTGTATCTATAAATTGCGATAGCAGATTATAAGTATAATCCAGACAATAAAGTGAACAGCCAGCATTTTATCAGTCAATTCTGTCGATATCCGCGCCGATAGCTCTTAAACGTTCGTCGATCTTTTCGTAGCCGCGGTCGATTTGGTATATGTTGCAGATTTTTGATTCTCCCTCAGCGATTAGCGCGGCGATAACATAAGCGAGGCCGGCGCGCAAGTCAGGGCTTGTAAGTTCCCTGCCGTAGAGCGGTGTATGGCCCGTAATCAGCGCGCGATGAGGATCCATCAACGTAACTTTCGCCCCCATCCTGTTCAAGTCTTCCGTGTAAGCAAGCCTGCCTTCAAAGATAGTTTCGTGAATGAGGCTTTGGCCGGAGGCTTGTGTCGCCAAAACCGAAAACGGCGCCTGCAGGTCCGTCGCAAACCCAGGATATTCTTTCGTTTTAATGTTTACGGGATTTATTTTTTTAGGTTTTTTAACAAGCACGCCATTTTTTGTTTCAATTGTTTCAACTCCTGCTTCGCCAAGCGCCGCAAATAACGACGCGAGTTCGCATTTATTGATATTTTTTATTTCGAGCGAACGTGCCGCAAGCGCCCCCAATATCAGAAGGGTTCCCGCCTCAATCCTGTCGGGAGGCGCCAAAAAAGGCGAAACTGCGCGGAGTAATTTGCCGCTCCGCCCTGCAACAGTTATTTCGGTGGTGCCCGCTCCGCGGATATCTGCTCCGTTCTTATTTAAAAAATCGGCAAGATATTCTATTTCGGGTTCCATCGCGCAGTTGCGGAGCACGGTATCCCCTTTTGCAAGAAGTGCCGTCATCATCATGCCCTCCGTTCCGGTTACGCTTTGCACTTTAAAAGTATAGTCGCAGCCTGTAAGCCCTCCGGGCGCTTCAACGGTATAAATTAAATTTCCGCCGTCGGTTTTCCCGGATTTAACCAATTTTCCGCCAATCGCTTCCCAGCCGTTGATAAATACGTCGATTGGGCGCGCGCCGATCAGACATCCGCCCGGATGAGGAAAAGATGCCCTCCCGAACTTCGCCAAAAGCGGCCCTACAACAAGAATAGAAGCGCGGAACCTTTTTGCGATGTCCAGATCCACATTTCCTTCGCTATCAACTGACAATATCAGCTCGCTCATCCTTTTGATGTCTTCGATTTCGGGCAAGTTTAAAAAACGCGGCATATCGCCGAAAAGCAGTGACGAGGCAAGCGCTGGCAGCGAAGCGTTTTTCGAACTGCCGACGGCGATCTCCCCCTCAAGATTTGGGACGGACGCGCCCCCTCCTTTAATCAAAAATGCTGGCATGTACTTAAAATTTATGCTAAATTGAACAGGAAATCAAATTATGCTTACTATTCGCAAACGAAGGATGCTTTTTTGGATCTCTATCGCGGTATTTTTTCTTCTAGTCGGCGCGGTGCTGATTTATAGCCTGGGCTATAGGCTTGGGAACGGATTCGTTTTTGAAAAAACCGGAGGCATCTTCATAAAGTCATCGCAGGTTGGAGCGGAAATATATGTCGACGGGAAACCGAAAAAAACAACCTCATATCTGTCCGGAGGTGCTCTCATAAAAAATATTACGCCCGGAATCCATGAAGTTACCGTAAAATTAGAGGGATTTTGGGAATGGAAAAAGAAACTTGAGGTTGTTTCCGAAGAAGTTAACTCAAAAGATATCTTACTTGTGCCGATGAATCCGGAAGGAAAAATACTTGGTGAAAAACCGGAAATTTTCGAGCCATTTTTAAAAAATGGGACACTTTATGATTATGAAAACAAGATCGCGAAAGAGACTTATTCCGGAGTCAAAAAATTCTGGCCTCTTTCCAGCGGCAAATATGTCATCTTGGGCGAAGACGAGAATTTTTATCTCAATAAAGCAAGGATCACTAATGAATTTCCCACGGAAACGCTGGATGCTCTAAAAAACTATCCGAACTCCGCGTTCGAGGATAACGACCAGAGGCTTGTTCTCTGGGACGGCCGGAATATCGATTCAATTTGGCTTGACAGCGAAGATAAAATGCCTTTGTGGCAAAAAGGATCGTCCATTACCGTTTATACTTCTCCCCGCGGCGCCATAATCAGGCAGGTTTTTGAATATCCAGGCTGGGCAGACTATCTTTTGATTGCTATGCAAAACGGCATATTTGCTCTTGAAATGAATGCTTCCGGAGGGCAAAATATCGCACCGATTTACAAAGGAAAAAAACCTGAAATAATTTCTATCAAGAACGGCAAGGTTTTTGTTTTGGACGACGAAAATTATTTGGAAATAATTTTACCCTAAGCATTGGCATGCCGAAAAACGACATAAAAGAATTTATCGATTTTTTTCATGAAGCTTCGAAAAAGATTAGGGATGTTTCGCCGAAGATCGTACGTGGCAGAGACGGCAAATTAACCGAGCGGGCGCTGAAAAAATTCTCGCGGACCCAGCTTGAAATGATGGCAGTTTGGTTCCTCGCAAAAAAACAGAAATTAGCGCCAGCTATCGGAACAATGCTCTCAAAAGCACTAATGGAAGAACTTGAATTGAAGCTAAAAAACCATGCTTTTTGGAAGGAATTGGACGAAATTTATGAGCGTTATTTTCCTAGACAAACGATGCTGAATGAGTTATTTAAAAAGAAATGATATTACAAAAAGAAAACAAAATTTTACGCGCAATCGCAAAGCCTGTTGCTGATTTACGCGCCTCAGGCTTAAAGGAACTTATCTTCAAAATGGCCGAAGTCATGTTCAAAGAGCCCGACGGCATAGGCATCGCGGCGCCGCAGATCGGCGAATCTTTGAGAATTTTTTTGGTGTCCGGAGAAGTTATGCGGTTGGATAAAAAAATCAGACCATCCTCGAAATCCGACTCCGGATCTCCAAAGAAGTCGGACTTCATTCCGGGTCTGGATTTTTTGGTTTTTATAAATCCCCAAATAAAAAAATTTTCCGTGAAAAAAAACAAAGACGTTGAGGGGTGCCTTTCGGTGCGCGGGTTTTACGGCGAGGTAACGCGCCCGGAAAAATTGAATGTCGAATATTTCGATGAAACCGGCAAAAAACATTCACGCGGCTTCTCCGGCTTATTTGCCAGAGTCATCCAGCACGAATTAGATCATTTGAACGGAATGCTTTTTATCGATAAGGCAAAGAATGTTAAAAAACTAAAAGATGCCTAAGATAGTTTTTTTTGGGACATCCGAATTCGCGGTGCCCGCGCTGAAAGCGCTTATTAAAAACGGCATGCCTCCGGCCGCCGTTGTCACATCTCCCGACAGGCCCGCCGGACGCAAAAAGAAATTAAGGACATCGCCTGTTAAATCATGGATCATAGAGTATGAAGCGTACAACGAAAAACTAATACAGCCGGAAAAGCTTGATCATGATTTTATTCTTCGTGTTTCAAATTTAATGCCGAATATCGGCATCATAGCCGCTTATGGTAAAATACTCCCAAAAGAACTTATTGATATTTTTCCGCAAGGCATTTTGAACATTCACTCTTCGCTCCTTCCCAAATACCGCGGAGCGTCCCCTATCCAGTCGGCAATTCTTAACGGAGACTCGGAAACCGGCGTTTCAATAATTTTATTGGATGAAAAAACAGATCATGGGTCGATTGTCGCGAAGCGCGAATTCTCAATTCTCAATTCTCAATTCTCAATTACCTACACCCAACTCCACGACGCTCTCGCTGAACTTGGTGCCGAGCTTTTGTTTGAAACCATTCCAAAATGGATGAATGGCGAAATTATTCCGCATCCGCAGGATGATTCGCGAGCCACGTTCACCAAATTAATAAAAAAAGAAGACGGAAGGATCGACTGGTCAAAAAACGCGGAAGAAATAGAAAAGATGGTTCGTGCGTACAATCCATGGCCCGGCACTTTTACGGATGCCGGAGGGAAAAAATTAAAAATAATAAAAGCAGCGGTCATCGATGCTCCGCAAAGCATCAAGCCGGGAAAGTTTTTTAAATCCGGTGGCTTCCCTGCCATCGCCTGCGGAAAAGACGCGCTAAAATTACTCATCGTCCAGCCGGAAAGCAAAAAAGAGATGGCTGGAAACGCTTACTTGCTTGGACATCCAAATTTACTAGATTCAGCTTCGTAAGATCACAAACATGGCTGTCCCTCATGAACAATATATCGTCGGGTTTGTATAGCTATATATATGAGAAAAAAGAAAAGATAAATGAAATTCTTTATCGCAATCGCGAGGGACTGGTACGGAAAAAATGAACGGCCGATATCGTCGGCATCACTCGTCATTGGGTTCATATTCGAATGGTTCACCCTCGAGCACATCGACCAATTTTGGGAAAACTTGTGGGTCGCGGCGCATTTTTTGATAATCGCTATACTGCTGATACTAGTAAATTTTCACGAAAATAAAGCGGCGGATCTTCCCAGTCATAAAGACGCCTCAAAGACGCATTTTTGGTACCTTACATTCCTGCAGGGTTTCTTTGGCGGGCTCCTCTCCACTTTCCTTGTTTTTTATTTCAGGAGCGCAACGCTTGCCGTCTCCTGGCCTTTCCTGCTCATCCTCGCCGCGGCGTTCATCGCCAATGAATCGTTCAAGAAAAATTATGAGCGGTTGATATTCCAGATCTGCCTTTTTTATTTGATGCTGCTCACATTCACAATTTATATCGTACCGGTGTTTATCGACCGCATCGGGCCCGACATATTTTTAATAAGCGGACTCATAAGTCTTTTCACAATATTTATTTTTGTGTTCGCCATAGGTTTTTTCGCGAAAGAAAAGTTTAAAAAACAGCGCAGTATGCTTGCCGCGTCCGTATTAGGAATTTTTTTACTCGCAAATATTTTATATTTTTTAAATCTCATTCCGCCAATTCCACTCTCCATTGCGGACGCCGGCATTTATCATTCGCTTTATAAAGACGCTTCTGGAAATTATGTTGTGAGTGGCGAGGTTGCCGAGAGCTTTCAAAAATTTTTCTCAACGGAGAATTTTCATTGGGTTCCCGGTTCGCCGATTTATGCTTACAGCGCGATCTATTCTCCGGCGCTGTTTAATACCGAGATAATCCATGAATGGCAAAGATATGATGAAAACGCCGGCGACTGGGTTGTGGTAACTAGAGTTAATCTCTCCGCGCGAGGAGGGCGCGATGAAGGGTGGAGAATCTATTCAATGAAAACCGGTGTTTCTCCGGGCTCGTGGAGAGTGAACGTAGAAACCGCGGACGGCCAGGTCATCGGAAGACTGCGATTTGATATTGTTCAGACAGAC
The DNA here is from genome assembly GCA_001778875.1 of Candidatus Giovannonibacteria bacterium RIFCSPLOWO2_02_FULL_43_54. Classification (GTDB taxonomy): domain Bacteria; phylum Patescibacteriota; class Minisyncoccia; order UBA11713; family 2-01-FULL-45-33; genus 2-01-FULL-45-33. Next base: position 9,304 of record MFIK01000037.1, on the reverse strand, counting down.
ACGCCACCCATACTGAAAACTTACATTAAATAACCTTCGGATAAACCGGGCGAGTTATTTTTTATACAGGCTTAATTCGTTCGAATTAGGGATATATCTGCGCGCGGAGCATTTTTGAATTGATAAATAGTTGGCGCCGTGCTAAATTATTTCCAGGAATATAGAAAATAGGATGCACCTTAATGTTGAAATCAAGGCGAAGCTCGATAGCCTTTATCGGATCAGAAACGTATTAAAAGATAAAAATGCCCCGCACAAAGGCATCGACCATCAAATTGACACGTACTTTAATGTTCCGTGCGGACGCATGAAGCTGCGGGAAGGAAATATCGAGAACTGTCTCATTTTTTATGAAAGAGAAGCCAAGGGATGCCCGAAAGAGTCCAAGGTAATATTGTTTGATAATCAGCCTGGTTCCGCGCTTAAAGAAATGCTTGTGAAATCTTTAGGAATGCTGGCTGTTGTCGAAAAAGTGCGGGGAATTTATTTCGTAGACAACATCAAATTTCACATTGATTTTGTATACGGACTTGGAACTTTCGTCGAGATCGAGGCGATTGATAAAAATGGCTCTATCGGAAAAGAAAAATTGTACAAACAATGCCTGGAATATATTGGTCTGTTCGGAATACGCGGCGAAGATCTTATTGAAAAATCCTACAGCGATCTTTTGCTCGAGAAAATGGAAACGAGCGTTTAATCGCCTGTTTTTTTATATAAGGCCTGCTATTGAAAAATTTACGTCTGCATGCTACAATTTACGCACTGTGAACACGATAAAAACACGCTCGGAGCTTGACAAAAGATATCAAAAAATATCAGAGGCCGCGGCAAATTATGATTTTTTCGTGGCCATACACGATTTTGTCTGGCATATTGAATCGCAAAAATTTTTGGCACGCCGCGCTTCGCGCCCAGGAAAATATCAATATTTGAAAGATATCTATCAGGGCATAGAAGACGGAAAGCCCACGCTCTCGGATAAAGACCTTGGGCACGCAAGGGTCATGGCAGCGCTCGACCTTGGACGCATCAAAAAAAATGATGTTTCCGAAAATAATGTCTTTTGGAGGAAACGCGAATTTTTCAGAAAAACCGCCTGCGAAGTTTACGAAAAACTTTCCACAAGCTTGCTGTAACACAAACGGCGCCGTAATCCGGGCGCTTTTTTTATTTGGCGATATTTGCTAATATTTTTTAATGAAGACGAAGCGCCTAGCAATAATTCTCACGATAAATTTTTTGATAATGCCCGTATTTGCGCCTGCCGCTGACGAAATACAAAGCGCCGCGAGAAACGCGGACGCCGTAGGCGCACCCGCGGACAGGAACACGCCTGCCGACACAGGCACGGCCACCGCTCCATCAGCCGGAACGGCTGATCTGCGCGTTACACCGACACCTACATCGGCGCAATCGAAGTCGCCAGAGCAAAATATGAAAATCTCAAAAAAACCGTTGACTTATTGAAAGGCAAATATGACCTCTGCATGATGAAGTTACCTTTGGCAAACGAACTTAAATTGGTTAAGGCCGGGCTAAATGATATCGATAAGTTGTTGATGATAGAGAACAATTTATCCGGCTCAAAAATTTATTCCGCGATGACGAAAAAAAGCGAATGGGAGGAGGCCTTTAAAAAAGGTGAAACGATCTATTTGGTCAAAAAGGGTTATGAAATACTCGGCAACGTGTCTTATGAAAAGCGGAACGACGGCTCAGTATACATAAGCGGGCTCGCGATACTCCCCAGCTTCCAAAAACAGGGTGTCGGCAAAAAGATCGTTCGCCGTATTTTAGATGAGTTAAAAGACGTAAAAAAAATCAACCTTGTAACGCATCCGGACAATTTGGCCGCAATCAAACTCTATGAACCATTCGGCTTCAAAACCGAATCGCGCAAAGAAAATTACTACGGCGACGGCGAACCTCGATTGATATTATCATTGAAAAAATGAGTAGTAAAAAAATTTTCATTACCGGTATACCAACCGCCGGCAAATCCTATCTGGCGAAAAGAATTACCGACGAGCTTGGTGGAAAATCCATCTCTACAGACGATCTGCGTGAAAAATTAGAAAATGATCCGAAATATGAACCTTGGGTGAACTTTTATCTAAATCAGGACGAAAAAATATACTATACGTCCACGAACCATGATCAACAATGGCAAAATTTAGTAAGACAATCCGAAGCTTTATGGCCAGGCATATTAGAAATTCTTGATAAATCTGTCAGCAATGAAAAAATGGTGATTTTTGAAGGAGTAAATATTCTTCCCCACTTAGCCAAAAGGGATCTAAAATTTCCCGGCATTGTCCTCATCGGAAAATCTTTTGATGAAACTTTTGAGAGAAACAAAAAAGACCCGAGATGGGGTAAAACCGAAGAGCTTCAAAAGCTTGAAGCAGAAGCATTTTTCTATGGCGAGCGCCCGCATTACAAAGAAGAGGCGGAGAAATACGGCTATCCTGTTTTTGATGATGTAGAAAATGCCTTCAAAGAAGCAACTAACCTTTTGAAGTAACATCCCAACAAACTTGAGAATGTAAGAATGTTGTGGCAACATATCAATATGACAAATATAAAAACAGCTAGGCAAATGGAGAGGCATTTGAAAGGTATTTCGAACCACCATCGCATTGAAATACTGCTTTTGGTGGCAGATCAGGAAGGCATTACTCTTGAAGACATTACTGAAGCCCTTAAGGCGAACGATAAAACGATAGGCGAACACACACGGCGCCTTTATCAGGCCGGGCTTTTAAACAAGAAATATCGCGGTAAATTTGTAGAACACTCATTGTCGCCCTACGGGAAAACATTCGTACGCTTTTTACAATCCTTCCAACGCTCCTGACAACATACTTATAAACTTGAGGATGTTAGTATGATGTTGAATAAAAAATCAAAAACGATATGAAAAAACAAATAATTGTAATACACGGTGGGGATACATTCGATACTCGCAAAGTATTTGTCTGAAAATGATTTCCAGAAAAAAATCACTGCTACTTTTTTGGTCTCAGCGCCATACGATGACGCGAATTCGGAATATTCCTTGGCAGATTTTAAGCTTCCTCGAAACCTTATAAAACTTGCGAAACAATCCGATAAAATTTTTCTCTACCAAAGCAAAGATGATCCAGTAGTCCCCTTCGCGGACTTGAGAAAATATAAACAAGCGCTACCGAGCGCAAACACCCAAATTTTTGAAAACCGCGGGCACTTTTTGCAGGAAGATTTTCCGGAGTTAACAGACGCAATCTTAAAACTTGCAGCAAACAGATAAAAAAGGTATAACATCCATATGGAAAACAATCAAAATCTTTCAAAAAAAGAATTATACGAGATAAACAGGGTCGCAAAGAAAAATGCGGCAGAAACCGCGGCAAAAAAGAAGCGCGCGAAAAGCGCCATAATCTGGTCCGTTGTAGGACTTTTGGTTGTTGGCTCGGTTTTTGGGTTGATAATACTCGCAAATAGATCTTCCGACCCTGGGCCATCGCCAATCATCACTACCGCGGTATCGCCGGATGACCTGACCGTAGGCAACAAGGATTCTAAAAATATCCTTATCGAATATAGCGACTTTCAGTGTCCTGCCTGTAAAGCCTATCATCCTCTGGTAAAGCAGCTTATAAAAGAACATGGCCAAGAATTCTTGTTCGTCTATCGGCACTTCCCGCTTCCCCAGCACGCGCAGGCAAAGCCCGCCGCTTACGCCTCGGAAGCGGCCGCGAACCAGGGAAAATTTTGGGAGATGCACGATATGATATTTGACAAACAAACCGACTGGGCCGAAAAGGGAAACGCGGATGAAATATTCAGGAAATATGCCGAAGCCCTGAAGCTTGATATGACCAAATATGACGAGGACATCTCTTTGCCCGCGATAGAAAACAAAGTGTCGGACCAATATAAAAGCGGAGTTGCCAATTTCGTAAATTCAACTCCCACATTCTTTTTGAACGGCAAAAAAATACAGCCGAGGTCATACGAAGATTTCGTAAAACTTATTCAAGAAGCGAATGGATAGACAGAGGCTGATCGTTATTGTTTTTATTGTCGTAAGCTTTTTGGGCTTTCTTGATGCTTCTTATCTTACGATAGAGCACTATCAAAATGCGACTCTCCCCTGCGTCATCTTTAAGGGGTGTGAACAGGTGACAACGAGCGCCTATTCAAAAGTTTTCGGCCTGCCGTTGGCACTTTACGGCGCGGCATATTATTTATTTATGCTCATCATCTCGGTTTTTTATTTTGACACTAAAAACGAGCCGGCTTTTAAAATATTAAAATATGTTCCGGTCACCGGTTTTTTGGCTTCCGCCTATTTTGTTTATCTACAGCTATTCGTTATACACGCCCTCTGCACCTATTGCGTCATCTCCGCGATAACCTCAACAACGCTTTTTATATTGAGTTTTTTCTTGACATATTTAGGAAGTCAGGTTGACATTTCCGGACAAAGGACGTAAGCTTAAAAGACCATATATGATAGCGCCTAGATAGGCGTTTTTATATTGGTAAATATATGAATTATCTGGTTTTCGCGGCAATTGCCGCGCTATTATCGATACCAAGGGTCGCTTATGAACAGCAAATGAGCCCGTCACCCGCCTTTCCTTTCCCGCAACGGAAGGAAATACAAGCTATTGCAAAAGAACCCCTCCCAGATGTCCTTACTCGCATAGCAGCCTGCGAATCACAGGGGCGGCATTTCGACGGCGACGGAAATGTCTTGGTGGGAGAACGCAATAAATATGATATCGGAAAATTCCAGATTAATGTCCTTTATTGGGGCGACCTGGCCAAAAAGCTCGGGCATGACCTCTACACCGAGGAAGGGAACGAAGCTGTGGCGCTCGCCATCTATGAAAAATACGGCACGGCACCCTGGAAGTGGTCAAAAAAATGCTGGAATAAGTAAGATCGCTTTGTTATAATAACCTTATGATGGGATATAATGGAGGCTTGGGCATGGGCGCGGGAGGAGCTTCTGGTTTTGGCGTTATCGCGATGATCGTGATATTGGCCAAAAAATAATACGCGCCGGTTTAATATCCGTGCAATTTTGCCACTTTGTCGTGCTGGCGGATTTTTTCAATGGCTTTGGCTTCAATTTGCCGTATGCGCTCGCGGGTAACGCCGAATTCTTTGCCTACTTCTTCAAGGGTGTGTGTTATTCCGTCCGTCAGACCAAAACGCATGGCGAGAATCTTCTGTTCTCTTGGCATAAGGTCCACTAAAATTTCCGAAATATGGTCCTTTAAAAGTTTTCTTGCCGCTTCCTGCTCAGGAGAGAGCGTTTTTTCGTCTTCGATAAAATCACCGAGCATAGAGTCCTCGTCGTCATCGCCAACCGGAGATTCCAATGAAACCGTATCCTGCGAAATTTTTTGAATATGATGTATCTTTTCTACGTCCATGCTCATCTCCGAGGCAATTTCTTCGGCCAGCGGATCCCTGCCCAATTCCTGAGTCAATCTGCGGTAAACCTGCTGGTATTTTGAAATTGTTTCCACCATATGCACCGGAATTCGGATTGTCTTCCCCTGGTCGGCGATCGCACGGGTTACGGCCTGGCGGATCCACCATGTAGCGTAAGTTGAGAATTTATAGCCTCTTCTCCAATCAAATTTTTCTACCGCGCGGAATAAGCCGATATTCCCCTCCTGGATAAGGTCGAGCAGGGTGAGGTTCGGAGTCCTGCCCACATATTTTTTCGCGATAGAGACGACCAGCCTCAAGTTTGCCTGCGCTAATTTATTTTTTGCCTCTTCGTCTCCCGCCTCGATCCTTTTCGCGAGATCTCTTTCTTCCTCGCCTTTTAAAAGAGATATCCTGCCGATCTCCTTCAAATACATCTGGACTGAATCCGAACCCAAAAGTTCATGTTCTTCTCTTAGCAAGCGCTTCGCTTCCCGCTTTCCTATCTTTACATCCGGCTCCTTAGGCAATTCAAGCAATTCTCTTCCCTCAAGAACATCAACGCCGGCGTTGTCCAGCCTACTGTAAAGATCTTCCAAAAAAATAATATCGTGCTCGATATGCGGAAACGCGCTTAAAATCTCCGAATACGTAATAAATCCTCGGTCTTTGCCTTTTTTGATTATTGTCTCAACTCGCTCGCCACTAAATTCTTTTTTTAAATCAGCCTTTAAGACCTTAAGCGAAACAGGCCGCTTTGATTTTTTAGCAGATTTCTTTATCAGTTTTTTCGGTTTTTTTTTCGTTTTTATTTTTTTTGCCATAATTATTGCATTTTAGAAAGTTCCGACATCAGTCTTTGGAACTCTAAAATGTTCCGGTCGCCGCCATTCCCGTTTTTCTCGGCTTCACGCATGATTTGCGATAAATTCTCGAGCCGCGCTTTCAAATATTCTTTCTTTAACTCTCGCTGACAGTGCGCTAATTCTGTTTCTGCTTCGATCGCGCCGTTTAAAAAAAGTTCGGCGAAAACTGCGGCAGTGCCTTTTCTTTGGAGTAATGGCTCGAAGTTCGATTCTACCTTGTCCGCCAACATCGGATATTGTGCCAATATACCCAATATTTTGCCTTCAAGCAATAGCTTCCTGTCATTTGGAGCTGCCTGCTTAATTTCGTTTTCCGCTGTTTGTAATTTGTTATTTGGATTTTGTAATTTCCGAAGCGCCTCCCAAACGGCCTCCTCCGCGATATCCAGTGTTTTTCCGATCTGCTTTATCCAATGCGCTTTTTCCAAATCCGGTAGCGATACAATCGCCGGTATTACGGTCCTTTGAAATTCCCTTTTTGCTTCGTGTGATGACGCCGGAAATTTAGCAAGCGCCGTATCGATATAAAATTGGATAACATGCCTGGAGTTTTTAACGGCATCCTTCCAAATTTTGGGGTCTTTCCGCACAGCATCAGCGGGGTCTTTTAATCCTGAAAGCGAGCCGGCGACTCCCACCTCGAAGCCTTCGGTTAGCGCCAGCGCGATCCCGCGCCTCGCCGCGTCCTCGCCGGCTTTATCCATATCAAACGCCGTGATCAATTTCTCTGAAAGCCGGCGCAAAATTTTCAATTGGTCAGCGGTAAGCGCCGTGCCGGAAGATGCCACAACATTTTTTACGCCAGACTGGTAAGACATGATCATATCCATATAGCCCTCAACAACAATGCATTCACCGGCTTTTAAGATTGCGCTTTTTGATTTATTAAAACCATAGAGAACTTTGCTTTTTTGGTATAAATTAGTCTCTGGAGAATTCACATACTTTGCCTCGTTCTCCCTATCCGGGAACATGCGCCCTCCGAAAGCTATCACCCTTCCCAAAGCATCAAATATCGGAAACATTATCCGGCCTCTGAACCTGTCGTAATAATTTTGTGCAGCCACTTTGGAATTTTGCGATTTTACAATAAGCCCCGCGCATTCTATTTCATCCGCCTTAAAACCCTTCTCCAAAAGATGATTAAATATGCTTTTCCATTCCTGCGGCGCGTAGCCGATGCGGAATTCTTTGATAGTTTCGTCGATAAGGCCTCGAGATCTTAAGTATGCAAGAGGAGAGCGAGCGCATTCCGATTTTGGAGACGCGTCGGAGCCCCCGTAGAGAGGGTTAAGCGCGAGAAAATCGGAATGCGCGAGCTCCTCTTCATAAAACTTCGCGGCATCTTCCAAAAGCGAAAACGTCCTCGTTCTCTCGTTTTTTGCGGACGCGTCTTCATGAACCAGCTCTACACCAGCGCGGTCAGCCAGCATTTTTAGCGCTTCAAAAAATTCGACGCCTTCGATCTCTTTTACGAATTCTATGACATCCCCGCCCTTTCCGCAGCCGAAACAATGCCATATCTGCCTGGCAGGGGAAACATTAAAAGACGGCGTTTTCTCGTTATGAAATGGGCATCTTGCCTTAAAATTAGATCCGGCTTTTGTAAGCCGAATATAGGAGCCGACAAGATCAATGATATCTATTTTGGTTTTTATGTCCTCTACTTGACTCACGTTTTTGTGAATATCTTATGAATAAATTCTAATTTCTAATATCTAAATCCTAAACAATTTCTAAATCCGAAATTCTAATGTTTTAAACTTTTTGATTTTGAGAATTGTGATTTATTTAGAATTTAGGATTTTGTGCTTAGGATTTTATAATTTTACGACAACGCGGGCTCTATGTCACTTATCTCTTTCAGGAGATGCCTTTCCACCAGATCGAGGTCGTGCATCAGTTTCTCTTCGCGCCTGTGCTCCTCGATGGAGAGCTCCCGTGACTTCCGAATCTTGGAAATGAATTCTATTTCATCTTTAATATCCATTCTCAAAAGATCGAGCCCCCTCCGCGCTTCTTCCTCGGCTTCCCTTATTTCTTTATGCAAGCGCGCGTTCTTTATTCTAAAACTCCTAAAGTGATATATGACGAACGAAGCCAACGCGATAAGCGCCATAAGAAGCGCTAATGCTAACGCTAGATAAAGCATTTCGTAGCTAACACGATATGTCCCAATTCGGAGCGCGGTTGGAACGATCTCAAACGACACTTCCGGCCCAGGCGGGGAAAATTCCCCGCCGATCTTTAATTGCGCCCAGCTTTTATAAACGCCTTCTTTGAGAAACGAATTATGCGTGTAAAACCATTCGCCTTTTTCATTAGATTTGGCCGTAAAACTCAAAGTTTCTCCCTGCGCGCCCTGAAGATAAATAACGACTTCGGCTTGGGGAACGGATGCCGCGCCGCCAATGTACCATATTTCGTTATTTCCGAGATCTTTTGGGACAAGCGTAATCAAAGGAGGAGAGATGGTAGTCTGCTCCGCCGCCAGGGCGAAAACACTAAATCCTAACATCGAAACACTAAACAATACCAAAATCAAAAATCCCAATTTCAAAACGTTTTGAATTTCGAATTTGAAATTTTGAATTTGTTTAGAATTTAGGATTTCGTGCTTAGGATTTGTCATATTATTTCTTTTCATCCCAATGTTCCTTAAAATAATTTTCCCGCTTATCGTGGAACGATTTAAATTTATCCTTATCAAATTCTTCCCGCTTTTGCTTCAGCACGTTAAGTCTTTGCGAAACCGAGTGTTCAACAAGATTCAAAATTCCCATGGCCAATTTTCGCTCGATTTCCCTGTGGCGGTCAAAGACGAAATGCGCCGCGTAAAGCGTCAAAATTATCAAAAACACCAAAATAACATAAACCGCTGACCACGGCAAAACCACATTGCTTCTCACATTTATTCCGTCGGGCCCTAAATTCTGCAAAATGCTGTAGGCGATCTTCAATTTCTGATGAGCTTCCCTGTAGTTTCCAGCAAAATCATGCGCGCG
>MFIK01000036.1 GCA_001778875.1 Candidatus Giovannonibacteria bacterium RIFCSPLOWO2_02_FULL_43_54 | reverse complement strand
ACCAAGCCGCGATTTTCCAGCCGCGTAAGCGCATTTTTAAAAGATTGTCGTTTTGTATGCTTGCAATAGGTATGATAATAAGGATGCAGAAAAAACGATCCAACGAACGCCTTCCCCAAAACATCAACCATTAATAAAGCCGAGTCGCTTAAGGTTGGCTCGTAAATAATTTTTTTTCGCATAATATGAATTAAATTGCTATAATACTCACTTTGTTACGATCGTAGTAAATTGAGTATAATAAATTTTTTGGTAAAAACTTTAAGCAGTAAATCCGCTGCCGAAAAAAAAGTGCGTGAGGCGGCCGGGGTTTTTGTGCGGCAAGGAATAAAGGAAAAAACGCGAAGCGGTGATCGCCGAAAACATACTAACCAATATCCCTAATCCCAAAGTCAAAGCAAATCCTTTTACCAAACTTGTCCCGAACCAATAAAGAATCACTGACGTTATCAAACTCGAAACATTGGAATCACGGATAGATGTCCATGCGCGCTTGAATCCTTCTGACATCGCAGTGTCAAGTACACGGCCTGCGCGCAGCTCTTCTTTCATCCTTTCAAATATCAGAATGTTGGCATCAACAGCCATGCCGACGGACAAAATAAAACCAGCAATGCCGGCGGAAGATAGTGTGACCGGAATTAATTTAAATAAAAGAAGGGTCAATGTTGAATAAACCGCCGTCAGCGCGAGTATAGCTACAAGCCCCGGCAAACGGTACCATGCGAGCATAAAAAGCATTACGGCAATCGTTCCGTAAATTCCTGCGTAAAGGCTTCTCGACAGCGCGTCTTTTCCCAAAGATGCCTCAACACTTTGTTGGGAAATTAAAGTGATGGGAATTGGCAACGCTCCGGCGTTTAAATCCCTCACTATCGTTTTTGCTTCGTCGATCGTAAATTGCCCGGTAATCTGCGCCTGTCCGCCGGTGATTTTTTCTCTTACAACCGGGGTGCTCCGCGGGATCCCGTCCAAAAATATCGCGAGAGGCTCTCCGACATTTCTTTCGGTTATTGTTTCAAATAATTTCGCGCCGTCATCGTTGAACTCAAGCGAAATCTGCGGCTGGTTCGTATTCGGATCAAAAATCAAACTTGCCCGGCTTACGAATTGACCGGTAAGAGCGGTCGGTATAAAATCATTCAAGCTGATTGTCGAGGTAGCAACCGGCTGGCCGTCCCGTCCCCGCTTTAATTCGCGAAATTCCAAAAAAGGAGTCTGCCCGATAACTTGTATCGCCTGATTTATATCAAAAACTCCGGCGAGCTCAACGATCAGCCTTTGCTCTCCGGCGGTTGATTCCGTCTGCACGATCGGCTCGGAAACTCCGAAAAGATTCACCCTCCTTTCAATCACATCCCTCAAGCCGGCCATTGCCTCGCCAACATCTCCATCAATGGATGCCGTGTCAGCACGATAGACCAAATGCGTCCCGCCCTGAAGATCAAGTCCAAGTCTGAACGGTTTAACCCAGGATTTTACTGAATCTGGCAAACTTAAATGCTCCCCGGCATCATAAACCCCGGCAAGCACTCCGATTATAAATATAGATAAAGCCAAAAGCCGAACACGCATAATCCGTCCATTATTCCATAAATAAAAAATAATGCAAAAAGACCATTTTTTGAAAATGGTCTCACTAGCCTCTCATGTCATAAAAATTCCTAGCCGCGTTATCTTTCACCATGCTTCTGATAGTAAATAAGGCGACTCCGGCCCAAAATATATCCAAAACCACAACGGCATATAAGCCGTTAGTCCACGCATTAAAACCTATGCCAGCTGCACCGAAAAAATTCATCCATTGGTTCGTAAAACTCCGCGCCTCTATCCTGTCGCTCGAAACAAGCCAGTAAGCGATTAATAGCAAAATCGTGCCCACCCATCCGCAAAAATCCTGAAATGACATAAAAAACTCCTTTCTGAAAAGGAGTTTAGCAAGCGAGAAACATTATATCAACCGCTCGAGCAAATCTTCTGGAGTTGAGATGACCTCGTGGACAAGTTTGCGGACGGATGGTTCTTCGTAGAGATCGTGCGGGTAGTGGCCCATCAGAGTTTTTTCATCAAGCGCATAGACCATTTTCCCCAAAACAGCCGCTGCGAATAGCTCGCCGGTAACATTCGCACCGATATAGCCGTCTTTATTGTAAACAAAACAAATATCCGCCGTACGAACTTTTCTGAATAGATGATCGTAGACCTTGCCAGCGATCTCCGCACGATAAACCGGGTCCTTTAGCCTTTCTTTCTCCGGAAGATGGTGCAGGTGATGTTGGTCCATGGCAAATTCGGGATGCAGAATAGTAAGACGCATGCCTTTTTCTTTTGCCAACTCGTGCAAACGCTCCATAAAAACATCGAGTTCCTTAGCAAACCTTGCAGATGAACAAAAAACTACGGACTTCATGCTTTCATGATAGCTCTCTATGAAAAATAAAAAAGGCAATTATGTGGATTGCCTCTTAGTAAAATACCTTATTCCAAAATTTCAACTCGTATCTGCCGCCTGAACCGAGTTTGGGATTCCATTCGTAGTGCGACACTCCGCAGTTCTTGTTTTTGTCAGCCTCGTAGAGCTCTACCAATTTTTCTTCATTAATCCTTTCCAGATGATACCTGAAGGTTTGCATTGTAACCCCATGCGTCACAATCAAAATTTTCTGGCCATGTCGGTTCTGACGGAAAATGATATCGAAAAAATTATGGGTATCTTTGCATTTGGCAAGCCAAGCATCCCCGTTCGGAGGCTTGGCATAGAATTTGCCGATTATCTCGCGCTCCTTATAAAACCTATCGTAAAGCTTTTTAAGTTCTGCCGGTGGCGTTACCCCGGCATCCAGATAACCGAAATCCTGTTCCGTCAGAAACAAATTTTTAAAAAGGCGTTTTTCCATCCGTTCGCGTGCTTCGTCGGGAAATTGATCAACGATAATTTTAGCGGTTTGAGTGGTGCGAACCCATGGGCTATGATAAATCGTTTCGAATTCTCCAAACATCATATCCAAAATTCTTCCGGTCAAAACCGCCTGGCTTTCACCGGCCGCGCTAAGGGGCGTCAAATGATCCGGTACGCCTTTTAATTCGTCAGGGACCTTATTAACCCGCCCCCTCCCATGTTCGGCATTTTTGTTCCAAACCGATTCCGCGTGCCTCACTATCACCAACGTTTGCGGTCTGTAAACATTCATTCGCTTTCCTCTCAAAATCAACTTCTGCTTAATTCTTAGCGCATGTTTTTAGAGAAGTAAAGAAAAACCCCGCCGGATGACGGGGTTAAATTATTCCCAATTCTTTGAACAAAAAATACATCGGGGGTTCGAGGCCGAGGCACTGTTTCCACTCCGGACGTTCATTGGTTGCTTTTACGATTTGCGGGAGGTTTTCCGGCGAAAGTTCAATGCCAACCACAAAAGCTACGAAATGTTCCAGATTTTCTGCATTCTCCGAAATTCTATTTTTATCGGCCCAAAGATAACTCTTCGCTTCGTCGTCGGGCTGATGAATATTTACATCGCCTTCCCATTTTATCGCCTCAACCACGCTCCAATCGTGATGCGTCCCGCCTTCCCTATTGCACGGGTTTTGCAACAACATTCTTAACTTAATCTCACCCTCAAGCATAGTAAGCCCGACTTCTTCGCCAAGTTCCTTTTTGGCACAGGTTAAAGGATCATCGCCATCCCCGTGCCCGGCAGGCAAAGCAAACCCGTAATTATATTGCTTCCTCTCAATCAAAAGTATTTTTTGACCGTCCCTGACCAAAATTCCAACACTTGTATTATCGCATCGTTTTGCCATGATATTTTTTACTTACTCTCCTTAAATTATCATAATCAAAAATAAAAAGCCATGCGTGCGGCTTTTCAGATCATCGTATCTCTTTAAAATTTTCCTTAACATGGCGCTTCAACTCATCAAGGCCGTAAAAAACTTCGCGGGCATATTGTTTAGAAAAGGGACTAATAGTTTTACCTTTTGGCCAAATTAGCCAAGTATCTTTGGTAGATATAAATGCATTGTAAACTTCAATTACCAATCCGGAGGAAAGCACGATTTTTGGAAAATAAGCGATAACTCTTTTAGATTGCCTTACGAACCATTCAAGATCGCGGTTCACAACATTATTGTAAACTGCGCGGTCAAAGTCTCTTCCTTTTGAGGCCGCCAGTGGATCTATCCAGCGCGGATCGATTATCGTAAAATATTTCTCAAGAAACTTTACGAGGTCATCAACCTTTCTCTGCGTTGACGGATCATATGCGAATGTCAAAGGCATGCTCATGTAGACAATTTCCGCCTCGGGTTTGCACAATATCTGATACAAAAATTTCGGCGGAGCGGTCTTTGGTATTATGCGGAACGGCTTTCCCGTCAAATTTGCCCAATCATCAGTGGTATTTACTTCCATATTTATCCAGTTCAAAATGTCTTTTAAAGCGAAATCCCATCTTGACCATTGGCTTCTTTGATTAAGTCTGTCCAAAATTTTCTCAGCGTCGTCTACAACGGTTATAAACACATCCGGCTTCAAAGCCAATATATCTCTCGTATACCATGGCCGGCGCGCTACATCGTTCCATATAAAATTGGCGTGCGTGCGCAATACATCGATATTCCGCTGATCGTTTTTGCGCTGTCTATCAGCAATCGCCTGGGCCTTTCGTTCAAGAACAATAGTTCTGCAAAGATCAAGTTTTTCGTGGTCAATATCCAAAATATTATCAGGCGCAACCTCTATCTGGTGTTCCTTGGCCACCTGAAAAATATCTTTGCCGATGTGATGAAATTTTAGGTCTATCCCGCGTTCTTTAGCGTAAGTCTCGTGCGCCTCGCAATCTTTCTCTTCCAGAGTTCCAGGGAGAGCAGTTATGACAACAAGCATATTTTCCCTGTCAATTTCTGCTCTCAATCTAGCAACCGAAAGAAAAAAAAGCAAGCTCGCAGGCTTGCTTTTTTAAACTTATTTTTTGGAGCCTTCTACAATGGCAATGCCCGCGGAACACCCAAGACGCGTCGCTCCCGCGTTTATCATCGCCATGGCCATCGCGTAATCTTGGATGCCACCCGAAGCCTTTACTCCCATTTTCGGGCCAACGGTTTTCCTCATCAATTTCACATCCTCAACAGTCGCGCCTCCAGTTGAAAAACCGGTGGAGGTTTTTACAAAATCTGCGCAAGCGTCTTGGGCGATCTTGCACGCCAGAATTTTTTCTTCCAGAGTGAGCAAACAGGTTTCGATTATTACTTTGAGAATGGCTCTCGAAACGGCAAGGCGAACCGATTGTATATCTAATTTAACTTCAAGCAAGTCTCCGGACTTCAGCATACCTACATTCATTACCATATCTATTTCATCTGCGCCTTGTAAAAAGGCCTGTCTTGCTTCGTCTGCTTTTATGTTCCGCCAACTAGCGCCAAGCGGAAAACCAACTACTGAACAAACCTTAACATCAGTTTTTTGCCCCAAATCCTTTAGCTCTACAACACATTTCGGAATCCAAACCGGATTCACGCAAACCGAAGCGAAGCCGTAATCTTTCGCCTCATGACAAAGCTTTACAATCTGCCCTCTCGTCGCATCCGGCTTCAAAAGTGTATGATCGATATATTTTGCAATGTTCATTTTAACGCTCCATTCTGCCAATAAACTAGCGCAAAAGAAAAAAGCCCGCAAGGGCTTTTAGACTTTTGAATTTTTCGTTTTATACCACGGAAGGCCGTCTGTCATTTCAATTTCGTAGTCGCAAAATAAATTCGGGTATCGCTTCGCAACGATGTCAGCAACCTTTCCAAACACCAGCCGAATCTCTTCTTCGGCGTTCGGATCGGTGCGCATTTCCAAAACCCAGCGCAACGTTCTCGGATTGGCGGACCAGCCAATTGTAGTTGCAAGCCCAATAGGCGCTATCCGCCTCATTGCGGAAGTTATCACTTTCTTTTTATGAAACGGCATTGCTTCGTCATCCAGCTTGAAATATTCCGCAAGTTCCAGCTGCAATTTTTCAAGATGTTTAAATGTTTTCACAAATATTTCAACAGCTTTTTCGTCCTCATAAATAACTGTCGGCAGCCATTGGCCGAGATCGTCCAGCCGGACAAAACGCAAACTCTCCTGGGAAATCGCGGTTCCCGCCCTGTGGCGCACAAGCTCGTGCGTAAATACGCGCGAAACATCGGTAAAAATAAAATTCAGCACCGGATGCTCAATTACCGACCCATGTTTTACCTTCTTGATGTTTTCCAGATAATCTTTGTTGTGTTCGCGGACTTTTTTAACATTTTTGTTGAGGCCGGGCTCAAAACTTCTATAACAAAGCCGTCCCATTACCTCGATAATCTTTTCTAGATCAGTTGAAGCGTCCGACTTCCATTTTGGAACGCCGACATGCTTGAGAAATCCGTTCAAGCCTTCTTTAACTATCTTGGTCTCACCCACCAAAAAAACTTTCGGTTCTACTTTATGCATCATTCCTCCTTGTTTTCAATGAACATTCATATAAGCTAGCAAAACGCGGAAAATAAAAAAGGGCTGTTATTCACAGCCCCAGTTTGTTCTTTACTTTCTCCCAGATCTCCTCGTGGATGTCTTCTTTGGAACGAAGTTTTCCCTTGTTTGCGCATTTTATTACCAGAAAATCCTTCTGGAACATTTTAATCATGTCTTTATACGCGTAATAAGCGTGAACAAGGTGCTCTTTGTTTTCATGGATATCTTTCATCAGCCCTCTTTTTTCAATAAGCCTTAGGCTGATTTTTACCGGCATATCAAGAAAAATATTTATGTCAGGCTTTGGAATATTGAGAATCTCATGTTCCGTCTTGTAAAGCCAGCGCAAAAATATTTTCCTTTCCTGATGGTTCTTGATTTTTCCTCCCTGATGGCCTCCGTTCGAGGCCACATACCGGTTTGCCAAAAAATTCACGCCGGCATTGAGTCCTTCGCGGATCCTGAAAGAAATATCAAAGCGATCCACGGCATAAAAAAGAGATGCCGCATAAGACGATACGGCGCGGGCCTCCCCATAAATCCCGCTAAGATAATTATTGATGAGCCCCGCGGATACCTTGCTGTATTGCGGAAAATCCAAAAGTTCGGTCGCAAGGCCTTCTTTTTTCATGCGAGCCGCGAGCAAATTCCATTGCTCTGTTTTTCCCGATCCATCTGGTCCCTCGATAACAATCAATTTCCCTTTTTGCATTTCTTCTCCATTCTAGCACTTGCTTTTGAAATAGTTGAATCTGTTGGCAAAAGCTGAACATTGAAATCTTTAAAAATTCCTCCGGACCCGTTGAGCCTCATAAAGATCTTGGAAAATACTGCAGCGATTTTTTTTGGATCTGCGGACCACTGTTCAAGACTGACTTCTTTCTCTTTGCATATCTCGGGGATATATTCGATGCCGCTGATATTCGCGTATCGGCCTACATAAACTATTCTTTTAACGCCATATTGCAAAAGTTTTTTAACACAATTCAAGCACGGTGTTGCGATGATATATGCTGTCGCGCCATCAAGACTCGAAACGGCATTCGCAATTGCGTTGTCTTCGCCGTGAAGAGTCCGGAGACAATGATCACCAATCATTAAATGCCCGGCATCATCGCAATTTTTAAGTCCGGCGACGGCGCCGTTGTAACCGGAACCGATTATTCTATTATTTTTAACCAATACGCATGAAGTCCGCAGCCTATCGCACGTTCCTCGCGAAGATCCCAGTACCGCCGTTGCGATAAATAATTCATCCCAGCTTGGACGCTCGAGACCGTCTTTCCCTTTTTTCTTCAAAAAAAATTTCAAATCTCCATAAAAACTAGCATTCAAAAAACACCCACGCAAACGCAGTGGTGTGAATAGCAAACTACTATGATATATCATAGTAGTTGAAAATATATCATTTTGTTCACGATCATGAGGGTTTTGATATAGTACAAAAAATAAAACCCCAGACCAAAGGCCTGTGGGCAAAAAAAACAACTATAAATTATCCGATATCCATAGACCCAACCACCCAAAAGTTATCGCAAAAAGGGTCAAAATTACTTCTGTAAAATTCAAATAGCTAAAATCGAAACCCCAGACTTGCGTATATCGATAAACCGTCCTGCGATTCTCATTTATCACCTCAACGCAGGCAATAATAAAGCCAATTATTAAATAAACCAAAAACACCCACCCAAGAATCACAATCATAAGCAATCTCCTTTAGAAAATTTATTCTGAAATTAGACTAGCACGCCTAGTCTTTTACCTCAATCCCCATGCTTCTTGCGGTCCCCGCGATGACTTTCATCGCGCCTTCTATGTCGTTTGAGTTTAAGTCCTCCATTTTCCTCTCTGCAATTTCCTTCAGTTTTGATTTTGAAATTTTTCCTACTTTTCCGGTTTTTGGATTCGCAGCGCCCTTCTCAACGCCCGCGGCTTTCCGCAAAAGATCAGAGGCGGGAGGCGTTTTTAATTTAAAATCAAAGGTCCGG
>MFIK01000035.1:497-7174 GCA_001778875.1 Candidatus Giovannonibacteria bacterium RIFCSPLOWO2_02_FULL_43_54 | reverse complement strand
GCTGTAAAATACTGGGCGCCTTTGGTGGGTTGGAGAAAAGCGCTAAAAATAGTTTTTGCAGGGATGAAAGTATATTCAAGAAACGATTAATGTCTTTCCCGGGGATATTGGTTGACGGCGAACTTTTTTCCACAGGATGAGTGAACACCGCAAAAATTTGGTGAAGAAATAAAAAACCGCCAGAATGACTCTGTCGGGCTGGCAGCTAACTGGAGTTAGCTGTTGCGACGCGATCGTCAATTAATTTGGACCAAATAGAAATATTGGCCACTCCCTTTTAAAGAATGCGTAAGCCATAGCAGAGCTCCAATACAGCAAAAATGGAATGCCAAGTAATCCTATCAGGAGGGAAGTCTGTAATGCCCTTACTGCTAACAATGCCGCAACAAACAAAAGGAAGAATCCGATTCCGGCGGCCTGCAGGCGGTATTTTGTTATTAGTTCCATATGTCACCTCCTCTCTTTCTTTTCTGAGGTTTTTATAGCATAATGAAATAATAAATGTGTATGCGGGGTTCGACATTATTATTCCGATTTTGCTCGCGAAAGTCGCGATTGCAAAATCGAGGACCCGCGATCCACGACTTGAGTCGGGATCGGGGCAATTTTTAAGCTAAGTTGGCATGCTAAGGTTTGATGTTATTACCATATTTCCAGATGTGTTCACTGCTTATTTTAATGAGTCGATTTTGAGGCGCGCGCGGGAGAAAAAGTTGATTGATTTTAAAATCTGGAATTTGCGGGATTTTGCCAAAGATAAGCACCGCAAAACGGATGACAGGGCTTATGGTGGAGGGCCGGGGATGGTTATGAAAATTGAACCGCTTGTAAAAGTACTTGAAAAAATAATAACACCCTTAATCCCCCTTACTTTAAGGGGGACAAAAAAGAAACGTTCCGATAGCGCCCCACTTAAGGTAAGAGGGGCTGGGAGGGTTATGATAATCTTTCTTGATGCCGGAGGCAAACAATTCGATGCTTCGATGGCACAGAGTTTTTCAAAAAAATATAAGCATATTATATTTATCTGCGGCCGGTATGAAGGCGTGGATGAACGGATTAAAAAAGTAATTCATGCTTCAGGTTTCATGCTCCATGAAATATCCGTCGGCCCCTATGTGCTTACCGGCGGCGAATTACCCGCAATGATTATGGTTGACGCAATTTCGCGGCATATTCCCGGTGTTTTGGGCAAAAATGAATCGCTGGAGGAAAAGCGCTACGGCGTCGGTGTGCCCGCATACACCCGCCCGGAAGTTTTTAAGTATAAACATAAAAAATATGCGGTACCAAAAGTCCTACTTTCCGGCAACCATAAAAATATAGAGATATGGAGAAGAAAAAATAAAAAGAGCTAAGCCGAGAGTGTTTTTGCGGGTTTTGCCACCAGGCAACCCTGAGCGAGCAGTAGCGAGGCGAAGAAAGCAAAAAGACTGTTCGGCTTAGCTTTATTTGCTATACTTTACGCATGGTAAAACTAGAATTTCCAAAAGGCTTTTTCTGGGGTGCCGCAACCAGCGCACACCAAGTCGAGGGCAATAACCACAACGATTGGACGGAGTGGGAGAAAGAGAATGCCAACCGCCTTGCGGGCGAAGCCTCAAGGAATAATCTTCCCAAACATATTCTGGATTTTTATCCCGATCCTTTAAAGCCCGAAAATTATATTTCAGGCCGCGCCTGCGACCATTACAATCGCTTCCGCGAGGATTTTGATATCGCGAAGTCTTTGAACCACAATGTACACCGTTTTTCCATCGAATGGTCGCGCGTGGAACCAGAAGAAGGGAAATGGGATGAAAAAGAAATTGAACACTACCGCGAAGTCATAAGGGCACTCCGCGAACGCGAAATAGAACCTTTCGTAACACTTTGGCATTGGACGCTTCCGATTTGGGTGGCCAAACAAGGTGGCTGGGAAAACAAAAAGACAATCGAAGACTTCGCACGGTATGTAAACAAACTTGTCCGATCGGAAGGATTTGTTGATGTTAAGTTTTGGATAACATTAAACGAGCCGGACGATATTTATTCGATTTTCTCTTATTTTAAAGGGAAATATCCGCCAGGGAAAAGGAGTATACTAAAAACCGCGAAAGTATTGAAAAATTTGGTTGCCGGGCACAAAACGGCTTACAAGGCAATTCACAATAGTAATCCTGCCGCTATGGTTGGGTTTGCAAATAATACTATTTATTTTGAATCACGCGGATTGATAGCGGGTATTTTTAAAATATTAGCGAATGCATTTTGGAATTTTTGGTTTCTTAAGAAAACACTGAATCATGCTGACTTTATTGGATGTAACTATTACCATCACAATGTGTTGCGAGGTTTAAGATATAATCAAAATAAGAATGAGATGATCACCGACATGGGCTGGGAAATATATCCGGAAGGGATTTATCATGTTTTAAAAGATTTAAAAAAACATAATAAGCCCGTTTATATTACGGAAAATGGCATCGCAGACTCGCGCGATATTCATCGAGAAAAATTTATAAAAGAGCATCTCAAATGGGCGCATAAAGCGATTTCCGAAGGCGTGGATGTCCGCGGATATTTTTATTGGTCGCTACTCGACAACTTTGAATGGTCTGAAGGTTTCTGGCCGCGGTTCGGATTGGTTGAAGTGGATTATAAAACAATGGAACGCCGCATTCGACAAAGCGCGTATGCTTATGCTAAAATTGCAAAAGAAAATTCGTTGGAGGTTTGAATGGATATTCAAAATGCAGCCAAATTGCTTGGGGAAAAACTTTTAAGCGATGGGGTACCAGGAGTAGTAGGAACAAGCGTGCTGTTTCGAAATGGTCCATATAGTACAACTGTACCGATGCTCTGTGTTGATATCAATTTTGGTGAAATAAATCAAATTAGTGATTTGCACCGAATACCAAAAATATGGCATACCAATAAAGTATATTTCAGGTCGAGCCAGCCAAAATTTGCAAGGAAAGATAAATAAAGATACTAATCGAAGCGCTTTACCTTGTGAGGCGTTTTTCTTTTTTATCAGCTATAATAATGAGATGAATTGGCTATACGCAGCGCTTCTCGGACAATTCTTTCTCGGGATCTCTTTTGTTTTCGACAAGATAATAATCAAACGCAGAACTTTCAACGCCCGCCTCTATGCGTTTTGGGCTCAAATTTTAAGCGGTATTTCTTTTTTCATACTCGTTCCTTTCGGATTCGGGTTTTCACAGCTTGATATCGTACTCTACGCTCTGGCAGCAGGCGCGGTATTTGCTTATGGAATATTCTTCCTTTTCAAGTCGCTTGAGTTGAGTGAGGCGTCGCTCGTACAGCCCGCATCCGTGGCTTTCGCGCAAATATTTACTTTTATCATTTCAATGCTATTTCTGCGGACATACCTCGGTTTTTGGGAGACCGCGGCGTTCGTCCTTTTGTTTCTCGGCGGTTTGTTTTTTCTTTCTCTTGAAAATAAGGCGCTCCGCCCGAAACTTTTTCTTTTTTTGCTCGCAAGCGCGTTTTTCTTCGGGCTCTCCAATGTTCTTTCAAAAATGGTTTTTTCGGACGCAGGATTCATTTCAGGCTTTTTATGGATGCGGATCGGAGGAATTCTCGCCGTGCTTCCTTTCCTGCTTTTCCGCTCATTTATCGCGGAATTCCGGTCAAATCTCACGGACCCGGAAAGAAAAAACAAGTTTGCCTATGTTGGCAATCGTGCCCTGGCTGCTTTCGGCTTTATTTTGGTCCAATATTCCATATCGCTATCTCACCCCGCGCTCGTGGACGCGACGAGTAGTTTTAAATTTGCGGTAACATTCATCTTCGCAGTTATACTTATCAGAGAATCTTTTGCTGGCAAGGCGCTAATTCTAAAAATATCGGGCACCGTGATCGTATCGCTCGGCCTCTTTCTTCTTTCGTTATTGAGTTTTGCCGATTCATTGCAGGCGCCTGACAACAACAGGTATATCGTCTGGGGTCTCACTTTTTCGCAAAAAGCCGCAAGGGATATGGGCGCTGACCCCATGCAAATTTTCGAAGACATACTCCGGGACATAAAGCCAAAAAAAGTGAGACTTATAGCTTATTGGGATGAATTAGAAAAAGGCAAGGGAATGATGGATTTTTCATTTTTAGATAAAGAGCTTGGACTTGCGGAAAAATATAACGCGGAAGTGATACTTGCCGTTGGATTACGAATGCCGCGTTGGCCGGAATGTCACGCGCCTGCGTGGGCGCGCGACCTTCCGCCTGGCGAATTGCACGACTATCTCAAGCGATACATGAGTGAATTAGTCCTGCATTATAAAAATAATAAAAATATTGTTCTCTGGCAGGTTGAAAATGAACCTTTTTTGCTTTTCGGCGAATGTCCCGCGAGGCCGAAGAATTTTCTCAAAGATGAAATAGCGTTTGTTCGTTCGTTGGATAATTCGCGGCCGATACTTACAACAGACGGAGGCGAACTTGGCGTCTGGTTCCGAGCGTCGCGCGAAGGGGATATTTTTGGAAGTACTATGTACAGGAGAGTTTATCCCAGGTTCATCGGTCCGATCTTCGGATTAATAGATTATCCTCTGTCGCCGGGTTATTTCCAGGTAAAGGAGAAATTGGTTAAATGGTGGACGCGGCGGCCTGATCAGAAATTCATTATTGTTGAGCTCCAAGCCGAACCGTGGGCTCCGAAAGGCGTTTCGAATACGCCGTATGAAGAACTGGTAGAAAGTTTCAGCCCCGAATTTTTCAAAGAAACCATTGAATACGCAAAAGATACCGGTTTTGACGAATATTATCTCTGGGGAGCAGAATGGTGGTGGCAGTTGAAATTCAAAAAAAATGATCCAAGGTATTGGAATATCGCGAAAGATTTGTTTAAATCAAACTAATATATGACTCTAATTCGCGCGAATAAACGAATAATTGGCATTGATATCGGCGGATCAAAGATAAGGGCGGTTCTTTGGGATGGAAAGAAAGTTTTGTCGGCACGGCAGATTAAGACACCTAAGAATTTGAATGATTTTCGAAAAGAAATCATAAAATTAACCACTTGGCAACCGGGTTGCCAAGTGGAAAAAATCGGCATAGGGGCCGCAGGAATAATTTCCGGCACAAAAATAGTCCGAAGCCCGAATATAAAATATTTAAGAAATTTTGACTTCGCGAAACTACTTAGCAATCGGATTGCTAAGTTAAGTGTGGACAACGATGCTCGGTGCTTTGCCTGCGCAGTTTGTCCAAAAAAAGGAGTATGCTTGGCCATTACTTTAGGCACGGGTATCGGTAGAGGACTTGCAAAGCGCGGCAAGGTGCAAAAAATAAAAGCTTTCGAATATCCGGAGAGCTGGGAAAAAGAATATCAGAAGATGCGCGGAAAACCGAAGGCGGTAATGTCAGCGGATTTCGCCGATTTTTTGGCGGAAAATTTAATGCCTGTCGTAAAAAAATATAAAGTTGATTCAATTGTCTTCGGCGGTGGAGTGACAGATAGAAATGGATTTCTGAAAGAAATGCGAAGCGCATTTTCACGCCTTCCGGCGAGGCAGGTAAAAAAAATAGAAGTATCTAAACTCGGCAAAAACGCGGTTGCAGTCGGGGCGGCGTTGCTAAAATAAGCAAATATGCTACTTTGTGAAGTAGAATTTCGCATGTGCACATGGCTCTTTTCGATGATTATAAAAAGCGGCTGGATCAAATTATCGTGGCTGTAGATCGCGGCCTTGACCTAAAAACCAGACAAAATGCCGCCGAAGATCTTGCAAAATATAATTTCGATCTCGCGCGAGACTACAAAGATCATAAGTTGGCCGATGACGAATGGATCTCGTTGTCAGTGCTTTCATATAACATACGGGATGGCCTGCTTTTGTTAAAATAGCCTCGATTTTATGGGGTTATTTTTATTCACATTTGTATTATTTTGATGGACTTGACGGCAAAATATAGCCGAGTATAATGGCTATATTATCAGTTAGAGCATTTACCTGGCACGGGTTTAACCAAATGGGGCCCAAAGCAAGGCGAACTTGAAAAAGAGGACAGTAGATCCGCGATTGTTTCTTTCTGGAAATAATCGCGGGTTTATTTCAAGCGAAAAAGCGAACAAATTTTTGAGCCGCGTCGGAGCCCCCGTAGAGAAGGTTAAGCGCGAAAAAATTTGTTTGCTTTAGAGCGATATAAACCCGCGACCTTTGATAATTTCCCGGAATATCTAATTTAGATAACCGGGGACTCACGATTTGTTTAGCAAGACAAATCGGAGAAACGACAATCGATGCTGATTTTTGGAAAAAAGAAAAAGGCGATTATAAAACCGCCTGAGTGATCAACCCTGCCAGAGCGCTGGAAATGAGAGATATTGGAAATTGAAATCCCTCGATGAATTTTGGGCATTTCTTTCTGACTGATGCCTCTGCTAAAACTCCCCAAGTAACTAAAAACGCATTCAACGTAACATAAGTTACCATGTTTTATCCCTCCTTCTATCACAACATTATTACATGGTTACTATCTGTCAAGCCCTATCTTGACTCCAAAAATCAGCATCGATTTAAAATTCTCAACTTCTAGCGTGAGGCTAGAATCGAGAAAGCACCCTCCGACGAAGAGTCGGAGAATAATTAAGTCAGTAAAATTTTGAGCATTTTTTCTTTTGTCCCTGAATTTTGCGCAAGCAAAATTCTTATTGAGAGTTTGATCCT
>MFIK01000035.1:0-481 GCA_001778875.1 Candidatus Giovannonibacteria bacterium RIFCSPLOWO2_02_FULL_43_54 | reverse complement strand
TTTGATCCTGGCTCAGGATGAACGCTGGCGGCGTGGATAAGGCATGCAAGTCAAACGGAATATATTAATTTAATATGTTTAGTGGCAGACGGGGTAGTAACACGTAGGAACTCACCCAAGAGACGGGCATAACTAGCCGAAAGGTTAGATAATTCCCGATAGTTCCCGAAAGGGTAAATCACTTAGATTGGCTCTGGGAGAGGCCTGCGGGCTATCAGCTAGTTGGTAGGGTAAAGGCCTACCAAGGCTACGACGGCTAGGGGGAGTGAGAGCTTGGCCCCCACCAATGGAACTGCGACACGGTCCATACACCTACGGGTGGCAGCAGCCGAGAATATTGGTCAATGGGCGAAAGCCTGAACCAGCGACGCCGCGTGCAGGACGAAGTCCTTCGGGACGTAAACTGCTTTTTTAGGGGAGGAACGAAAGTGACTGTACCCTAAGAATAAGGGCTTGCTAACCTCGTGCCAGCAGCCGCGGT
>MFIK01000034.1 GCA_001778875.1 Candidatus Giovannonibacteria bacterium RIFCSPLOWO2_02_FULL_43_54 | reverse complement strand
AAAAGCAATCCATATTCGGACGGATCATATTCCAGATCCGCGTCCTGGACTATAATGAAGTCACCAGCGGACATTTCGAAACCTTTCCGCAAAGCGGCTCCTTTGCCTTTGTTTTCAGGCTGATAGTGAATCTTATATTTATTTTGCGGGAAACTTCGCAAAATTTCTCTTGTCCCGTCCGCAGAAAAATCGTCCACAACTATTATTTCCTTTCCTACCGAACCTATATCCGCAGCTTCCACTTTGGAAATAATTTTCCTGATGGTTTCTTTTTCATTATAAGCGGGGATAACTACTGACAAAAGCATTTTTACAGCGTACCATAAATGCCCTATGATTCATAGAATTTCTTTTGGGTATAAAGATCGAATTTGCTTAGGACCGATACTATATTTTTGCTGGTGTCCGGCTTAAAATAAACATCCGATCTTTTGTAAGGCCCGTGCTTTAATTGCTTCGTAATCGCCTGCTTGATCTCTTTCGGGTCATTATCCGCATCCAGCACGTTCGGACCCCTTAACCTTCCCTGCTGACGCGAGCCTATATTCACAACGGGTACTCCGAGGTAAGAGCATTCTTTAATACCGGCAGAAGAATTCCCGACAAGGACTTTTGCGCGCCGCAAAAGTCCGACAAAATCTTCCGGCAGAAGGTCCGTAACAAAACGTATCTTGTTGTTCCTGATCTTTCCGCTTTCACGGAAAACGCGTATTGCTTTTGCTATCTCGTTCGTGCCGGCGTCGTGATTGGGCCAAAACCACACGGCCGGAACATTTATTTTATCTACTATTTCAAGTAATGCTTCCGTATTTTTGCGGTTGTGGCTCTCCGTAGTAACCGGATGGTACATTACGATGACGAAGTCTTTATTCAAATCAACATCGGTTCCCACGCCGATCTTATTTACCATACTGCCGTCGAAAGATTTTGGCACGGTTGCGACAAATTCAACGTCCGGAGAACCGACATTAAAAACATATTTCGGATTTTCCCCCATTTTGATAACCCGCCTTTTTGCGTCTTCGTTTGTCACAAAATGAATATGCGCCAGCTTGGTTATCGCGTGCCTTACGCTTTCGTCTATCGTTCCGGTTGAATCTCCCCCCTCAATATGCGCGATGGTTTTATTCAGGTAAGCCGCGACCATCGCTATTGCCAACTGCTCGTATCTGTCGCCACGGATAAGAACAATATCGGAATTGAGCTTGTGCAGTGTATTTACAAATTCAAGCGCCACAAGACTCGCGGTTTTTGCCATCGCAACATGCCCTCCGCCGTCTATCAAATTGTAAAGCGCGTCTTTTACCTCAAACCCGTCCGAGAGCAGGGCGTTCGCAAACATTTCACCGTATTTTTCCGACAAAACAGAGCCTCCGGCAACAACTTGCAACTCAAAACGGCTGTCTTTATTTAACAAAGACAAAAGTTGTTTTTGCCGAGCGTAATGCACCCGGCTTGTTATCGGAAAACAAATTTTTCTCTTATTCGGACTTGAAGCCATATACTTTAAACGCAATTTCAGCTCTTATTGTTTTAAGCTACCGTTTCCTGAAAACCGCGATAAATGATGAACACATCCATGCTCCAAGCGGCGTGCGGCCCAGAGGGTTCATCAGATGTGAAATTTTGTTAAAAATCCTAGGAAAATTTTTCCCATAAACCGGCGGGTATGGATGCGGATGCCAATAAACGACGTATTCCAGTTTAAAACCATATTTCTTTGCTGATGCCTCGATTTCTTGCGGGGTATGCTGTCTGCGGACCATTTTTGGGGGATAATTTGTATAGTGCGGTACACTATTACTAAGCCATTCTCTGTTTTTTACCGCAACTGATAAAAATTTTGATATTCCGGAAGAAACGGCTAATTGGGTCATTGGTATTTTTTTCGGAGGAACCGGGCTGTATTTTATGGAATCATTAAGTTCTTTTATCAGCTCCGGTAATTCATTTTTTAGTTTTACAGTATATTGATTTGCAGAAAATAAGTTAAAGAACTTATTCCGACATTCCGCTAATACGTAACCGCCATTATGCACCACCGGAGCAACCATTGAAAAAAACTCTTTATCTGTATCCAAATATTCCAGAAGGCCTAGTCCGGTCGCTATGTCATATTGTTTAGATACTTTAAATCTATCCAAATCAATAGACCTGAAAACTTCATCCGGATTTTTTCTGACCTTCGATTTCTTCAGATTATCTTTAGCTCCTTTTATCATATCTTCCGCAATATCAATGCCTTCGGCATTAATTCCTTTTTTTAAAAGCTCGATTACTAATTGTCCTTCTCCGCACCCGATATCCAGTGCTCTGCCTTTGATCCCGAGGCGGGATATTTCTTCAAGTGCAACCTCCATCCGGATCTTGTTGCCGGGAAATGTAAGATATTTTCCAGCGGGATCATATGTGCGCCCGAACCATTCTCCGGATACTTGATTAAAAAAATCCTTTGTTATTTTTTTTTGTTTTGTGCTTTTCATAGCATTTATATCGTAACCATTAATTGAAAAAGGGTCAAAGTTATGATCTTGTATATCATCGTTATGAATTCAATGCTTTCAAAATAAAATCTCCGATCCGTTCACCGCTTTTGCCGTCGAAAAATTGAACCTGTTCTCTGGTCAATCTGGCCCTTCCTTCTTCGTCCGTCCTAGGATTGTTCAAATATTTTTTTGCCCAATCAACCAATTCTTGTTCATTGTTTACTACACGAATCCCGCCCGAATCAATGGCTCGTTTATAATGAGTCATGCGGTAAAATCTTGTATTAAAAGCGTCTTGACTAATGTTACCCAGATCAAACTTCATGTTAATTACCGGCTTATCAAACACGGCGGCATCTACACTCAAACTTGAAGTATGGCAAATAAATAGATCTGCATGGAAAAGTGTGTTCAATAATGTTCGGATGTCTTCGGAATTCATATCCCAGTCGCCGCCGCGGGATGTTTCAAATCGTATGCCCGGTATCTGATACTTCAGCCAAGGCCGGTTTGCGAGTTCCTTTTTATCCACGGAATCATTCGGCTGAAAGCGCACCAGCATTTCAGAGTTCCCAAAAACCCCGCCCCCGATCAGCGAATGTAACAAATCAATCATGGATCCGTCGGAACCGCTGGAATATTTTCCGTTAGGCGCGTACACTAAGAGTTTTTTCCGGGGCTCAATTCCGATGCTGTCGAAAAATAACTCCCTGCTTGCAGGTTTTTCCCTAAAATACAGGTCATATTGCGGAATACCTGAAACAAAAATATTGTCCGGATACATTTCATTATGCTCGGCCATTTCCTGTTTTAGGATGTCATTATAAACAATGGCAGTATCCGGTAAAAGGCGCCAAATGCACCTGGCCGTCACTTTATCCCAAGTGTTCGCAAAACCGATTGTTTTTATTCCGCGTTTTTTTGCCTCGCGCAAAATATGAATTTCCGGATCGTCGAAAAGATTGGCAAGCAAAACAACATCGGGTTTATATTTTTCGAAAATAGCTTTAAAATTATTATTTCTTATCAAGGCGTAATCCAGTACCCGTACAATGCGTCTGATAAAAGATCTTGCAAAAATCCTATTAAAAGCAAGGTTTGCTAAGTATGATAAACGCCCGCCATTTTCTTCGAACTTCATTCTTCTCCTTAGATCAGTGGTTTCCGTTCTAAGGAGTAAATATTTGAGTTTGGAAAATAAATTCTCTAAATTTTTACCACGCTTTTTTGTAAAATCCGCAACCTCATAATGCATCCTCGGGCCGTTGAACTCTTTTTTGTAATAATCAATTCTGACCTGATTAGCCATTAAAAAAACAAGCCTTGTGTCTTTATCTTTCAGTAAATTAGCCAGCACTTTCGTCCGCAGCATATTTTTGGCCTCAAGAGCCTGAGAAATCGGTATAAATATTGTCTTCATAGATTAACTCTAAAACCGACGCTGGCATTGCAAAGTAACCAGCTGTTTTCAGTTTAATTAATAATCTAAAAATAGCCTTTTTTGGTCCGCACAAAAAGCTCAAGGTCCACAGGTTTAAATTCTTCCATGTGATTCAGTGCTTTTTCGGTTCTTTCAAAGACAGTATAATTTTGTTCTCTTTCCACAATCTTGACATAATCAGATAAATATCTTTCATAAATCTCCACTTGTTTTTTTCTGCCGTCGCAAAATATCTTGCAACCGAACTTCAAATAGGGCAAGAGATTTATCAAATCGCCGTTCGGGAGCTTAACAAATTCATTTCCTTCCATAAAGGCGCCGGGTCCGTCTATAACTACGAAATCATATTTAACATCAGCCGAAAGCGGGAAATTTCTATATCCCGAAAAGTACAGGTATTTTGATATCTTAGAATTTTGAAAAACACAGGCAGGGGAAAAAACAAATTTAACTTTATTTCTAAGTTCTCTGGGAAATATCCGTTCTGCAATATCAATACATTTTTGATATTGTTCAAGGCTAGTTATTTGGGCGTCGGATGAAGAAGCCATTGCTATTATCGCGGCGCCCGCCCCGATACCCAGGCCAAGTTCAATAATATTTTTTGGGTTGTTCTCTCTGACCAATTGATATATTCTTAGAGCGTCCTTTTTGCCTATTATCCATCGACTCTCGGTGTCTTCACTGAATAATTTATGCAAATTCCTAAGTTCAGGTATTGCGTTAAATTTTTCAATATCTTTTTTTGAATTGAAAAACTTGTGAAATTTTTTATATGCAAATTTAATTTTATTGAGCATGCTTAATCGTATCATTTTTAAATGGTTCGTTCAACATCAGATCATTTGTATCCAGACGGGGAATGAAAAAAGGATCATCTGTTGCCATTACCGGACGAGCTTCTATTGAAAACCCAATTTTAAATCCTTCGTTTTCCAGGTATAAAGTCATTTTTTCGTTTCTTATGCCGTGTGGATAAGTAAAAGCTGTTGGAAATTCTCCCAAAAGTTCCCCCAATATTTTTTTTGAAGTTCTTATTTCTTCCTTTATGCTCTTTTCATCTAAACTACTCAAAGAATAATGTCCGTGCGTATGACTGCCAATGGCAAATCCTTTTGCTTTCAGGCTCTTTATTTCTTCCTCGGACATAAATAATTCCTTAGCAATTTTCTTTTCGTCCAATCCGAGCGCTTTAAAGGTCTTATCCAAAAAAGAATCTTTTACGTGCGGCGGGATTGACAATAAAGTTTCTTTTAAATTAACCGTAGGAATATCCGAATACAACTGGCGCTCATTGGTCATCCGCTTATCCGTGGGGATAGGTGCAAAGCCTATCTCCTCTTTATTAAAACGGTCTATGAGCAATTGTGCGGAAAACTTTGAAAGCAGTATGTGTAATTTATGCGTGCCGGGAACATTGCCGTCAAAAGTAGATGTAATCGGAAAAAAAATCGCTGTTGCGCCGTATTTTTCTAATATCGGAAGCGCGTTAGCGTATTGGTCTTTTAATCCGTCGTCAAAACTTATCGCGGCAAAATGCCCGTTCTTCTTTTTT
>MFIK01000033.1:1944-7860 GCA_001778875.1 Candidatus Giovannonibacteria bacterium RIFCSPLOWO2_02_FULL_43_54 | reverse complement strand
TCCATAAAAAATGTTCTCTTCAAGATTTTTTATTATCTTATCAATGTCTTTTTCGCGGTCGGCGGAGCGGAGAACTATTATCGCGATATTTCGCTCTTCGCCTTCGGAAAGCTTCACTTTATAAACTCCGGCCATTGCTTGCATGGCTTCATCAGTATATCCTGATTTTCCAGAAACAAACCTGCCATCTTCTTTCGGCCAATTGATGTTTTTCCAGACATGCGCCTTTTTTTTGTTTTTGGAAGTGAGCTTATATTCTTTCAAACTCAAAATATCAAATACCGGCTTTTTGTTGTTATATATGTATTGAAAAAGTTTAAAAAGATCTTCTGGCGTGGAAGCATTGCGCGGATCGAGCCCGCTCGCGTCCTCATAATAAGTATTTCGCATCCCTACCGCCGATGCCTTTTGGTTCATCGACCTTATAAAATTCCAGCTCTGTTCCTGATAGAGCGCCGCCGCATCGTTACTTGAAGTAAGGAGCAATGGATACAAAAGCTCCTCGGAGCCGAATAGCTCGCCCTCAACAAGCCCCGCCGAATCACCATAGGTCTCGAGCGCTTTTTTATCAACCCTGAAAATCTTTGTATGAAAACTTTCGGAAGCAACCAGCGCCGTCATCAATTTTGTCACCGATGCCATCGGAAAAACGGTAGTCGGATCTTTGGAAAAAAGTATCTGCCCCGTCTCAAAATCGGCAGCCAAAGCGGCGCCGGCCGAGATTGCCAGGGGTTTTAAATTTTTCGCGGACAATACTTTTCTAAAATAGGAGTTTTCTGTAAATACAGGCTCGCTGACATTCTTATCGTATATAAGCACAGGCATGCCTTCTTTTGTCAGCAAAAAAAGTTCTTTTGAGTCGGCTTTTGAGAGTCTGATACATCCGCCGGAAAACGCAGCTTCCACTGGTTTTCCGTTGGGATAATAAGGCCAGCCATGGATGAAATAATTGCCGAAAATGTGCATGGAATACGGCATCCAGACCTTACCGATTGAAGAAAAATGCTTCGTCTCCTTGTAATTTATCTTATAAAAACCCGACGGCGTCTCAAAGAAACTGCCAGGCCTCCCCTTTGCCATCACCGGAAATGCCTTAATCGCTTCCTTTCCTTTATATACTGTGAGCTTCATAGAATCGAGATCGATGTAAATAAATTCCTCTCCAGCTTCCGCAAGCTCGCGGCTTTTAATCAAAACCTCCTCACCGTTCGCGAATATTCCATCAGTCTTCGCCAATTCCTGGTATTCGGGCTCTTGAGGCTCGGCGGCAAGCGATCTTTCCACCGCGGCATAAGCAGGCACGCCAGCCGCTACGGAACCCTCGGCGAATTCAGCGTATTCGCCTGAAGCAAATTTGGCAACAAAAAAAACAGCCACGATCAGAAACACCGCTTTCACGCAATAAAAAAATCCGTCTTTGTCGAAATTAACATCCATCCAATCAGTTTATCTTTTTTTCTCAGCCAAGGCAAAATAACGGTCTGAGAATGAAAAAAAACCTAAGCGCGGTGCTTAAGTTTTGGCCTGCAAATATTTATTATTTTGATACCAGCTCTCAATCGTACCCTTATACCACCAAGACACTGTTTCTAGGCACACGATTAGCTCCGGCTTGTGAAATGGAACTCTGCCCGGAGACAGTATGACAGAAAGCGGATTTGTGCCTTCTTCCTGTCGGATGCGGACAAGTTCCGTCCCTTCAAACCACATTCCAAGCCGGAGCAGGCATCTGCGAATGGCGATATCTTGAAGGTGCGTTCTTGTGGTTTCCTGCTTCCCATAATCAAACCCCGAATCCACATTTGAAACTTCGTCATCATAAATTTCGCCGGCGTCTTTTACCAGCCAGTAGGCATAATTCATGTTCTTAGCGAAAAACTGGAAATAGGCCTCTTCATAAAGAACATATGCGCCGGCCTTATCAACAAACCGCTCTCCGACATTCCACGCAAGCCGCCAATTGCCTTCTCCATAGAGTTGGTTCCATAAAAAATGCTTGTTATCACGATGTTTTCCCAAGTACCCCGGCCTCCCAATCGATTCCCATTTTCCCGCCATTTTTTCTTCCTCCAAACTTCTGCGGATATTCTACCATACTAAAAAATTCCCCGCAACATGGCTAATAAATTCTCAAACGGCATGAATACTTCCCTGAAAATCGTATTGCTTTCGTCGTTGTCGTTCGGGTCGTAGGAACCCGGATTATTCGGGTTGCCGTCCGAATGACAGCCCTTGTCGTTAATATTCGCGTCGATGTCTCCGTCGTTATCTTTTGGCGTGCCTCCCGGATATGAGTTTAAGTCATTACATTGCGCATACTCGGTGATATCGACAGATTGGGCGCAGGAGGGGTCAGCAGGCAACGGAATTCCGGCGTTGCAAAATCCTGCAGGAGGAATACATCCGCTTTTGTCGCAAAAACCGTCACAATCGTTATCTATTCCGTCAGAACATTCGGCAGGACAGCCGTCCGCAGGAACATCATTACAAATTCCATCCCAATTGCCAGTCGCATCGCAAGTTTCCGTTCCGGCACAACTCTGACTTGTGGTGCAAGGGCGGATGTCGCCGGAGGCGCAGATTGACGTGCAAAGAGAATTGGACGGAGTAGTCGCTGAGCAAGAACCGTTACACTGGGTGGTTCCGTTGTTTGTCATGGCGCAAGCGTTTGGAGAGGAAACGCATGGTTGGCCCATATTCGCGACGCAAGCCGAAATTACATCTATAGTCACCTCGCGCAAAGTAGTAATTCCTCCTGGACCGGAGCATTGGAGATTGTAAGTTGTGGTGACTGGAGGAGTTACTGATTGCAAATGAGCGCCTGTCGCGGAATCTTTTGATCCTGACCATCCGCCAGAAGCCGTACAGCTATCCGCATTGGCAACCGTCCAATTGAGATTCGTGCTTTGGCCTTGGGTAAGAGATGTATTGTCCGCCCAGAAAGTTAAAGTGGGAAGAGGGGGTAAAGCGACAGAAGCTACATCAAAGGTCCAAGAGAGGGTGGCGGGAGGGAGGGGGCTTAGAGGACCCACAAGATCAGATGGACCAAAAGAAGTATCAACCCACATTGGCACTGGAATATTCCTAATGAACGTTATTCCATTTAGGACATAGGTATACCTATTAGGAAAAGTTGGTGAAACCGGAAGATATCTATAATAATTAACCTGACTTAAATTAGCTTGAAGCGTTGCGACAGACCCAGTAGTAGTTACTATACAAACAGTAGAAAAAGTTCTGACTCCTTTTGCAACATT
This sequence comes from Candidatus Giovannonibacteria bacterium RIFCSPLOWO2_02_FULL_43_54, assembly GCA_001778875.1. Taxonomy (GTDB): domain Bacteria; phylum Patescibacteriota; class Minisyncoccia; order UBA11713; family 2-01-FULL-45-33; genus 2-01-FULL-45-33. Next base: position 4,603 of record MFIK01000033.1, on the reverse strand, counting down.
TTCCAATATCAATGGATTGCACGATAATCCGCCTGTTGAAATATCCGGCTTACGGGCATCGCTCGCTATCATGCCGCATAAACCAATACCACTAACGAAATAAAAAAAATCACCATTATCACATAATGCATTGGCGTCTGCAGGAGATGGCATCCCGCTTACCCATGACGATGGAGGCGAATCCGACGCTTGACCAGATGAAAAATAACTAGCATTATCAGTAATATCAAGAGTAATTTGGTCTCCTGTTTGTAAAACAGTACCGCTCGTTGTAAGTAAGCCGTCTTTTCTAACATCACCGGTAGAAATTACGGTAAGTATCCTAGTCATTTCAACATATCTACTACCACGCAGCGCAAAATAATGATCAAGTATTTGTGGACTTGTCCTGCTCACACTCTGCTCTCCCGGCGTTGAAGCCGCAATCGCGGGCTTCGGAGATTCGGAAGAGAAAGAACCGAGAATTAAAAGAGTGCCGAGAAGAAGCAGGACTGTTAACAATTTATGATGATGTTCTTGGAAAGTTTGCATATTTATTTTGCCTTTAAACCTGCGGCTCGCCTTTATTATTAAAATGTCTGCGGAGAAAATATAAAGCGACGAGGACAATGACCGCGCCCGCGCCTAGCATTGGCCAGTTTATTCTTGTTTCCGCGGGTTTTTTGCAAAGAGATTGTGAGAACTTGGAACAGTCGTAAGGAATATTCACTTCGTCAACCTTGCTTCCTTTGTCGTCAAAAAGCTGGGCGGAGAGAATGAGATTTTCCAGATTAAGCCCTGATATTTCTTTTGTAAGAACCTCTATGTCGCCTGTCATCTTGCCGTTGTAGCTTGTTTGGGCAAGTTCTTTGCCTTTTTGGTCCTTGAGAGAGAGATTGAGCTTGCCGGATGATTCGCTTCCGGTGGTGTTGTGGTAACAAGCGAATAAAGTGGCTTTATCGTCTTTCTCCAGCGGAAATTTGGCAATACCGACATAGTTGAGTCTGGGACGGAAGCCTTCTTTAACAAATCTGATATGGATTTCTGATTTCTGGTCTCCGACGATAGCTTTTATCTTTATGTAATAAACGGGGCGGTCGGATAGTTCCAGATTAAACGAAAGAGCTTTTGAAGAGTTTTTTGGTATAGAGACTTTCTCATTCCAGGATTTTAGGAGGTTTTCTTTAGCAACGCCGTCCCAGACGTAGAATTCGTAAGATACTGCGGCGTTAAGCAACTCTGCGGTATCGTTTTTTAACGGAACAGACATTGAAACAGATTTAGTGTCGGCAGGATAAAATTTAGGAAGAAACCCGAAGATGCGATAAGGTTCGCTGTTGATTTTAACTCCGGTTCTGTCAAATTTGATAGATTTTTCGCTTTTGCCTTCCACGGTGAATGTTGCATAGCTTCCATATATATCATCCGTGAAAGAAAGGCCGGCGAGATTGAATTTGTCTTGCGTTAAGAAAAAAGAAGTAAGAGTATAGGTGCCCGTTGGGAGGCCGGATGGAAGCTGGTAATTAAAAGAAACCAGCATTTTTTCTCCAGCAATCAAATTGATGTTTTCTTTGGCTGTCCATTCGTCTGTTATGTCGTTGCCGACTTGGGAGCGAGGGCCAAATTTGCTTATGCGAAGTATTAAGGAGCCTCCGACAACAGGATATGTATTTTTGTTGGTGAGAGAGCCAATCAGCATTGCTCCTTCTCCTGCTTTATACGCCTGCTTTTCGGTATGAAGATCTATGGTTATGGATTGGAATTTATAGTAATCAAAACAGCTTGGGCCTTCCGGAACTATCGGCATTTCGTCACTAACCGGCGCTTGAGTTTGAGCTAAAGAGAAAAGAGGCAAAAGGATCAAGCCGCCGATGAAAACAGAATAGTAACGCTTCATGTGCATTATTTTAATTTTAACTAAAGTGGACTGCTTTGTCTAGAAAATACCGACAACTATCTGTGCATAACCACCGCTTCAAATTCGCATGTTCATCGTAGCTTGTAAAACGCTTTGTCGGGAAAACGCATGTCGATATAGATGAGGTCTGTGCGGTCATCTTTTATTTTTTGTTCAAGCAATAATTTAAAATCGGCAAAGGTCTTTTTTACATCCGCGTCTTTATCGATAAGAAGATACCAGTTTTCTTTTGTTGAGAATCGAATATCTTTTGCGATTACGATTTCTTTTATTGTTATTCCGATTCTTTTGAATTCCGAGATGGCGGTTTTTAAAAATAAGATCTCGTCATCCGATAATACGCTATCCCCTATTTTTTTATCTCCGCTCTCCGTAATTATCCGCGGGAGTGGATTTTCTGAAAAGCGCGGGGCGCTGTCGATTAAAATCCCTAAAGCTGATACGTAATAACATTTGTCCGCATGGCCCGCCTCCGCCGCAGATTCGTGCAAGCAATAAATAAGCCATGGCTCCGCCTCCGGAAACCTGACCTCAAGCGTTTTCGGAAATTTTTTTTCGGCAATGGCTATGCCTATTTCTTTATCTTTTATCAGACTGACGACCTTTTCAGGATCGAACAAAAAATAATTATTTTGCGGAAGCCAGAACTTGTTTACCGAAACCATGTAGGGCGAAATGGTTTGCTCAAGCTCCGAGCCCACGACATAATCGTCCGCCACGATATTTGTTATCCTGAAATAAGGCATCCAAAAGAAGCCCCAC
>MFIK01000033.1:0-1895 GCA_001778875.1 Candidatus Giovannonibacteria bacterium RIFCSPLOWO2_02_FULL_43_54 | reverse complement strand
CTAATTTCGAGAAAGAAATCAGCGGACAAATGAGTTTTAGGGACTATGCAAAGTTTCGAGGCTATAAGATCCTAGACACACCGGAATCCGTTATAGAAGAGCTTCAAGAAATCGCAATGCATTATCGGGCACTCGAAGAAAAAAATATTGAAGCGTGCCGGAATTCGCAGAAAGAGTACATTCATATTATTTCGTGGTTGGAAATTTTGGAGTTTAAACACGAATGGTTTTCATTGAGTATTTTGGGGCTGAATTTGCCGAAGAATTTTATTAACGGAGTCATGATGTCGGCTTTCAAGGACAAAGCGTTTGCGGAAATTGCTGCACATTTACAGCTTGCTGTATTAGCATTAACGCTTCTTATATGGGTTGAGGTGAATGAAAATGATATAATTCTTGCGTCGCACCAAAAAGAATTATTGATAATATTGATTGACGCGCTGGTTTCGAAAGGAAAAATCGACGAACATTTGCTCGAAGGACCAATGCGCGTAGCCGGCTTCGAAGAACCCGATTTCACAAAAAAATACATTAAAGCGGTATCATTAAAACTTTTCGGACTTAATATCCAATTCAATTTTAAAAATCCCTCATAGCGAGGGATTTTGTTACCCTATCTTCTCTTTCTCGAAAAATTTTTGTAAAGCTTTTGGGATGTTAATCGAGCTGTCGGGGTTTTGGTGGTTTTCCAGAAACATACAAAGGATTCTCGGCGTTGCCATCGCCGTGTTGTTCAACGAGTGTGCGAATTTTAGGTTGTCCCCGTCGCGGTATTTGATATTTAAGCGCCTTGTCTGAAAATCATGAAAATAGGAAGCTGAATGCGTTTCCCGGTATTTATTTTCTGATGGGAGCCAGCCTTCAATATCGTATTTTTTTACCTGCCCCAAGCCGAGGTCTCCCCCGCAATTTAGAACAACACGATACGGAATTTCCAGCATCTGCATTATCTCTTCGGAATTTTTCGTGAGCTCCTCGTGCCACCTTACTGATTCCTGATGGTCGGCTTTGCATAAAATTACCTGCTCAACTTTGAAAAATTCGTGCACGCGGAAAATGCCTTTCGTGTCTTTGCCATAGCTCCCGGCTTCGCGCCTATAGCACGGCGAGAATGCCGCGTAAAGTTTTGGAAATTCATCCATGTTCATTATTTCATCGCGATGATAACCCATCATTGAAACTTCCGCCGTCCCCGAAAGATATATATCGTCTTGCGTTTTGTAAACATCTTCTTCCGTAGGATTATTTGGCCCTCCGAACCAGCCCGTGCCTACTAAATTTTCGCGCCTGACGAGCGCCGGCGCCATAAACGGCCGGAACCCCTTTTTTACAAGATGCTCCATCGTTAAATTCCAGAGCGCCATCGAAAGAAGCGCCCCGTCATTTTTTAAAAAATAGCCGCGAAATCCAGAAACTTTACTTCCGCGCTCGGTGTCCAGCATGTCGTGCGCTTGCATTAGATTCATATAATTTTTCCCGTGCTCAACTTTTATCTTTCCCCAAGTTCGCAACTCCTGATTTTCAGTATCCGAATTCCCTTCCGGAACGGAAGGGTCGGGGACATTCGGAACAGATAACATTAACTCATCGAATTCCCCTTCCACCGTACGCAACTCGAATTCTTTGTGTGAAAGTTTGTCTTTATCTCCTTTGACTTTCAAAACATGGCCTTCCCGCTCCTTTCCTTGAAGCATGGCAGTTAGTTCGGACGCTTCTTTATGGACCCTCCTCATCTCATCGCTCTCCGCGATAAGCGCCCTTCTCTTTTCATCTATGGCTAATAACCGGTCAATGTCGCAATTGAAATGTTTTTTCTTTGCCGCCTCTTTGATTAAATCCGCATTCCCCCGGATGAACTTAATATCGAGCATAAATTTATTTTAACATAATTTTTG
>MFIK01000032.1 GCA_001778875.1 Candidatus Giovannonibacteria bacterium RIFCSPLOWO2_02_FULL_43_54 | reverse complement strand
TCAATTAAAACCCTGTCCCCCAATGGTTTGATATTTAACATTGCTAAATGCTTTACGCCGTATGCCATACGCAATTTGAGCGTACAGCTTATGGCTTATGGCTAATGATTAGCACTCGCGACCTTTGAGTGCTAATGAGATACTATCAAAACGCCTGAGCACAAGTCAAGGTCACGCGAGCCTTATTTAAAGGAATTTCCAGCTTGCCAATATTTTTGAAAGCTCGCCGGCAAATTCGAAATACGCGCTTACCTGATATAATGCTCCTCCCCTGACGAACCAGACCTCTATCATTTTCCCTTCTTCCTTTGGAGAAATAAAGGCAAGAGCATCCGTCCCGGCGAACGATATCGTTTGCGGCTGTTCAATTTTTACGCCCGGCAGATCTTTTTTTATCCTTTCGGGAGTAATAGGACCCGCTTCATCGAAATCCGTGATAAAGATCTGAAACGTCCTTTTTTCGCCGGTGCCCTCGGCAAGCACCGTCAGCGCGCCGTTATCTTCGTCTATTTCCTTTATCTGAAAATCACCGGCATGACCGAACGCGAAACCCCAATACGCGTTTTCATAAATGTTGTCCTGCGATGAAAGCGGATCGCCACCGTTAACGCCGGCGTCCTTTAAATTTTGGGCGAAGTTGAACTCCGGCAAACCACCCGGATTTGAAGCACTTTTCCAGCCAATAAGCCAGTAAATGCCGACGCCGAGCAGGATAACTATAACGGATGCCGAGATCAATTGGCCGAATTTAGTCATAGGAATATTATACTACTTCATTTTTATATTTTAAATAGCGCGTCGGAGCCATTGGCCGGTAAAAGATCCTTTGGTGTCCGCGATATCTCCCGGGATCCCTTCGGCAACAATTCTTCCGCCTCCTATTCCACCTTCCGGCCCAAGATCAATTATCCAGTCGGCGTTCTTTAAAACATCAATATTGTGTTCGATTATCAAAACGCTGTTTCCTTTATCCACAAGCGCGCGCAGTATATTCAAAAGTTTTTGAATATCGTCGAAGTGCAAACCGGTCGTAGGTTCATCCAAAATATAGAGAGTTCTTCCTGTTGCTTTCTTTGAGAGTTCAAACGCGAGCTTCACCCTTTGGGCCTCCCCGCCGGAAAGAGTGGTTGCAGGCTGGCCCAGCTTCATGTAGCCCAAGCCGACATCGACGAGGGTTTTTAGGCGGTCGGCGATCTGCGGGATATCTTTGAAAAATTGGTGCGCCTCTTCAATAGACAGATCTAATACGCCGGCAATGGTTTTGTTTTGGTATAAAATTTCAAGAGCTTCGCGGTTATAGCGCTTGCCTTTGCATTCTTCGCATTCCACATAAATATCCGGCAGAAAATACATCTCGATCTTCTTGACGCCCTGCCCCTCGCAAATTTCGCATCTTCCGCCTTTGACGTTGAATGAGAACCTGCCCGATTTGTATCCGCGCGCCCTTGCCTCGACGGTGCGGGCGAAAATCTCGCGAACTTGAGTAAAAACTCCGGTGTAAGTAGCCGGGTTCGAGCGCGGAGTGCGGCCGATCGGAGACTGGTCAACAAGAATTGCTTTATCAATATGTTCCAGCCCCTCTATTTTTTTATACTCGCCAGGCTCTGTTTTCGCGCCATAAAAATATTTCGACAATGCTTTTGCCAAAATGTCGTCAATGAGAGAAGATTTTCCGGAGCCGGAAACGCCTGAAACAGCTACCAATTTCCCGAGCGGGATCTTCACGTCTATATTTTTTAAGTTGTGTTCTGAGGCGCCGAGGATTTTGAGCTCGCCATTTTTAGCTCCCCGCGTTCGTAAATTCTCGCGCTTAACCCTCTCTTCGGGGGCTCCGACGCGCATTCGAATTTTCGAACGCGGGTCGCTTTTAGAAAATTGCTCGCTTTGTAAAACCTGTGCCTGCGCCGTCACCCTTACCTCTTTTCTCCCGCTTAAATAATCCCCAGTCAGCGTTTTTGCTTTTAGCAATTTCTTGAAAGTTCCTTCAAAAATCACTTTCCCGCCATGCTTGCCAGCGCCAGGGCCCATATCAATTATCCAGTCCGCTTCTTTCATTGTTTCGATGTCATGCTCAACGACCAGCACGGTGTTCCCGAGGCCGCGCAAGTCTTTAAGTGTTTTTATCAGCCGCGCGTGGTCTCTGGGATGCAGGCCGATCGATGGTTCGTCCAAAACATAAATTACGCCCGTGAGTGATGAGCCGATTTGCGTTGCCAACCGGACGCGCTGTGCTTCGCCTCCAGCAAGCGTCGTTGACTCCCGCTCAAGCGTTAAATAATCCAATCCAACTTCAAGCAAAAATTCGAGGCGCCGTGTTATTTCTTTAAGGAGAGGGCGAAAAGCTCCGCGCTCCTCAACACCCGGTGTTTTTGGGGATTCAACACCGGGTGTTTTCCCGCGCTGAGCAAAGAACTCCTTCGTCTCTTCGATCGTCATCCCGCAAACATCGGCGATATTTTTATTATGATATGTTACCGCCAAAGCTTCGGGCCTTAATCTCTGTCCTGCGCATGAAGGGCATTTTTCGATCTTCATATATTTTTCGAGCTCTTCCCGCGTCCACTCCGATTTGGTTTCTTTCCATCTTCTTTTTAAATTTTCCACAACGCCTTCGAATTTATCCTCATCGCCCGACAAAACTATTTTTTTTATTTTTTCCGGCAATTTTCCGTAAGGCGTATTCAATGAAAATTTATAACGTTCAGCTAAATCTGATAATATCCACCAATACCATGATTGGCGCCCTACTTTTCCGTCCAAGGCGGATCCGCTTTCGGCGGAATGCGACGCGGCGGCCCACGGCTTAATTGCGCCTTCGGCCAAAGTTAATTTTTTGTTCGGGATAACAAGCTCCGGATCGACTTCCATGGTACTGCCAAGTCCGGTGCAATGAGAACATGCGCCGTACGGGCTGTTGAATGAAAAAAGTCTCGGCTCTATCTCCGGCATTGATATTCCGCAATCCGCGCAAGCGAAAAATTCCGAATATAGTGTCTCATTTATTAAAATTATTCCTTTTCCTACTTTAAGCGCCGTCTCCAACGATTCGCGCAATCTCGGCCTGTCTAAGTCTTTATCCATCAATAACCTGTCCACAACGACCTCTATACTGTGAATTTTTTTCGGGTCAAGCGCCTTTTCTTTCAGCTCCTCAAACCTCATCATCTCGCCGTCCACGCGTACCCGCAAAAAACCGCCGCGTTTTATTTCTTCAAAAATGTTCCGATGCTCTCCTTTTTTGCCTTTAACAACCGGCGCTAAAATTGTGATGGCGGTGCCGTTCTTTAGTTTTAAAATCTGCTTTAATATTTCATCCGCGCTTTGCTTCGAAACAGCTTTTTTGCACTTCGGGCAATGCGGCATTCCTGCACGCGCGAATAAAATGCGGAGATAGTCGTATATCTCCGTTATCGTGCCGACCGTCGAGCGCGGATTTTTTGCAACGCTTTTCTGGTCGATGGCTATAGCGGGAGACAGCCCGGTTATCGACTCGACATCCGGTTTTTCTTTGACTCCCAAAAATTGCCTCGCATATGAAGACAGGGATTCCACGAATCTGCGCTCGGCTTCGGCATAAATAGTATCGAAAGCAAGCGATGATTTGCCTGAGCCCGAAAGGCCCGTGATCACCACGAGCTTCCCTTTCGGAATATCAAGATCGATGTCTTTTAAATTATGAACTCTCGCCCCGCGTATTTTTATATAATAATTCTTATCCTGCATGACTTATCATTATATAACGGATGTCAATACCAAAGCAAGCGCCCCATAACCCCCTCAACTTACCCTCTTTTCCTTATCAATGTCCAACACTTAGTTTCGGTCATTTAGATCGTAGCTGTCTTTTCTTGCAGATTGGGTAAAAAGTTTAAATTCCTTTTTATCGGAATCAAAATAGTCTAATGCGAAATCTGTCCCCAATAATTTACCCCATCTATTTTCAGCAACATAATCTTGAAAACTGGACCACGGATATTTATGCTCTTTCCTTTTCCAAACATCAAGATCTTTGGGATTCAAATGGATATAAGCTAAAGCTCTCATTATGTAATTGTCATTATTTAAATACTTGGCATCAAAAGTTCTTTCAAAAACATGCCCTCGCCTTTCATATTTAAGATTGTAATGTTTCGAATAACTGACAAGAAGTCTATGCATAAATAAAGAAATATTGCCGTCTTTTATTTCGCGAAGAAGCAGATGAAAATGATTTGGCATGAAGCAGAAACCCGCAATATCAATAACCTGCCCGCCAATATTAATTTTCCCATCCCTTATGTCTGAAACTAAGTTTCGGTCATAGAAACGATCAAGATGTGAAATATCCCGCTTTCCATTGGCTACAAATAATGTAGTTAAAAATCTAAGATAATCGGCGTCTGAACGGAATAAATCCATATCCCCTACCGCATGGGCATACACGTGATAAAATTCACCTTTTATAAAAGGTTGTTTGCGCATACATATAAATATGCCTGAAACTAAGTTTCGGTCAAGAGACGAAAAACAGCTCACACATGTGTGAGCTGTTTAATATGCTTATGAAATTAAAATATCTTCGAATTCCTTTGCCTTATCACCGATCTTGCCGGCAAGAGCAAGAAACAGATTTTCTTTATTTAACAATTCCGGCGCTACCGATCGCAAATCTTCGAGAGTTACCGGTTCGACATATTTTTTAAATTCGACATCGTTTTCCAACGTCTCGCCCGTCAAAATTTCCGACCCTCCATTGGCAACGGCCACACTTAATGATTTTTCTTTGCGTTCCGCGTACCGCCTCTTCAACGATAGCTTAGCGCGCCTTAGTTCTTCTTCGGTTACTCCGTTTTTTAAAACATTTTCATATTCATCAAGCGTAATCTTCAAAGAGGTTAGCGCCTTTACAGGCTCCGCGGCAAAATACGTGTAAGCGCTTCCTCCGTCAGTGAAAACAGAGGCAGAACTGTATATCGTGTACACCAGGCCCATTTCGTCCCGGACTTTTTTAAAAAGCCGCGTGCTGCCGCCCAAAATATCCAATAAAAGCATGGCTGGAACAGTTTTTTTTTGATCTTTTCCGTTAGAAAGCCAGTTCAACGCTTTGGTTCCAAGTACCGCATGAACCTGCGTCACATCTTTTTCCGTCATCTCGATTCGTTTTGCTGACGGGAAAATTTCTCCGGCGAATCTTACGCGCGAATTTGCGTCTCCGTCATAAAAATATTTTAAGCAGAGTTCAAAAACATCTTCTGAAGATATTCCGCCGGCTACGCTCAAAACCATGTTGCCGGGATAAAAACACTTCTCAAAATACTCGAGAAAATCTATTCTTGCCGCTCTGCCGACATGCTCCGGAGTTCCAAGAATATCGCGGCCTACCGGATGTTCTCCCCAAGCAAGCTGCCTATAAAGTTCGTGCGCACAATTTTCCGGATCATCAGTACTCCTGTCTATTTCTCCGAGTACGGCTCCCCGCTCGATATTAATATCCTCTTCTCTAAACAACGGATGAAAAACCATCTGCGAAATCGCGTCAAAAGATTTCTCAACCGATTCTGGAAAAACACACGTAAGACAGCATATCTTCTCGTGACTTGTCATAGCGTTCCAATATCCCCCGTCAGCCTCGACCAGCGCGTTAAGCGTTTCGCGGTCAGGATATTTTTCCGTTCCTCTGAAAAACACGTGCTCCAGGAAATGCGCGATACCCAGAGATTTTTCGCTGTCGCAACGAGCGCCGCCTTTTATATGAAGAGATATACCGACCAAATCAGCATGCGGCATTTCTTTCATAACAATCCACAAACCGTTCGGAATCATCCATTTTCTAAGCATTTATCACTTTCAAAATCTTACTCCAAACTAGCATATCGCGGAAAAAACAAAAGCCCCGTTTAAGATGGGGCTTCAATGTTTGCTATGAGCGATTTCGGGCGCTCAAGATAAACGCTTTTCAATTCTCCGTTTTCGAAAACCGTAAGTTCAAATGTTTCTTTCTTGGATGGAGGATCGCACTCAAACAGAGCGGCTTTTACCGCGTCCATTGCGTCATCAGTAGCGTCTAGGTGTTTTTTCTCTCCGTAATAAGATTCCATTTTTTTGACCGCGTCTTTAACCGGATTCCGAACTCCGCTTTCAAACATCTCTTTCATCATTTCGGACATTTGTTCTCGCGTCTTGCCTTTTGTCTCCGCGCCGGTCAAAGTATGCATCGGCCGATCCTGATACGGGTATCCGCCCAACACCCCGAACCCGACATAAGTAGCGGTATCCCCGTTGAATCGCGCCATTTTAAGCTTTGAGGATCTCAAATTAACGTACATAATATCCAACGCGAGCGGCTTCCCTGACTCGTAAGCCGATCTGATTATCGGCGTAAGATATTTATCATAAACCGGCAGAGTTACGTATCTTTCCTGAAGAAAATTATCGGTAATTGATAATTTCAATAAATCCGCGAGGTCGCAAAACGACCTAAAACATCCGTACTGGCCCAAACCGACTACCAGAGAAGTGGAATTTAATTTCTTAATCCACTGCTGTTCCTCGTTTTGCCGTTTGTCGAAGCGGCTGCCTATTACCGCGCCATTTTTGTAACACGCCACGATCAAGAGATGCCGGCCAATCTTGTCGGCGGCATCACCTTCTTTCATTAGAAATAAATCAGATGTCTGAATCACGGTGCTGCTATTTTGATTTTCAAACATAGTCATTCCTTTCCCGAAAAAAAATCCGCATGGGCTTTTTCTCCGCGTCTTTTTTTATCTTTAATATGCAGACTCCACGCGAGCCTCAAGGATTTCTTTTCCGGCAATATTCTGCTGCCGGTTTTTGAAACCGAATATACGGTTATCGGCGCGAGAGTTCCGGGAGAAGTATAATTATCACGGGACGCTCTCATTACGGAGCGGATGGCCAAAAGCACCGCGTCTGTTTCGTTTAAATCCGCCTCCCATCTGTCATCCAAAACCATTTCCGCGAGCAGTCCGCCTGAACCGGATACAACGTAGTCTTTTTTTTCGTATCTTCCGCCGGTCTCATCAAATTCGAACAATCTGCCTTTTTTTAAGAAAGGATCATAGCCAGCCAGAATAGGTACCGCGTAATATCCGAGCACATACATCAGCACATTCAGATATTCGAAATTCTGCCGAAGAATTCTCTCGAGCAATTGCGCCTGCCCGTCAATATAAATAGTTTCTTCGATGATATTTTCCCAATACTTTCTTGCCGAGATCAGGGTCTTTTCAAGATCATCTATATAGGAGCTCGTGCCAGAGCAGGCAATAAAAGTAAGATTGCCCATGTCCTGCACTTTGATAAAGTCGTCCGCGTGGACATGACCATAGGAGCCTCTCCTGTCGCCGGCGATGACAATGCCGTCCTCGTATTTGAGTGCGATTACGGTCGTGCCGTTCGTACGCCTGTTTTTGATGAGGTCGTGCATCGCAGGAGCAAGGCCCGCAAGATCAACTTTTGCTTTTAAATTTTCAAGGGATCTTAGTGCAAAATGTTTCGGCTCGAGCAGATTTTTAAAATCAAGAGCCGTTTGGAACATTTTTTCCATCATAGGTTGCCTAAATCCAATCTAGGTCTAAAATAGCGCTATGGCCATAAAAACACAACCTAGACAAATTCCGCAAAATGCCGGAGTATATTTTTTTAAAGACGTACACGGAAATATCTTGTATATAGGAAAAGCGGCGAATCTACTGGCCAGGCTTTCTTCATATTTCGCAAAAAACGTTGCGCCAAAAACCGCCGCTCTGGCGTCGGAGGCAGAGTCTGTAAACTGGGAAATCGTTAGTTCTGAAATCGAGGCGCTGATAAAAGAAGCCGAGCTCATCAAAAAATACCGCCCCAAATACAACGTGTTGATGCGGGATGATAAGCAGTATTTTTATGTTGGGTTCACGAAAGAAAAATATCCGAAGATATTCATAACACACCAGCCACTACAAACTAAAAACTATAAACTAAAAACTGATTATATCGGCCCTTTCACCGAAGGCGGAGCTTTGAGATCGGTTTTAAAAACGCTCCGACGGGCTTTCCCTTACTGCGCATGCAAGCAATCGCACAGGCAACCGTGCCTTAACGCGAAGCTCGGAAAATGTTTGGGAATATGTTGCTTAACCCCTACCCAGCCTTCGGCTGGACTCCCCCTTCGCAAGAGGGAGAAAATAAATTCTTCCCCCTTCCCCCTTGCGAAGGGGGAAGGGGGCGAGGAGGTTAGGGGTTATAACCAAAACATCTCCGCGATAAAAAAAATCCTTTCCGGGAAAAACAGAGCCTTAACGAAACAATTAAAAAAAGACATGCAGAGATTGTCAGCGGCCAAAAAATATGAGGAAGCGGGGCACACACGCGACCAGATAAGAGCGCTGGAAAGGATATTTGAACATCGCGCAGTAATTAAACGAGACATACCTTCAGAAAACCAAAAAGCTCTGAATGCCCTCAAAGCTATATTGGGCATAGAAAATATCGACAGAATAGAAGCCTATGATATTGCGAATATCCGAGGGAAATTTGCGTACGGCGGAATGGCAGTCTGGGAAAATGGTTCGTCAAAAAAAAATGATTACAGGATATTCAAAATAAGGGGTGTTGAAGGCTCAAATGATCCTGCGATGGTCCATGAAGTTTTATCGCGAAGATTCAACCATCCGGAATGGCAATTTCCGGAAGTCATTATTATTGACGGCGGTAAACCGCAGCTAAGTGCCATAAGCCATACGCTATATGCAATAAATTCTGAGCATGCGGCATACGGCTTACGGCATACTGCAATAATTGCGCTCACCAAAAATAAAAAACATGCCGGCGACCATGTTTTTGTCGGCGGGCAAAAGAAACCCATCGCGCTTGACAGGCTTCCTCCTCCGCTTAAAAATTTAATATTGCATCTGGATTCCGAAGCGCATAGATTTGCAATCAAGCATTACCGAAATCTCCACAAAAAATCGCTGTTGACTTGAGGCGAGCGCCATGCTAGACTTATGAAAACATGAGTAACATGCTCCTCTGGGTACAAATTACCGCCTCGGTACTGTTGATAGCCGTCATCCTTCTCCAGCAAAAAGGCGTTGGTTTAGGCTCTGCTTTCGGCGGATCGGGCCAGGTGTATCGGTCAAAACGCGGGCTTGAAAAAATACTATTTTGGGCAACAATTTTTTTGGCAGCCGTATTCGTGCTCTCCGCCATGGCGAACCTTATCTTCTAAATTATTAATGTTAAAAAATTATGCGCGGCGAAATCTTTGTATTTGTAGTGCTATTCATAATTGCGCTTGTTTCTCTTTTAGGAATAGTTTCAGAAGTAAATAAACAGTATTCAATCGAAACTCCGGCATACGGCGGTGCTTTGCGCGAAGGTATTCTTGGGGCTCCCCGGCTTATCAATCCCGTGCTCGCGCAAACCGACGCGGACCGCGATCTTGTATCGCTCATCTATACCGGACTTTTAAGATACGATACCGAGGGAGTTGCTGCGCCCGCTCTTGCCGAAAAATATGAAATTTCAAACGACGGGCTGGAATACACCGTAACATTAAAAAATAAAATATATTGGCAAGACGGAGAAGGCATTACTGCCGACGATGTGGTATTTACCGTGCGTCTTGCAAAAAATCCACAACTTTCCTCACCGCGCAGGGCGAACTGGGAAGGAGTGGATGTTGAAAAAATCGATGAAAGGACGGTTAAATTTATTCTGAAAAAACCCTACGCTCCTTTTGTGGAAAATCTTACTCTGGGGATCATGCCAAAACATCTTTGGGAGCCTATCCCCATTTCCCAATATCCGCTGGTGGCATTAAATACCGCGCCGGTGGGCGCGGGCCCATACGAGACCAAATCGGTCAGCCGTAATTCGGTCGGTTCAATAACTTCGATAAAACTTGGTTCAAACAAATATTTCGCGCTTGGCGTCCCGCACATAAAAACTCTTGAGCTTAATTTCTATCAAACGGAGGAAGCGATCATGGCGGCTTTAAAAAATAAAAATATAGATTCTGCGGGAGGGCTTTCTCCGAAACTTGTCGAGAGTCTGAAAAAACCGGCAGCAGGACTCGATGTCAGCGTAAAATCGATTGGCCTTCAAAGAATTATCGCTATTTTCCTCAATCAGAGCTTAAAAAAAGAATTTGCTTCAATTGATGTCAGGCGGGCAATAGATGCCGCAATCGATAAAAATCTCCTTGTCCAAAATATTTTAGTCGGGTTTGGCAAAACGATAAGCGGCCCATTGCCGGAAAGCGTTTTTATTGGCGCGGATATTCCACAAAAGATCAATACTTTCAATCCTGATCTGGCGCAAAGTATTGCGGCAAAACAAAAAAATCCGATAACGTTCACTTTAACTACGGCGCAAACGCCTGAACTCGTGGACGCGGCCCAAATGCTCAAAGAAATGTGGGGCAAGGCCGGAATAGAGGTTACGATCAAAACTTTCAATTTGCAGGACCTTGAACCTTTGGTGATCGGGCCGAGAAGGTACGAGGCGTTCCTTTATGGAGAGGAGGTTGTCGGACAAACGCCGGATCCATTCGCTTTTTGGCATTCAAGCCAGCGCGCCTACCCCGGATACAACATCGCTCTATACGCGAATTCGAAAGTGGACCAAATGCTGGATTCTGTAAGATCCACGCTAGATCCTGATCTGCGCGCAAAAAACTATGCGGACATTCAAAAAGAAATAACAAAAGATCTTCCTGCCGTCTTCCTTTTTACTCCATCTTATATCTATGTATTACCCGTAAATCTTAAAGGGGTCGAAACCAAAAATATCAACACCGGCTCGGAACGGTTTTCAACCGTACACGAATGGTATTTGGAAAAACATTATGTCTGGAAAATATTTAATTAAGGATATATCTAGGAGACTTTTGGGAGATATGCGCGGTGTTTTATTTGATGAAAATGCCATAGAAGGAAGGGAGAGCGAGATTCTTTATACGGTTTTCAGAAATATTGAAATCGTTGAGGGCAAGGCAAGATATGATATTACGGAAATTCCTGCCCGACCGGCAGGCGAGCCCGCCGGCAATATCGGCGGAGAATTCAATAAAACTTTCGGTCACTACCATAAAAATGGTTTGCCGGAAGTTTATGAAATATTAGAAGGACATGCTTATTTCCTGATTCAGAGTCCTCAAAATGACCCTGCCGAAATTAAAGAAGCATATATAGTGGAGGCGGAAAAGAATGAAAAAGTGGTAATTCCGGGAAATTTCGGACATTTGGCGATAAATGTTGGAAAAGAAACTTTAAAACTCGCGAACTGGATGGGGTTCGCTGATTACGACTATGAGACTTACAAAAAACTTCACGGCGGATGCTATTATGTGCTTGACGGCGGGCAAACGATAGAATTTGAGCAGAACAAAAATTATAAAATTGTGCCGGAATTAAAAAAATTGAAATTAAAAAATTCCCCGGCATTAGATGAACTCGGCATCAGAAATGATAAGAGTCATCCGATAATTGATCTAAAAAAACATCCCGAAAAATTGGATTGGCTCGCGCATCCGGAAAAATATAGAGAATTATTAACAATTGAAAAACTTTACAGGAAAATTTAATTATGCCCGGGTGGCGGAACTGGAATACGCGTACGCCTCAGAAGCGTATCCCGCAAGGGTTGAGGGTTCGAATCCCTCCCTGGGCAAAATATATAAAAATATGTTAAACCCGCTCCCACAAGGAGAACAAGCCGAAATTTATTTATCAACTAATTACTAATAACTAAAAACTATCAAAATATGCCGCCAAGAA
>MFIK01000031.1 GCA_001778875.1 Candidatus Giovannonibacteria bacterium RIFCSPLOWO2_02_FULL_43_54 | reverse complement strand
GAAGCCAAATACTTTAAAGAAACCGGCAAGCATCTCGATATCTCTAATTGGACTCTTTGTTCCGGCTCACGCTATTCCGATGGCGGTGTCCCGTGCGTCCGCTGGGACAGCCACTACTCCGAGATGGGCGTGGACGGGGCGGATCCCTCGGGCGCTTACGGCGGTTTGCGTTCCCGCCAGACAGTTTTTTAACCCTTGTTTCTTTTTTCTTTTAACCTGCCTGCCGGCAGGCAGGCCTTGGGGGGTTCGACGAAGTCGAACCCCTTTTTGTATGCTGTAAATTTTGGTATTATACTTATGGCTAATACAATCGGCTCCGATTAAGATCGTGAGTAACGGTTTGCCAGATATTTTAAGAAACTGCTTGCCTGCTCTTGGAGAAGATTCCGATTTTAATTCGGAATGCTTCCAAAAAAATTTCCAGCAAAGGGCTGGCTAACTCAGATAATTTTGCAAAAAATTATCGGTGCAATTGATGAGATCAGGCAATAAGCGGCTCACGCTATTCCGATGGCAATGTCCCGAACGTCAACTGGAACAGCAACTACTCCGAGATGAACGTGAACAGGGCGAATCCCTCGGACGCTAACGGCAGTTTGCGTTCCCGCCAGAAGTTTCGATTAGGAAACGCCGCTTAAGCGGTGTTTCCTAATTTAAGATATTTTATCCAGCCATTGATCATCTTAGAGATTTCCTGTAGATCGATTTCCACACTAAAATAAGCCTTATCCGAAACGATTTTCAATTCACTGGAAATTGTAAAAAACCGCTTTAAAATTTCAATATTGATTCGGGCTTTATTTAACAGGTTAATTTTATTCGGTTTTATTTCAAAAGCCGCTTCAAGTATTAAAGCCATGGTTTCAATCGAGACACTTTCAATTTTCAAAAAAATACCAAAACGGTCCCGCTTCGGGATTTTCTTGGATAGCAAATATATTTTTTTATAAAATTTGCAAATTTTATGAGCCAACGGCGCATTAAAACCAATCGGGGGGGGGCATTATAGGGAAAGGAGAATTCATAGTGATATTTTTGATCAAATAATTAGATTAGATAATTTATTTTTGGCATGGCGCGAGTTTCGGCGCGGGAAGACAAGAAAGGTTGAAGTGCAGGAATTTGAATTTGGCTTAGAAGGCCGCCTGTTTCAGCTTCAAAAAGATCTAAAAGCCAAAACTTATCAATGCGCTGATTATACGGCATTCTATGTAAAAGATCCAAAGTTAAGGCATATCCATAAGGCACAGATTCGCGATAGAATTTTGCACCACGCCGTTTTTAGGATTCTTTATCCAATATTTGATAAGAGTTTTATCCACGATTCTTATTCCTGCAGGCTAGATAAAGGGACTCATAGGGCTGTCGATAATTTAGAAAAATATTGCCGAAAATTAAGTAAAAATAATCATAAAAATATTTTTGCGCTAAAGTGCGATGTGCGTAAATTTTTCGATTCCACCGACCAAAATATTCTTCTTAGAATCATAAAAAATAATATTTCCGACGAGAAAACAATTTGGCTGATTGAGAAAATCATAAGAAGTTTCAAAAAGAGAGAAAACAAAGGCCTACCCTTGGGAAATGTGACCAGCCAGTTATTTGCAAATATCTATTTAAATGAGCTTGATCAGTTTATTAAACACCGGCTAAAAATAAAGTATTACGTGCGCTATTGCGACGATTTTATTATTTTGGAACAGAATAGAGAAATATTAAGTAATTATATTAAAGAAATTAGAGATTTTCTTGAAAGCAGGCTGGCATTACAACTGCATCCCAATAAGATAATAATAAGAAAGTGGAGGTCAGGTATAGATTTTCTTGGCCATGTATCAAGGCCAAATTGCAGAGTTTTGAGAACCAAAACTAAAAATAGAATTTTTGCGAAAATCAGCAACAAAAATCTGCAATCTTATTTGGGTATGCTAAAGCATTGCAATGGGCATAAGTTGAGGATGAAAATTTTGAATATAGCGCTATAATGACGAAATGGACGGAAAACACATACATTTGAAGTATAAAATCTGCGTGTCGGGGGCGGCCGAGACGGGGCATTGCGCGCCGGACGCGCTTGATAAGGCTAAAATTCTTGGCGAGGAAATAGTGAAGCGCGGGGCCGTTTTGGTAAACGGCGCTACGACTGGCTTTCCAATGTGGGCGGCAATAGGCGCGAAGGAGGCTGGCGGATTCACTATAGGTCTTTCTCCGGCAGGCACCGAAAAAGAACACATCGAGCACTATAACCTCCCCGTGGATTACATGGATATCATCATCTATACCGGCTTCGGATATTCGGGGCGCAATTTATTGCTTACAAAATCCGCTGATGCTGTTATTGTCGGCTGCGGGAGATGGGGGACACTAAATGAATTTACTATTGCTTTGGAGGATGGGAAGCCGATAGGTGTGCTCGAGGGTTCGGGTGGTTCCACAGAATCGATCAAAGACATTATCGCGAGATCGAACAGGGGTCCGGGCAATATCGTCTATGATCCCGATCCGAAAAATCTTGTAGATAAAGTTTTCAAGCTTATCCAAAAATTAAAAATAGACCAAGTTTAAAATGGAATTTTTATCAATTGATACGATGCAAATGATCTATCAGATCACTCTGGCGGCTGTTTTAGGAATGCTGGTCGGTTTTGAAAGGGAATACCGCGGAAAGCCAGCGGGGTTGCGCACTTATATGTTGGTTGCTTTGGGCGCGGCATTATTTACAATATTGTCAGTCGCGAGTCCGGCGGGCGATATCGGACGCTCTTCATTCGACCCGTCGCGCATAGCTTCTCAAGTCGTTGTCGGGATAGGTTTTATAGGCGGAGGACTTATTATTTTTAAAAACGACAGGATGGAAGGTTTAACGACCGCCGCAGGTCTTTGGGCAACGGCCGCGATAGGAATGGCCGTCGGCTTCGGTTTTTATATTGTCGCGGTATACTCAACGCTTCTCGTGCTTTTCGTTCTTTGGGTACTCCGCGCCCTTGAAGATCATATTCACCGCAACCCGCAGGATTGATATGTTTTTAAATGTTCAATTTTTGGAGGCCGTCGGTTTGATTTTCGGCATGATCATCGGATCCGGCATTTTTGTCCTGCCTTACGCGGTCAGTGTTTCGGGTATCGTCTGGGGCCTGATTACTGCGTTTTTAGCCTTTTTGGGCATCTTGGGAGTCCATTTGGCTTACGGCGAGATCGTTTTAAATTCAGATGGGCTGCACCGCCTGCCGGGCTATGCCAAAAAATATTTGGGTAAGTTTTTCGGGGTTTTTGCTACGCTTTCCCAAATACTGGGTTTCAACACAGTCCTTTTGATCTTCGGCGGTCTGGGAGGAATTTTTTTGAACATACTTTTCGGCGGAAACCCTTTTATTTGGTCTCTCGCTTTTTTCGGCGTAGCGTCGCTTCTGCTGCTTTTTGAAAATATCGAGGGGATCGGCTTTATCGATTTTATTTTAACGATGCCTTTGATCGCGATAATTATTTTTATTTCATTCCTTTCGTATAACGGCGGCAGTTTTCAAAATATTAATTTATTCGGAACGGACCGTTTTTTTTCTTTCGGCGTATTTGTTTTCGCCTTGGCGGGGCTCGCGGCGATCGCCGACGCGCGGGATATTTTCAGGAAAAAAGATGCTGCCGACTCCGGCAGGCTGTTGAAACTCGCGATCATCTATGGAACAGCGGTATCGTTTGTTCTTTATCTGATGTTTTCGTTGGGAGTGATAATGGCAAGCGACGGCCAAGTTACAAAAAACGCGATGTCGGGGCTCTCCGGCATTTTGGGCCAAAATATCGTAAAAATAGGAGCTTTACTCGGGCTTTTGTCCATTTTTAGATCCTATCTGGCGCTGGGATACAACTTGAACGCGATGTATAAGCTTGATTTGCGGTTGTTGCCTGCGATTGCATGGGTCGCATCGCTTTCGATACCAATAGTTCTTTTTTTAGCCGGGGCGAAAGATTTTCTAAAGCTGATCTCGATCATGGGCGGGACATTTGTGGCTTTCGACGGAATTATGGTAGTTTATATTCTAAGAAGAATGAGGAATATTGGACTCGCAAAAAACCGTCTTCTTAGTTTCGGGAAGATCCAGCAATACTTTTTGATAGCGGTTTTTTCTCTCGGTATAATTTATGAGCTAATATACCAGATATTTTAATATGTTTTTCGGAATAGATCTTGAAAGTTTTATCAAAACCGCGGGGTATCTGGGACTTTTTTTTATTGTTTTCGCGGAGTCTGGCTTGTTCATCGGGTTTTTCTTGCCGGGAGATTCGTTGCTATTTACGGCGGGATTTCTCGCTTCGCAAGGATATTTAAATATATGGATCCTAGCTCCGCTTATTTTTATCGCGGCAATTTTGGGAGACAATTTTGGCTACGCGTTCGGAGCGAAAGTTGGTCCGGCACTTTTTACCAAAGAAGACTCGCTTTTATTTCATAAAGACCATCTTGTGAAAGCAAACAATTTTTACGCAAAACACGGGCCGAAAACGGTCGTCATGGCGAGATTTTTGCCGATAGTCCGTACTTTCGCACCGATTCTCGCCGGAGTGGGAAAAATGGAATACCGGCAATTCTTTTTTTATAACATTTTGGGCGGAGCGCTCTGGTCACTAGGCTTAACCTGGCTCGGATATTTTTTGGGAAGCGTTGTACCCAACATAGACAAATATTTAATCCCGATAATTTTGGCGATAATAATCGTCTCTGTTTTGCCAACTCTTTATCATGTGCTCAAAAACAGGGAATACACTAACAAATCAGGCGCTATTGACAGCAAGGATAAATAGGAGTACAAATAAAAACAGAGTGGTTGAGGAACAGGCCTCAAAAGCCCCCGACTTTTATCGGGATAATTGAAAAAAAGAAAGGTGGTGTGCGATGAAAATTGTGAGCCAAAAATATAAGCCTGGGGACTTTTCCGAGGGCCAATGGCACGAAATGTTGGTGACTCTGGGAAAATTTGGATTTTCTCCCCAAATGGCTGATTTGGTCGCAAATTCCAAATCCGGCAAAGCCAGAGAGATCGTGAAAATTTTCGGAGACAACCCTTACGCCGACCTCGTAGCCGACTGGGAAGCTTTTTACGACAGCATGGGTATTAATGTGGATTTTTCGGATCTGGTAATCCCCGAAAAACGATCCGGCATTGATCGATTGATCATTGAAGCCGAAGGGCTTTCGCCGCAGAGGGTTTACGGCATTTGTTCCAAACTTTTTAAGTGCTGGAAATGGACGAATAAAAGTCTGGACGAAGTTATTACGCATTCTGACCGCGTTGGCTTACATGCGGTTTGGGTAAAAGAAACCATTGAGGCCGATGAAAATTTCAAAAATTTGTCGGCTGACCAACTTAAAGAGATGGGAGTTTCCGGGATTACTTTCAATGAGCGCGGACTATACGAAGCCAAATACTTTAAAGAAACCGGCAAGCATCTCGATATCTCTAATTGGACTCTTTGTTCCGGCTCACGCTATTCCGATGGCGGTGTCCC
>MFIK01000030.1 GCA_001778875.1 Candidatus Giovannonibacteria bacterium RIFCSPLOWO2_02_FULL_43_54 | reverse complement strand
GATTGTACGACGACGGGCATTGAGCCGGCGTTTTCCCTTGTTGCTTACAAAAAAATGGTCGGAGGCGGATTTTTAAAGATATCGAACACTGCCGTGGAACCAGCGCTTCGCAAATTAGGATACGCGGAAACCGAAATTAAGGCGATCATGGATTATTTGTTGGCAAATGACACTATAGAGGGCGCTCCTTATCTGAAAGACGAGCATCTTGCCGTTTTTGATTGCGCGACCAACGCGGCAAAGGGTACGCGCTCAATACATTATCTGGGGCACATACGAATGATGGGCGCGGCACAGCAGTTTATTTCAGGTGCCATTTCCAAGACTGTCAATTTGCCGGAATCTGCTACTATCGAAGATATAATGAATACTTATCTTGAGGCGTGGAAACTTGGATTGAAAGCGATCGCCATTTACCGCGACAATTCAAAAGGAGCACAGCCGTTAAATACTTCAAAAACAAAAGATGTATTCAAAGAGAACGCAGAAATGAAAGAAGCTCCGGGCGAAGCTCAAAGAAAAAAGATGCCGGCTGATGTAAAATCATTGCGGCACAAGTTTTCTATCGCCGGCCATGAGGGATACATCCATTGCGGAATGTATGATGACGGGAAATTGGGCGAAGTTTTCATCAGAGTGGCGAAAGAGGGCTCTACTATTTCCGGACTTATGGAAGCCATCGGCGTAATGATGTCGGTAGCCTTGCAGTCGGGAGTTCCCGTGGAAACAATAATCAGGAAATTCGTTCACTGGAGATTTGAGCCTGCAGGATTTACGACGAACCAGGACATACCTATCGCGAAATCGATTTTGGATTATATCGGAAAATATCTCGCGATAAATTTCTTATCCGCGGAAGACCAAGCATCGATGGGGGTTTATCCGCATGGCGCGGAAGGAAGCGGCGATGAAAATGGCGATACAATTAAAAACGAGGCACCGAAACTTGATGAACAGCCCAAAATCCCGGCGCCCATTGTGAAAGTTGCTTCATTTGATTCGAAAGTTTTTGCCTTGCAGGACGCGCCGTTTTGCCGTTGCGGCAATCAAATGCGGCGCACCGGCTCATGCTATGCTTGCTCATCCTGTGGCAACAGCATCGGCGGATGTTCATAAAATAAAAATAAAACCGGTTAGCGGTTTGCTAACCAGTTTTTTATTTTTTCAAGCGAGCGATTGCGCCACTTGATGTTTGTTTCGATCGTTTCAACTACCTGCTTCATCGTGCGCTTCGCTTCTTTCAGCGGATGTGCCTTGAAGAATTTTTTGATGTCGGAAAGATTTTTTTCGTCCGTGAATCCGCTCGTTACTCCTTTCAGTGTGCTGACGAGGAGAGAAAGATTGCCTTCATATTTTTTATGAAAATCATTCCAGTTTTCCTTGAGAAAATTCCAGGCGATAAGCCTTGCTTTTGGATTATAGCCAAGCATAACCATTATTCTGAACCAATCCTGCTTTCTGACGCGTTCGCTCAAAGAAAAATCAATTACTTTTTTTATCATCTCTTCACTTTTGAAACAGCTAATCGCAGATTGGATCCGTTCTTTTTCCCGGGCGTCGTTCGTTTCATCATAAATTTTCAGCAAAGCATCGAATTCCGTTTGACCGCCGTTTTGAGCAACTAAGGAATAGATAACGCTTTTTAAGTCGGCGTCCAAGTTCGCGCCGGAAGAGCCGAAGCATATTTGGGATTCCAAAACCATACTTGCGTCCCCGTATTCGCCGAGGTTTCTTATTACGGCACTACGGAGAAGCGTGTTAGTGTGTTTTTCGTCCGGCAATTTACTCCACCCTAATTTTTCGAAAGCCGGGCGAAGCATTTTTCTCGCGAACGAAGCCAGCTCTTCTTTCCACTTCTCGTCGTTATCCAGAATATGGTTTATTGTGTTTAAATTTGAAATGAGGACTGACCAGACGTTTCCGTCAAATTCCTTGTCATACTGCTGTGCCGCGATCATGTCGAGTGCTTGCGAAGTTTTCATGTATCCTGCTTTTGCGAGCGCCATTGAATCGTCTAAAAGACCGATACGGTCGGCATTGGAAAGTTCACCGCGATTTACCGCTTCAACGAGCCCGTTCCAAAGCTCATCAGAATAAGCAACTCGGTAAAATCCACTTTGGCCGGAATTTAGCTTAAACCATTCTGGTTTGCCCAGAATGGTAAAATCTTTGTTTTTTTCGGATAACGGCTCCAAATTTGTTGTTTCTTTTTGCGTCAGCACGTTGATTGGAACAACCCACTGCGTTTCTTCATCACGCGATCCATCAGCGAGGAATCTTTCCTGTGAAAGGCCTATTTTTGTTACGATGCCGTTGCTTGCAATAGTTTTTACCTTAACAACCGGATATCCCGACTGTTTGGTGTAGCGCGCCATGATGTCGCGGACGGGTTTTCCTGAAGCTTTTTCCAGCGCTTGCCATAGATCCACCGTGTCCGCATTCTTGTACGAGAAGCGTTTTAGATAAATCGCCAAACCTTTCCAAAAATCCTCTCCAAGATATTGTTCGGCCATCCTATTGACCACCGAACCTTTTGCGTATGTGATATCATCGAATATTTCTCGGATCTCGCATGGACTTTTCACATAAATTTCGATAGGGTGGCTGTTTTTCAAGCTGTCCAAATGAAGCGCCGAGCGGAAATCTCCGGCTACAAATCCTGTCCATATATCCCATTCGGGAAATTTATCGTGCATTGCGCAGTGCGACATGAACGTCGCAAATCCCTCGTTTAGCCAAAGCCCATTCCACCATTTCATCGTAACCAAGTCACCGAACCACATATGCGCGTTCTCGTGCATAACGACTTCCGCGACACGCTCTTTGGCGGCTGCGGTGTCGTTTTTGGGGTCGATTAGCGCCGCAGTTTCGCGGTAAGTGATTGCGCCCAAATTTTCCATAGCGCCCGACGCGAAATCGGGGCAGGCGATCATATCCAGTTTTGGAGAATCCGTAGTAATTGATTTGTAGGAAATGCCGGTTTTCTTTTCATAAAATTCCACCGAGGCAATCGAGCATGCGAGTGCGAACTTACCATGTTCTTCTTTGCCCGGTATTGCCCAAACTCGATGTGCGACGCCGTTCTTATCTTTTCCATCAATGCATTTGAGATGCGCGACGATAATCGCAACAAGATAAGTGGACATTTTGGGAGTTTTTGGAAATGATACATGTTTGTAGCCGTTATCAAGATTTTCAATTTTTTCAGGATCGATATTAAAAATTACGGTATAATCTTTCGGCACAGTGATGCCAAGTTCGAATGTCGCTTTCTTCGCTGGTTCATCCCAGCATGGAAAACAGCGTCTTGCGTCGGTTGATTCAAATTGAGTTGCGGCGCCCCAAGTTTTCTTGCCTTTTTCAAGCTCATACCAAGTTCTGTAAAAACCATGCATCTGGTCGTTTAGCTCGCCTTCAAAATTAATATTGAGGAAAGCTTTGCCGGGTTTTAATGTTTTTGCTGATTCTAGGGTTACAGTTTCAAATCTCTTATTATAAGAAATTTGTTTTTGCCCAAACCCAACGCCGCCGGATTGGTCGGCATAAACCAAGCTCGAGTTTTTTATTTCAAGATCGACGGCATGAAAAGTTATTTTCTTTGTGGGTTTTAAGATGTCTACTGTAACGATCTCAAATCCCAAAAAAGTAAATTTTTCCAGATCGGGCGAGAGCGATATTTTGTAATGTTCAGGTTCCGCGCTTTCCGGCAACAGATACAGATTTTTTCTTTTCACTTTCTATCTCCTTTTGTCAAAGATTTCACTATCAACAAACTAGCGAGAACTTGATTTTTTTGCAAGATTTGCTACTATATAATAGTTCTTTGCTGGATAGTCGCTCCGATTCGCCTAAATGGCTCATCGTGAGAGGAAAGTCCGAACACCGCCAATTTTGGCAGAGATAGTGGCTAACGGCCACGCTTTATCGAAGAAATTCGGTAGGGACGGAGAGTGCAACAGAAAATATACAGCCGCCTTGCCCCTAAAGGGCAGGAAGGCAATGGTGAAATCGTGCGGTAAGAGCGCACGTCATGCTATCGTGAGATAGCAAGGTTGAAAACACCTATCCGGTGCAACCTCGTAATAGGGGGCTAAAAGTCCGCGATGCAAGTCGGGACTAGAACCCGAGAGCAATCGAAGGTCCAGATAGATGACTATCCCCGGCACAACTTTTTGGAGACAAAAAGCGGTGCCGGGACAGAATTCGGCTTATAGGCAGAGAACAACAAAACCGCGCTTTGGCGCGGTTTTGTTAATCCTCAAGCACCTTAATAACCAGTTTTTTGGAGGGTTTGCCGAAGCCTAGTTTTTGCATGAATGTCTCGATTTGGGCGAGTTCATACATCCTGTAGTTGTTTATTGGATGGCGGATAGCCGTAAATTTCTTGGCGCGGTCCCAGTTGCGGAGGGTTAGCTCCGTAACCCCTATTATTCTTGCAGTTTGTTTGATAGTGAGGTATTTTTTGCCCATTTTTCATTTCATTATATACATAATATACATAATTATCCACATTGCCAAAGTGCATAACCCTTCTATAATTACCTATATGTTTAAATCTATGTTTACATCACAATTTTCCGGCCAAGCCGGAGCAAGCGAGGGTAAAAATATCTTTACTAAAGCGGCCGAATGGTGTCTTGCGGCTTCAGCTTTCCTGTTGCCTCTATGGTTTTGGCCCAATACTCTTTCTCCGGTCGAATTTAACAAGGCCTTAATGCTCTCGGTTTTGGTTTTTGCGGCGTTTTTATGCTATTTGGCGCAGGCGATCACTTTCGGAAAAATAAAGATGCCTTTTCATTGGTCTTTTCTGCTTCTTTTTGGTTCCATCTTGGTCTGGCTGGCTTCCGCCCTTACTTCAAAATTCGGAGGAGCATTGTGGGGGCTTGGTTCAGAGCCGACATCGTTTTTATCAATTCTGGTTTTTTCTCTTTACTTTTTAATGATCGGAATGGTGTTTAACAACACCTCTTCGCTCTTTAAAATCTTCTCCGGAATATTTTTAGGCATGATGATTCTGATTGTCGGGTCGCTTTTATCGGCGATTGGGTGGCTTGCCTGGGCAGGTGCTCTTTTTTCCGACAAAACTTTCAATACAATCGGTTCATGGAACAGCTTGTCGCTTGCCGCAGGATTTTTTATTCTCATGCTCTATCCTTTTGTTTCTAATTTCTCAAAAGGTTTTTTAAGGTGGGTGTTGGCTGTCGCGTTCGTACTTTCTCTTATTTTAATGGCCATAGTGAATTTCCAGCTCGCGTGGATCATCATGGGATTTTTCGCGCTAGTGATTTTGAGCTATTCGATTTGGAGAAGAAACGTGTCAGCCGCCGCGATCGGCATCCCGATGCTTATACTCCTCTTTGCTCTTTTCGGTTTTTTCTTCAACGATTACATTGCGACAAATCTGACC
>MFIK01000029.1 GCA_001778875.1 Candidatus Giovannonibacteria bacterium RIFCSPLOWO2_02_FULL_43_54 | reverse complement strand
ACCTTCTTTGGCTCCGCTTTAGGCATTTTTTCAAAGATGTCCTACCATAAAGCTTATACCTCAACAAGAATAAGCAACAACTTGCCTAAGAGATGAAAATGAGTTAGAATAAATTTCGTTACCGTCGCGCCTTAACAATCTATCCGCCCGTAGCTCAGTCGGTAGAGCAGCTCCCTTTTAAGGAGATGGTCGCAGGTTCGATTCCTGCCGGGCGGACATGATAAGACTTTCGCGATTTTTGGGGGAGGTTGCCTTGCCGCTTCGCGGGCGCGCCGCTAAAAAGTAGAGTTGCGCTTGCCCCACCCTCCCAGTGCGCGCGCAACATCATTATACTCCCTAGTGACTTATATTCTACTATATACTTATCTTATTCACAATGATAAAATGACCTCAAGTGGATATCGTGCTTATGTATGAAGAATCAAGAATTATCAAAATTTGGCAAGCGGTTGCGAGAATTGAGAGAAAAGCGAGCAATTTCGCAAGGTCAATTATCAAAAATTACTGGACTGCATCGAACTTATATAAGCGGCATTGAGCGAGGAATAAGAAATCCGGCCTTAAAAAATATCCAAAAATTAGCCCATGCACTCGAAATTAGCCCAAAAGAATTTTTCAACAATGGCAAAAATTAACAGCTTGCCAAATTTTGAATACGGAATGATGTGGGAAGACCCAGTTAGCGGTCATCGCGTTGGTTGTCTTGATGTTTCCAAAAAAGAAGATGTTGAAAAATTGATGAGAAAAGAAATGGCCATATTAGCGGTGCAAGACCCACCTTACAATGTGAACATCAACGACGAATTCGGAAATTTGCCGCTAGATCAATATATGAATTGGAGTGAAAAGTGGGTTGATAATACATTAGATATACTCCACAACGATTCTTCATTTTATGTTTGGCTTGGGGCAGATGTGAGGAGTGGCTTACAGCCATTGCCTGATTTTATCCTTATGATGAGAAATAAGCCGGTGAAAATTCGTAGCTTCATCACCATGAGAAATCAAAGAGGATATGGAACACAAAAAAACTGGATGGCCATTCGGCAAGAATTACTTTACTACATAAAGGGAGAGCCAGCTTTTGATGTCCAGGCAGAATATACGGATATACCTAAAAAGACAAAAGGATATTATAAAAAAATTAACGGAAAAATGACAGAAAACTTTGAAAGAAGTAAATCGCTAACAATTCGTGCGGGTAATGTTTGGCACGACATTCAACAGGTTTTTTATTTGATGCATGAGAATATTGAGGGGTGTTTTGCACAGAAACCTCTAAAATCCGCGAAGCGGATAATTGAGGCCAGTAGCAAAACTGGTGATCTTGTTATAGATTTCTTTGGTCATTCCGGTTCAACTTTATTACAAGCAGAATTGAGTAAGAGAAAGTGCTACACAATGGATATAAACCCGAATTATTGTAAAATTATGGTTGCGCGTTTACTTCACCACAGGCGCACAGGCGAAACGGGATGGGGGCGGCTAAAAGTTTTGAAAGATGGGCAAATTTTAGTAAAAGATGAAGAATTGTTGGGTGCGCCAACACTTCTTGATTTAGCTTAATCTATGGATAAGAAGAATTTAGATAAAAAACTTGAAGCGTGGATCAAGGAATTGCCGCAAGAGGATCGGAAAATTCTTTTGGCTCATCTGAGCGGACTAAAATCTATTTATCCCTTTAATGAGTACGAGTATCGTTTAATGTATTTGCTTGATAAGAAAGTCATCACCTTCAAAGAATATGAGACATTAAGAGATGCATATGTTAATGCAAACCCATATCTAAATCTTTACAACATTTCACCACGTGTTTTTGGTGAAATTTGGGCACAACAGCACTTGATAGATGTGGACTCAAGATTTAAGAAACCATCAAAACTGATTGATAAAAAGTATTCTGGTGACTACGATCTTTATCTTGAAAACGGAAGTAAAATAATCAAAATCGAAGTAAAGGCATCGCGAGCAATCAATACAAAAATTAGGGGCGGATTAGAAACCAAAGCATTAAGTTTTGAGTCCGATGAGCCATACTGGATGAATTTTCAACAACTTAAATTAGGCATTGTGGATAGTTTTGTGTTTATCGGTGTTTGGATAGATAAAATTTACTACTGGGTTCTTACGAACAAAGAAGTAAAAAATCATCCAATGCGAAGTCATCAGCATAGAGGTGGTATCGAGTTTCAAATCGGGATTACGGATAAAAACTTCAACGAGTTTAAGAAATTTGTTGTTGAGGCCGGTAAACTCGTTGATGTAATAAGATCAAAAGTGAAGTAGCGTTTCAAAATGAACAACCAAGAAAAATACAAATACGCATATAAACTTACTTCCGTAGCTTCTACGGGGCTTACTTTTGTTGAAGATTCTTTAGCAAACACGATGAATAACGCCACAGACTTGGCTTTTTTGAGATCATTTTATATTTTATTGTCTTATAACCTTGAGCTCATTCTCAAATCAAGGGTCGTGATGACAGGAAATTTTTCTGATAAAAATGCAATCAACGATGAGTTGAGAAAATTAGGGCATGACATAAAAAAGATTGGGGAAAGGCTTGGAGAAGATAACCTGAAAGATTTAGGTGTAAAGGAAATCATTGAAAATCATCAGTACAAAATAGCAACTACCGACAATAAGGAGGTTTGTATAGAAAATTTCACAAAAATTCGATACGATTTTCTCGATGATGTAATGCGCAATGTAGATAATCAAGAACACGAGCGAATAAAGGAATATACCAAAACTTTAACTGATGTGATTTTAAGAAAGGCGAAAGAAAAAAACGATGAGGCAAAAAAGGTATGAATTTCATAAAGCAATTTCTTGAAAAGAAACGCGAGAGAAATATTGAGCAGAAAGTTTTGAGGCGCTATCAGGAACTAGCTGGTGCATTGGGAAGTAACGGCGAGATGATAAATAGAGATAAAGAAAGTAGGGCTAGAGCTTGGGTTAAAGAACAGGAAAAACTTCAGCTCCAACCCGAACCATTCTGGAATAGTCGCACGATACAAGCGGCGTTTATTGGTGGCGGCTTTGTGATATTGGCTACGCTGATTACACTTTACTTGTCAAAATAAGGCGCGCCCGCAAAGCGGGCAAAAAATGAACTCCCCGCGAGGGTGCGGCGGAAGTGGGGTTCAAGGGGGGAATTCCTCGCCGCCGCAGGCGGCGAAAGCGGTTCGGACTAATTCAAGAATACTGGACAATGATCTGACATTAGCCGGATTAAAAAAAATTCAGCATAAATAATTTTGAATCACCGGAGGAAAATACGACTTCACCGATTTCATAAAATTTTTGCTCGTTTAGGGCGGGGTACTCTTTGCGCTCCAAAGCGCCGATATAGATATATTTTGCGCCATATTTATTCAAAAGCGTTTTTGTTTGGTTAATATCCGAAGATTCATAGATCATTCGCACTTCTCCCGAAATGGCGGCCACTTTTCCCCAGCCGGATTCGATCGCCGTTCCGGGCTTCGCGTTTTTAGGCGGATTGAAGTGCCATGTCCATTGGTGCGTGAGCCATTGGATAGGGTTAATGGAACCGGTAAACACACCGAGTCTCCCATAGTCGGAGTAAGAATCGCCTGCGGCTTCCACAACTACTTCCCTTTTTAAAATATTATTTTTCGTCCATTGTACGGTTTCGTAGTCATTCGGGTAAAGTCTTTTTAAAAACAGTGAACCGTCCAGAGAATATGGCGGAGGTGTTGATAAATAAAATTGATTGATGGCCTGGTAGGGATAATATGCGCCAAAAAAAACAACGACCAGGACTGAAACCATGAGTAGCCGGATAAGAGGCCTTGCCCTTCTCATTTTTGTCGGATTTTTTTTATATTCATCCCAAGTTTGTCCGGCAAAAACCATCGCCGAGAACGAAAGCAGTATCCAGGTGTGAAAGCCGAATTTGAAAACCGTGTTCGCGCGGAAATACGGCGGATTGGCCAGAGAATAAACATCTCTTATGAAAAAAAATTCGACGCCCGCAAGCAATAAAACGGCGGATAAAACCAAAACTACCGGATAATTTTCCAAGTTGAATGTTTTTTTTCGCATAGCCGCGATACTGATGGCTACGAGAGCCAAAAATCCGGCCCACATGCCAAGCCACCCGTGAAGCGGGGTCGGGTATTGTTTGCCGATAAGGGTATTTTGCGCCGCGTAAGATGAGGCAAAACCGATCCCGGACGCCCCGCTTTCAAAACGCGCAAGAAAAGGCAACATAAGTATTATTGCAAAAATTCCAATCGCCGCGGCTTTCAGAATATATTTATAATCAAATTTTTTTGTCCGCAATATCCTAATAAAAACAGCCAGGGAAACGACAACGGCGAGAGAAACAAAATCCCACGGGTTAATAAGGCCGAGCGAGGCAAGAATAATTGTTAACGCGAACATCAAATCGTATTTTAGCTCCGGCGCCTTAAAAAGATCATAAATAAGGATGAGCGCGAGCATAAAAAAAGGGAGCGCGATGAGATGCGCGTGCAAATCCCCTACGGTAAAACTATATGACGGAATCTCGTTGATTATGTAGGAGGGTTCATAGAGACGTGTTGATTTCATCCAACTGCAAATTTCCGGTGCTTTTGCTCCAAGAACACAAAAACTAAAAGCAACTGTACCGGAAACTGCCGCAAAAAATCCTGCAAGCACGGCAAAGAAATTTGAATTTGTAAATCTTTTAACGAATGCCCATGAAAGCATTACTGCGGAACTGAAGATGATGCCGAGAGTAAAAGTGTAGGTAAAATTTGTCGCAATACCCGACAGTTTTGATACGAGAGCAAAAAGATAATGGCCGTAATAGTAATAATTAATAGGACTGCCCGCCCGCCATGGATCGATGGGAGGAAAATAATTCGTGAGAGCGGAGGCGTTAAAGAATGCCATGTCCATAAAGCGCTCCGTGCCATGTATTTCGGCATTGTAACTTCGCAGCCAAAGATAGGCCAAGTATAGAATTATCCAAGTAAACTCAACCAACAAAATGTCCCGCCATACGCCTTTCCTGTATTTCGGCCAATTTTTGAATAAAAACAAAAATGAAACACTGATGCTTAAAACAAGAAAAATCCATAAAAGCAAAGTGTTTTGAAAGTCAATCATCTTCGATGAAGACAGTAGCCAAATAAAATAACCGAAAATCAGCAGTCCGAGCGGTTTTGACGAAATGTAGGCGGTTTTGAAATTTGCTATCCACCGACTCGTGAAGGCTAAACCAATGAAGGCAAAGACCGAAAAAACCGCATAGAATAATATTGCCAATGAGTATTCATAAAGCATTCATTTTATGTTAAGATAAAATTACTAATAGCTCAATATAAGAATTTTTCAAAAGTAAAAGCGAGACTATTTCTCGCTTTTATGTTCGCCATCCGCCAGTTTTTTCATTGTCCAATAAGCCACAACGAGTCTTTTTATCGAGGCCTCGGTTTTTCTTACCGGAGTAAGCTTGGCAAGATCTTCAAGTTCTTTCCTCTCTTTTTCGGGAATTTGCCGATAGATTTCATCAATTTTTGCCTTTGTCATAAAGACGGTTCAATCTATCTGCGACTATAACAAAAACCCGCCTCGCCGGCAAGGCGTGCGGCCTTTTTGCAAGCTAATATTTTAAACTAAGGCTCGACCATTGCCCGGATGCGGCGAAGACCGGCGCCGACAGATTCCTGTTTCAGGATTTTGAAATGGCCGATGTCGACGGTATTTTTTACGTGCGGCCCGCCGCAAAATTCGCGCGAAAATATTTCGGGCGGGTCGGCATTAAAATCGCCAACGGAATAAACTTTGACCACCGGCGGATATTTTTCCTTGAAAAAATAAAGTGCTTCGAACTTGACTGCGTCTTCATACGGCATTTCTTTCATATTTACTTCAAATTTTTTGGAAACCGCCCAATTCACAAGGCCCTCAACTTTTTTTATTTCCTCATCGGTCAGTTTCCGTTCAAAGCTGAAATCGAACCTTGTCCGCTCCGCGGTGATATCCGAACCGGCCTGCATAACCCTGTCCCCAAAAATTTTCCGGAGCGCCGCCTGCATCAGGTGAGTCGCCGTATGCAAACGCGTTACTCTTTTCAACTCCTCTTCATCCGCCGCTTTTAGTTCTCCGGTATCCAACAGCAAACCGTGCCCCCCGAATTTTTTTTCCGCTCCCGCGCGAGAAATTTCCTGGTGTTTTTTGAATTCTTCGTCAAACCCGGCACGATCAAGTTTTGCCGCGTGTTCCCCGCCAAGCTCTTTTATCACTTCGTAAGGAATCCCGTAAGTCTCATATAGCCCGAAAGCGGATTTTGCGCTGATCTCTCCCATTTTTTCCAGATATAATATTCCTATTTCAAGCGTCTTCAAAAATTTCTCCCGCTCTGTTTCGATCTCGGCGCGTATCAATGCGGAATTTTTTAAAAGCGCCGGATAAAACTCCCCATATTCATGCAAAATATCATGCAAAATTCCATCCAAAATTGGCCAGACCATATCTGCCCTGTATTCATAGACAAAAAGCCGCCTCAACAAACGCCTCAATACATACCCTGCTTCTTTATTCGACGGCCGTATTCCATCGGAGAGCAAGAAAACGCATCCGCGCAAATGGTCTATCATAACGCGTTTTTTTGCAACAGGAAGCTCCGGCGGCAACAGCTCCAAATGCGGCTTCAAAATATCTATGTCAAAAATAGTTTCTTTGTTTTGTACGATTTTGACTATCCTTTCAAATCCCCAGCCGACATCGACTCCTTTTGACGGAAGCGTCACCAAGCTTCCGTCTTTCGCAGTATGGTATTCCATAAAAACCAGTGTCGCCACTTCGAGATCATCAACATAAACCTCGTTCGCCGCCCCGCAAGGCCCTTCGGGCCCGGCAGGCCCCCAAACATTGTCCTCCCTCGGCCCCTTTCTAATTTTCTCCGGAGATAAAAACCTGGACCACGCCTCGTACGACTCACTGTCAAAAGGTATCTTGTCGTCTCCATTGAATACGCTGGCGGAAATCCTGTCTTTGGAAATCTCAAATATTTCCGTCAAAAGCCGATAAGTCCACTCTATCGTTTCATTTTTAAAATAATCTCCGAAAGAAAAATGTCCGAGCATTTGGAAAAAAGTCATGTGCGTCTCATCCCCTACTTCATCAATATCAGACGTGCGAAAGCATTTTTGGATGGACGCAACCCGTCTTGTTCCAAAATCTCTTCTCGGATCCGCCTTTCCCATAAAATAAGGCTTAAATTGCTGCATGCCGGCTGTCGTCAAAAGCACCGACGGATCGTCGGGCATCAGCGAAGAAGACGGCACGATTTTATGCCCCTTGTCCTCGAAAAATTTAAGAAATTTATTGCGAAGTTCCCACGAGGTCATTTGGTCAATATATCATTTTATTACTCCACCTCCAAGCATCTCGCCCGTCTTGGCGTAAAAAACAACCGACTGGCCGGGTGATACTGCGCGTTGAGGAACGTCAAAAACAACTCTTAGCGTATGGCGTACGACATACAGCGTACAACTTTGCAAAGGCTGGCGGTAGCGAATGCGCGCGAGGTAAGAAAAAGGAAGCTCCGGAGATGCGCCTGAAAGCCAATTTATATTTTCCGCAACCAATTCTTTCCGATATAAAATCGGGTCCAAATCTCCCCTTGCGACGACGAGCGTATTTGTTCCGGTGCGCTTTTCGGCGATATATAATGGCTCGGGGGATCCGCCGATGTTCAAACCGTGCCTCTGACCAAGCGTATAAAAATGTGCGCCGTCATGCTCGCCTATTTTTTTGCCAAAAATATCAATCACAGGTCCCGGATTTTTTGGCAAAGCCCCGCGTATAAATTCGGCAAAATCAACCTTGCCGACAAAACATAAACCCTGCGAATCTTTTTTATCCGCATTCGGCAAACCAAATTTTTTGGCGATCTCCCTTACCTCGCTTTTTAAATAATTGCCGACGGGAAAAAGCGAATGCCGAAGCTGGTCTTGATTTAGCGTCCACAAAAAGTAGCTTTGGTCTTTGGACATATCCCGCGCAGAGAAAAGAGAGACGAGGCTACTCGGATTGCAAGTCGGCGTCGGAGCCCCCATAGAGAGGGTTAAGACGCGAGCAAGATGAGTAGCCTCGGCTCCCTCTGCGCGGACATAATGTCCCGTCGCGATAAAATCGAAACCCATTTCCAAAGCTCTTTGAAGAAAAATCCCAAACTTAATTTCTTTGTTGCACATAACATCAGGATTAGGCGTGTGACTTGCGGCATATTCCCGCACCATGTAATCATAAACCGCCTCGCGGTATTCTTTTCTAAAATCAAAAGTATAAAATGGCATATTCAACCGCGCAGCAACCCGCTCGGCATCTTGCTTGTCGCCGTTGTTCTCGCATCCGTCCCAGCACAATATATATGCACCGTGCACTTCATACCTCTCCTCTTTCAGCAACGCGGCGGCCACCGAAGAATCCACTCCCCCGGACATCGCGATTAATACCTTATTGTTTTCGCTTTGGCTTGACATAATAGACAGTTATCTATAGACATTCTTTCTCTAAATCCGAAAGTAATTTTTTGGCTTGTGAAGAGAGTTTTTTGGGTAGCTTGGGGAAAGTTTGATTCATTTGATTGCGAACTGCCGTTTATTGGCCTCACCGAGAATTCTAAGTGTCGCGTGCACCGAAAGATTATCGCTTGATAAGAGCACCAACTTATCACCCAATTGCTCAAGCAACGGACTTAAAAACTCGTCCGCCCATGACGGCGACAATGTTAGTACACCGGAAAAATCTATTTCCAGCACTTCGTCTTTAGAAAACTCGCGTAAAGTCGGCTGAAACGCCTTAAAAGCCTCACTGCCCAACTCCCGAGATATTAATGTTTTGCCAAATTTTTCCAGTTGTAATTTCATATATTTTTATTTATTAAATTTATTAGAACTCTATTTTTGCTAAACATCCGCGCACAAGACGCTGACCGCGCATAACACGAAATGCTTTGTCCGGCCCTTTCATGCGCACTTCAGCGTCACCGCTAGTATAAAATAAATCAATTGGCTGGTCCGTAACGACCTCACGAACCAGTTTAAGGCCGTTTCCGCGTTTCTCCGGAGCCCGCCCGGAAATAAATTCGGTGAAAGCGGCTTTTACCGCTGCTACGTGGCTAGGGAGCTGTGGACGAACCTGGCGTAATGTTTCTAAAATACCCAATCCTCGATCAGCAAGAACAATGATGCGTTTTTCCAGATCGTAGCCAAAAAAAATTCCTGCCGTATCCGGCCACTTTCCTAAGTTATGAGCAAATGAATTATCGCCGATCTCACCGGTAATTAAAATTATCAAAGAATATAGCTTTTCAAACCCGGACTTCTGCATCAGAGCATACTCCATTTTTATTAAGCGTGCATTGAAAATTGAGCTCGTCGCACAATAAAAAGTGCCCGGAAATTCAACGCCGTCTTCTATCCATTCGGAGGCAAATTTCATTAAATCGCTGGCAAAGATTTCTAAATCTTTTTCACGATAATATCGATGAGTGCCGCCATCTTTTTTGATCGCGGTTAATTTGCCGTTTTCGTCCCAACGGCGCAGCGTATTCAAGGAAACACCGAGATATTCAGCGGCTTGGCCAATTGTGAATAATTTTTCTTCCATGTAATTATACTAGCATATTATATAAATCTACACAAGTCCAATATAAATCTATCCAAAAATATGCCAATCTATCTATTAATTGCTTATAACTATACTCTTATCTACAACCCCTCTTTCTCCAAATCCGCGAGTAATTTTTTAGCTTGTGAAGAGAGTTTTTTGGTGAGTTTGGGGAGGAGGCGGACCAAGAGGTCGCCGCGGGAGTGGCCGCGGCCGGAGGGGACGCCTTTTCCGCGGAGACGCAAAAAATCTCCGCTTTTTGAAAGCTCCGGAATTTTTATCTCAACCTTGCCGTCCAGCGTTTCAATTGTTTCATCGCCTCCTAAAAGCATTTTGGAAAGCGGTAAATGAAGCTCCATTAAAAGATCATGTCCTTCGCGCCGAAAAACCGGATGCGGATGAACTTTGATTTTTACATAAAGATCCCCTGATATTCCGCCTTGAACTGCCTCGCCCATTCCAGTAAGTTTGATCGCTTCTCCATCTCTTATTCCAGCCGGTATATCAATATGAATTGTTTCCTGTTTTCTTAAAATCCCCGCGCCTTTGCAGTTGTGGCATGCCTTTTCCGGGATTTCCCCTCTCCCTTTGCATATTGAACACTCCGCAAGTGAGCTGAAAGAACCGAATATCGAGCGCCTTGTTTCGCGCACCGTACCCGTGCCTTGGCATGTTCCACATTTTTTCATTAATGAACTTTTTTCGACGCCAGAGCCGCCGCACTCTATGCACGCGGACCTTTTTTCGATTATTACGCTTCGCTTCCCACCAAAAACAGATTCAGCGAAAGGCACTTCAAGATTGATAGCGATATCCGAACCTCTGCGCGCTCTCTTCCTCTGCCCGCCTCCTCCAAAACCCGCAAAAAGATCTTCGAAAATATCTCCGAAGCTCATTCCCTCGAATCCCTGCGCAAAATCGGAAAAATCTCCA
The DNA here is from genome assembly GCA_001778875.1 of Candidatus Giovannonibacteria bacterium RIFCSPLOWO2_02_FULL_43_54. GTDB lineage: Bacteria > Patescibacteriota > Minisyncoccia > UBA11713 > 2-01-FULL-45-33 > 2-01-FULL-45-33. The sequence goes on along the minus strand of MFIK01000029.1, from coordinate 1,925 downwards.
CTCCACCCTTGCTGTCCGTGACCTCCCTGGCTCGAAAAAGTGCGCCCAAACTGGTCATATTGGCTTCTTTTTGTATCGTCTCCCAAAATCTGATAAGCCTCATTTATTTCCTTAAATTTCTTCTCGTCCCCGCCTTTTTTGTCCGGATGATGCTGATGCGCTAACTTCCTATAGGCGCGTTTGATATCCTCCTTTGAGGCATTTTTCCCGACACCCAAAATTTCATAATAATCTTTCGACATAAATTTATACCAGAGTTTCCCTTGTTTCGGGAACCAGTTCTTTTTTTATTAATCCGCCTATTATCAATAATTTTATCAAGAAATAGATCAGAATGATCGATAAATAGTAAAATAATACGCTTACGGTTTTTAACGCGAAAAAAAAGCTGGCCGCGGCGATCATCGGAATGTATCCTGTGTAATCTTTCGCGTAATCATTTATTCTCGCGTATGTGAGCTCATAAAGCGTATGCGATAATTTTTTATCAGAAGCGTTAAATCCCGGGATGCTGTCTCTCAATAAAGGCTCCACCAGCTTCAGCGTCGTTTCAAAAACGGACTCCGGCAAAAGGAGCTTCGCAGGGTCGGGGTTTCGGTAAATCGTGCCGTAGTAAATAAAAGCAAAAAATATGGCAAGGCCGGTAAAAAAAGTTTTTATACTGTTACCCAAAACGCGCTTCAGCAAAATTTTCAGATTCGAATGTTCTTCTTCCCTTTTTAATTCGGCCGCATAAAGAATAACTGCCACGCCGAGTATTAAACCGTAAAAGAAATTTATCTCCGGCGTGAAAAAAAATACGCTCAGCAATAGGGTCAAAGGAGGAATGGCCCAAAAGAGGACTTTGTTTTTTACGAGAAGAAGGAAGAATCCAAATACTACCGCATAGCCCAAGATTGCCAAAGATAAAAACGGTTTCTCCAAAATCTTCTCCCAGACCCAAAAACTCAACGTCGCCGACAAAACCAGCAATATAGATAATACCGCGCCTCTTATCTTCATCTTTCTATCTTATCAATTTTTATCCCCTTCGGCATCTTTTTGTTTCTGTTTATACCATTCAAATACTTCCAGAGACAGCTTATCAACATCCTGCCTAGCATCATTGATGCTGTGTTGTGCCTTTTTTTGAACCTTGTTATTTATTTTGAATTTTTTATAGCTTTTTGAGATTACGTCTCCTTGTTCTTTATAAACGCCACTTAAAAACCTATCAGAGTATATCTCCGGTGTGCCCTCAATTCCAACAACTATAGTGCAATTCCATTCTTTTCTTAAAATATCGATATTATCAATATCCGCCGCACCTATGGTGGCAATGTCAAAATTGATATTATTTTCTTTAAGTTTGTCCACAACCGGCCGGAGATGCGCACCAGTCACAATAGTATCGGTTATTATCAGAATTTTACTTGATTTGCCAATATCAACTTCTTTCTTAAACCGCTTCATTTTTTTATCCAAAAATTTTTTATCAATATCATAATGCGCCAGTACGAATCTAACTTGCGGGACTTCAAAATTATTCTCTTTATAAATCGATTTCAGGACTTTTCCGAAAATATCCGCAGGAATTCTTCCTGAAGCGTCATCGCCCAGAACCATTTTATAGTTCCCCGCATTAATTTCGTCTTTCAATTCTGCCAATATGTTTTCTATCGGCGTTTTTAACGCCTCAATTTTAGCAAAATTAAACTCCGGTTCCAGGCATGCGTTTATTGTATCTTCAGTATTGAATGATTCGAGCGGCATAAACTTTATTTATTATTGCCATCAGTTTCTTTAAAATCCGTATCCTTCACGTCCCCTTCGGGTTTCCGGTTTGGTTCACTGGGTTTTTCTTGCTTATACATCGCTTCGCCTATCTTCTGGATAGTCTTTGAAAGCGCCTCCTCCGCGGTTTTTATCGCGGCGACATCGTTCGT
>MFIK01000028.1 GCA_001778875.1 Candidatus Giovannonibacteria bacterium RIFCSPLOWO2_02_FULL_43_54 | reverse complement strand
GGTATGCCCAGAGATTTCGCCGCCTTTATGTAATCTGTTTCGGACGATTTATAGCGCATATTGGCTACGGCGGAGACTATGATATCCGGTTCAATCTCCCTCAATTGTGAAAGCGCTCCTTTGTCGGGCGGAGCAATTCTTTCCACCGCGGAAAGAAGCCACCCGCCAAGCCTGCTTTTAATAAGAAAATTGGCTCCGGGAATAGCGACTAATTTTCGGAGTCCTTCAGGAAAAAATATTACCCACCTGTCACGAAAATAAGAAGACTGCTTCATAAAAAAATAACTCCGATAGCTCAAAAGCTGTCTGGATGCGAGCAAAGGATGCCTCCAAATATCGCGGCGCAATTTCAGCCTGAATTTTCCGCCTTTTTTCGGAATAATTACTTCGTGCCCGCGTTTTTGCAAAGCGGCAACGATGCTTTCATAAGCGCGCGGATTGGCATGCGAACGGAGAACAAATAATACTTTCAGTTTTTCCATATTATCAGATCATATTCATAATTTCGCCGACAACGCGTTCGCAGTTTTTGCCGTCCAAAAATCCGAACACTTTCTGCCGTAGTTTTGAACGCCCTTCTGAATCCTGCGCGGGGTCCTTCATATAACTCTGCAAGAACTTTAAAAACTCGCCCTGTGACTCAGCCACTTTTATCCCGCCGATCGGAATAAGATACTGAAAATGCGTCAGCATTTTGTGCCGTTTTAAGGATTGGTACATCGGCCGGTTTTTGTAACCGTCAAATCCGGCAATAATCGTCGGCCGGTCAAAAAAGTTAGCTTCCACGGCAACCGTGGAATAAGTGGTAACAACGACATCCGAATGGCGGAGCAAATTCATGTAAGATATTACGTTTTCCGCGGTACTCCAGCCGTCCGTACGGTCAATATGGATCATGGGGTTATTCACAAAGCGCGCGTATTTTTCAGCCTCCCACAGCCCTTGAGGATGAGGGCGCACCACAATGCGCGTATTCTTATTAATAAGACCATTCTCAACCGATTTAATTATCATATCTACGTAATCCGCCCCGTCCGGGGTATACGGCCCCTGTGAAAAATAGGATACAACTTTGCTTCCGGGCGGAAAACCGCACTCTCGCAAAAATTGCCCGCGCTCTTTGAGATTTTCGGGTTTCAAATAAAAATCTATACCGGGGGAACCGACTATTTTTACCTGATCGTCACTGTAATTTTGATAGAACATAGCTTCGTCCTTTATGAGCATGGACCACACCAATAATTTATCCGCCTTGAACGGAATGTAGTATTTGCTCAAATGGTCCCAATTCCCCGGCATGCCGACGGTTTTTGCGCCCGCGCGTTTCGCTTCGGCCAGAATATCGAGATCAAAAGGCCAGGCGAAGGGGTTCGTCAAAAAAACCACGTCGGGTTTATATTTTTCAAAAAGAGCTTTGAACGGCCGGTTTGTGAACGCGGAAAAATAAAGCCGGGGCGCTATGGTTTCTTTTACCCAGCGTGACCCGCCGAATAGCTTATATATAAGCAGTTTCAGCGGCTGGTTCCAATATGAAAGAAGCGGGCGCGCCTTATCCGATCTTACGTTATAAGACGAAACAAGCTTTGTGGTGCCGGAAAATATCAGATACGAATAAAAAAAATGGACTATGCGCTGTAAAATATTTTTTGGCAAAAGCCCCTCGTAATTCTCCACAACACAGACATCCCCGTATTCTTTTTCGATTTTTTCCTTGAGCGCTGGAAATGACCTTGTTTTAAATAAAACAACGACCCGGGCGCCTCGTTCGCGCGATGATTGCGCCAACAGGTCTAAAATTGAGCCTGGAAGCAGCGCGTTGTTTCTCACCACGTTTATGTTGCCCAAACTGACCAATATTATTTTTTTATTTTCTTTTCGCATGTTCAAATATTTTTTCGTAATTTTCCGCAAGGCTTTCCCACGATATATTCTCCGCCGCGAACCTGCGGCCATCAACGCTTAATTTGGAATATAGACCGGGGTTATCGGCCAATTTTTTTATTTGTTTTGCCAAACCGTCCGGATCTTTCGGCTCCGCGAGAAGCGCGTTTTCTCCATCGGTAAGCACCTCTGACGCGCCGGCGCTTTTTGAAACGATGGCCGGAAGCCCCGATGCCATTGCTTCAAAAACCGCGAGCCCCCAGGACTGCATATGGTTGGGGAACAAAAAAATATCGCTTGTTTTATACAACTCCGACAACCGCGCCTCGGAAACTTTCCCCAAAAATTCCACTTTTACTCCCTGCCCCAAACCGGCGGCGAGCCGGGTAAGTTCCGCATAATATTTCTTGTCAGAATTATAATCTCCAGATATGGAAATGGCAACGCCGTACCCCGCATCCGCAAGCAATTTCCCCGCGAGTATTCCGTCTTCAAAACGCCTATGCCTGAAAAATATTCCGTTCATGAAAAGCCTGATTTTTTTTGTAGGAGCCGTTCTTCCGTAAAACGGAAAGCGCTCCACATCAACGCCGTTCCTGACAATCTCGGCGTCTTTGCCGAAATATTTTTTCACGAATTCTTTATCGCGCGTATCCAGTACCGCCACGACATCCTGTTTCTTGATATATTTTTCTATCTCATATCGATCAAAAAAATAATTTACCGCCATTTTATAAAGCGGGGATTTTATGCCATCCATCTCCGCCGACATTTCGGCGGAATGCGCTCTTGTCGGCATATCATGCATCGTCCATACCGAAGGAATATTTTTTACGAGCTTTTTATAATAGTACGCGACCTTATAACAACCGTGGTCATGCGGATTCAAAATTTCCGTATCCGTATTGATTGCAAGCGCCAATTTTTTCGCAAATTCGCTCTCGGTTTTTTTCCACGAAAAATAATTAGAATATGGCGGCAACGCCGTATTTAAAGAAACTACTTTCAAATCGTCCAAAAGGTCCGTATAACACTCATCCCGGGAAAAAAGAAAAGTGTAGAGCGTAACATCATGCCCGAGTTTTTTGAGTTCGCGCGCTTCGTAGAGCACGTGTTTTTGCACGCCCCCTTTAAGATTTAATTTTCTGACGATAATTGCAATCTTCATATCTATATAGTACTATAACTATTAAATGCGGCTAAAAGATACTCAAAAATACTGGGATTTTTTTGGTAAATCAGACCCACTTTTTTTCATATTAACTTTCAAAGATAAGCGCGGCGGGAAATGGAATAAGGAAGAATTTTTCAATACCGGAAAACAGGAAATTGCCGAAAGCATCAATTACATAAAATCTTTGGGTTTCGAAATCCCCGCCGGACGGGCGCTGGATTTTGGGTGCGGAGTCGGGCGGTTAACACAATCCCTGGCGGATAATTTCAGTGAAGTATGCGGAGTTGATATTGCGCCCTCAATGATCGCGCTCGCGAACCAATACAACCGGTACGGAGACAAATGCAAATATTTTCTTAATCAAAAGGATAATCTCGGATTATTCCCTGACCGCAGTTTTTCATTTATATATTCCAAAATTACGCTCCAGCATATGGCGCCGGAATATTCAAAAAACTATATCAAAGAATTTGCGCGTCTCCTAAAACCGGGCGGCTTGATGCTCTTTCAGCTGCCGAGCGAATCCAATGTGAATATGGCGCCCTTCACGCTGAAGAGCCGTATCAAAAAAGCGCTGCCCGTTTTCCTGACCGACAAATATTACCGCGTAAAATATCATTTTCAACCCGTGGTCGAAATGTATGGTACACCGGCAGAAGAAGTCAAAAAAATATTAAACGGATGCGGAGCCCGCGTTATTGATGTTAAGCCGGATGGGAGCGCGGGTAAGAACTGGAAAAGTTTTCAATATTTAGCAGAAATAAAATGAACCCCGTAAAAAAATTAAATTTGGGCTGCGGGAATGATATTAAGCAGGGCTGGGTAAATCTCGACTCCGCCAAACTTCCCGGCGTGAACGTTGTCCGGAATATAGAAGAATTACCGCTTCCATTCGGAGACGGGGAATTTGATGAGATACTGGCCAATGATATTCTGGAGCACGTTGAATACGTCCCAGTTTTAAAGGACATTCATCGCATATTGAAAAAAGGAGGCAAACTCACTGTCCGGGTCCCTCACTTTACCTCCAAAAATAATTTTGCCGACCCCACGCATAAAAAAATGTTCTCCATCGTCACTTTTGATTTTTTCGTGAAAAATACCGAATTTTCCAAATCAAAGGAGAGGTCTTATTATTTTGATTTTCATTTTGACCGCGTTTCAAACATCCGTATTACTTTTGAGAAAAGCTCGCGCTGGTTTTTTTACAACCGGTTCGTGGAAATGTTCGTTAACAAAAGCCCCGGCCGGCAATATTACTACGAAGCCACCGGCATCTCCCGCGAATTTCCTGCGGAAAATATCATCGTTGAGCTGATCAAATAAATTAAATAAAATTATTTAAGCATCTTCAAAGCTCTCCAGATATTGTCTTCCGGGATGCCGCAGTTGAGTATTTGTTTGAAAATCTTTTGATTACTGATTTTATTTAAGGCTTTATCAACTGTCGTGATCAAGCCTCGATAATCGCTCGGATCCGGATACGCAGGATCTCTAATGACGTAGTGATCGCCTTTGCCATAATATCTGAAAACGTCCAACCCCAATCTTTTTCCGGCTTTTTCCCAATCACCTTGTCTAACATTGTTTAAACTTCGCCAAAGCTCTTTCCTCTGTATTTTATCTTCCTCCGGCATAAACCAGTTCTTTCGCGGGACGCCATACCGGATAAACCAAATTATCTCTGCATAGATAAGGCGGAATGCCGAAAGCAGAAAATATGGCGTCTTTTATTTTTTCGTCTACTTCGCTTTGAGTTGGCTGAGGATTGGTTCCGCCGGTAATAATGCCCTTAACATTTTCACATTCGGCTGTCCATCCGCCTTTATGCAATTCAATTTTAAAATAAAAATTACCCTGTCGCTTTATTTCGGCAAGCAAATTTTGAACGCGGCGGTCGCTTTCCGGCTTAATCGGGAAATTGAACAACTTAGCTAAATTATACTGTATATTGCTCCACATAAATTTATTATACACTTTTAGCATAAACAGGCGCCAGAGTCAATCCTCACCTTGCTGTGGATTTAGAAATAATCTTTCTATTCTCATGAAAACCAATCATCAAATCCAAGCCTAAGCCTATAAGCAGAACAATTATTGCAAACAGCTACCACGAAATCTCCATATGTGGCGTCGCCTTACCTATAAAAAGCGTTAAACCGATCGTAAAAATCAAAAATCCAAAAAAATGTTTCATCATAAATCTATGTTTTAGCCACCATATGTTCAGAAAGTTTTTTAAATTTTTTGTTTTCTATGCTTATTTTCTTTGCAGTATACTCACATTTTTTCAGCTTTGCTCTCAACTTTTCATTCTCCATATTTAACCGTCTAAATACCTCTTCGTGCTTTTTTTCAAAATTTTCCATAATGAGTTGCAGATATCGATAAATCCCAATATAGTAAGTTAATATGCGCGAAAAAAGCAAATCATATATACGGCGCTTGGGCTCCGCTTTCGGAACGATTTCCTCCAAAACGCTTCCGCTTTACCTGCGGGTCCGACTCGCAAAAACTCTGGGGCTCGCAGTCCACCTCCCTTCTGTTGCAGCAAATTTTATTTATGAATTTTCGTTTTCTTTCGCAAAAAATTCATTTAAGGATAATAAAGAAATTTTGCTCCGCCGTTCGTTTGAAAATTTTGTCATGGAACTCGATATTTCACAAAAGATCCAAAGACAACTTTTTTATCTTAAAATGTATGAGCCGTCCGTTTCCAATTTTATAAAGAAAAATCTTGGAAAAAATGATGTGTTCATGGATATCGGAACTCATGTGGGCTATTATTCCATGCTCGTTTCCCGCATAGTCGGCGAAGGAGGAATCGTTGTTTCGCTGGAACCCGAGACAAAAAATCTGGCGCGCCTTTCAAACAACATATCGGTAAATAATATTAAAAATATAAAAATACTTGGCGTCGCCGCCGGGGAAAGCGAGGGGGTGGCAGATTTCTATATTAATCCTTTAAACGAAGGCGGCGGCAGTTTGCTGGAGTTTGAAAAATACAGGGACGGGAGCGATATTTATGACAAATCAGATATAGAAAAAAAATATAAGTCCGTGCCGCTTCACAGAAAAGTGCCAGTGAATTCACCGGATAATCTGATCGCATCTTTGGATCTTTCGGGAAAAATAAATCTGATAAAGATAGATACCGAAGGAGCCGAGCTTAAAGTGCTGCGGGGATGCATTAAAGAATTCGGCAATAACAATAACTTAAAAATAATCTGCGAAGTAAGCACGGACCGCAAACCGGTTTTTGATCTTGTTAAACAAT
>MFIK01000027.1 GCA_001778875.1 Candidatus Giovannonibacteria bacterium RIFCSPLOWO2_02_FULL_43_54 | reverse complement strand
GAAAAAACTTGATTTTTGCAAAATCACAGAAATCTGTGAGTTTTTGCGGTGCGTTGAAAATTATCCACAGATGGAGTTTCGTAATTCAAAGAAATATAACACTTTTGTAACGGTCGTGAATGTTTTGTTATATGTAAATTGACATAAAATCAAGAAATTGCTAGGAATTTAATTAGAAAGATTGGAGAATTTATGCATTACTTTGGGCTTCTTGTGTTTTGCTTGGGAGTTACAACACTATTGAGTAGCAGTTATTCGCCAGAGATCAATGAGGCGACTAGACGAACCAACAAACGAAAAATATTGGTTGCATTTGCGATAATAATTGCCGGAATAGTTGTAACTTTTATTTTTTAATAAAAAGACAACGCATACGCTTGGACCAAAACTGACCCGAGCGTTTTTTATTTTCCGCTAAATTCACTCATCGCTTTTTCAAGCGAGTCAGTTGTCATACACTCGATGGCTTTGGCTATTTTTTTAAAAACTTTTTTTATTATTTCCTGCTCGACTGGTTTGAATTTACCGATGATGAAATTTAACATCTCTTTGTGGCTCGGTTTCTTTTTCGGCGAAATGCCAATGCGGATGCGGACGAAATTTTTGGTTTTGAGCGCGCGCATGACCGATTCAACCCCTTTGTGCCCGCCGGAATTTTTGCCGTAAGAGATCTTAAAGCGCCCAAGCTGGATATCCAAGTCGTCGTGCATAACCACAAGGTCTGTATTTTCTTTTTTAGCTTTAAACAGCTTTGCCGCCGCGACTCCAGATTTATTCATGAATGTTTCAGGCAATCCAACTAATATCTTGCTTTTCCCCACCTTGCCCCTGGAGAGCAAAGAATTGGACTTTTTGTCCGCCTCAAATTCGCCAAAATCGTGCTTTTCAGCGAAATACATGGCCGCGTCGCGCCCTGTATTGTGGCGTGTATTTGCGTACTCTCCCCCCGGATTGCCTAAGCCCAAAATTAAGCGTATCATATATGAATATTATGGATGAAAATGAGCCAAAACAAAATAGCGTTTGGGAATTCATAAAAGTTGTCATAATATCGCTTCTGATAGTAATACCTATCCGGACATGGATCGCCCAACCTTTTATAGTAGAGGGTGCTTCAATGGTGCCGAATTTTCACGACGGAGAATATTTGATAATCGATGAAATTTCATACGCACTGAACCCGCCTAAACGCGGGGAAGTAATAATTTTCCGCTATCCGCTAAATCCGTCCGAGTATTTCATAAAAAGAATTATCGGCTTGCCGGGCGAAACTGTTACAATCAGAAACGGCATTATTACTATCAAACAACAAAGTTCCGATCAGGCATTCGTCTTGGGCGAACCATATATTCCTAACGGATTTCGCACCGGACCCGACGAAACCGTAGAGCTTGCGGCAGACCAATATTTTGTAATGGGAGACAACCGTGAAGCAAGCTCTGATTCAAGGGTTTGGGGACCTCTGCCAAAGGGCAATATAACAGGAAGGGTATTTGTAAGGCTATGGCCGGTGAACCGCGCTGGATTTGTTAAATGAAAAGAGTATACTAGTGGCATCTTATATATATGCCTAAAAAAACCAAAAAGGAAATAATACGCTCACCAAAAGGCATGCATGATATGCTTTCAGGCGATATTCGTTATCTTGAACGCATAATCGATATGGCCAAAGAAATAGCTGAATTCTACGGTTTTTTGCCCATACAAACGCCTCATCTTGAACATGCCGAGCTTTTTTCGCGGCCTTTGGGCGAAATGAGCGAAGTCGTTGAGAAGCAAATGTACACATTCCGGACCAAGGGCGGCGACCTTCTGGCGTTGCGTCCCGAAGCGACCGCGCAGATCATGCGGGCGTATAGCGAGAGCGGCATGAACTCATGGCCTCACCCTGTAAAACTTTTTTATTATGGATCTTTTTTTAGGCACGAAAATCCGCAAAAAGGCAGATTCCGCGAATTTAGGCAATTCGGCTTAGAAACCCTGGGGGAAACCGATCCGGTAACAGACGCAATCATTATTAAAATATTCTATTTGATCTTGCATGAACTTGGTTTCGAAAATATTCTGATTCGCATAAACAGCATTGGCGATAAAGAATGCCGTCCTTATTACAAAAAGGAGCTTGCCAATTACTATAAAAAGAAATTCAATTATCTCTGCAAGGACTGCAAAAGAAGACTGAAAGAAAATCCTTTGAGATTGCTTGATTGTAAAGAAGAATCGTGCATCGAGTTAAAAGCAAAGGCTCCCCAAATGATCGACCACCTTTGCGACGAGTGCAAAACGCATTTTAAAGGTGTCCTCGAATTTTTGGACGAAGCCGAAATCCCTTACATGTTGGATAATTATCTGGTACGAGGTTTTGATTATTATGGCCGAACGGTTTTTGAAATATTCATAGAAAATTCCGAGTCTCCGGCAAAAGAGGCTTCAAACGAAGGAAAGGAAAATAATCATGAAAAAGCGCCTATTGCGATAGCCTTGGGCGGAGGCGGCAGATACGATGAGCTGATGGCAATCCTCGGTGAAAAAATTCTTCCGGCCGTAGGCGGTGCATTTGGCTTAGAAAGAATAATTTTCGAAATGAAACGGTTGGGTCTGCAGCCAAGAAGGGTCGCGCAACCAAGAGTATTTCTGATTCAAATCGGTTCGACCGCAAAAAAAAGGGGGTTCAGTCTGATGGAGGAACTCCGTGAGGAAAGGATCCCTGTCGGGGAATCGCTGTCACGCGACAATTTAAAAACCCAGCTGAACATCGCCGCGAAAATCGGCGTCCGGTTTGCTTTAATAATCGGCCAAAAAGAAGCGATGGAGGGCTCGGTCATAATCCGCAACATGGACGAAGGAACGCAAGAAGTCGTCATGCAAAACAAGCTTATTGAGAAAATAAAGGCGGGGTTGAAAAAATAGATATGTACAGAATACTTCATCCTATTTTTACAATCATAGGCATAGGGCTTTTGGTGTTAAGTTTAATACCACTTAATACGTAAACTTAAACTTGTATTAATATTTATTATCTGCTAACATATGTAATATGACTACCTTAACTCTAGTTAAAAAACTTGGCGGCGAGGTCAAGGAATTAAAAAACGACTTGCGGCAAATGAAACAATTTCTATTTGCTCCGCTGAAAGATATTGAGGGTGAATATAAAGATGCTTTTGTAAAAAAAATACTTGGTCGTTCGCAAAACCAAGCCCGGCTTTATCGATTTACGGATGATAAATCTTTTTTAAGTCATGTTCGATCAAAAAAGTGAGATTGTTTACGATAAAGATTTTTTGAAAGATGTCCGTAAACTGCCGGTTGAATGCCAAAATAAGCTTGCGGAACTTTTAAAGATTATTGAAAGCGACGCTTTTGATGCACAGCTTCATACTAAGCCACTGAGTCCGCCGCTTCAGGGCTTATTTTCTTTTCGCATTATACGCGATTATCGGGTTGGTTTTAAATTCCGCTCTGACCATATTATACAACTACTCGCCGCTGACCGCAGGGATAAAATATATAAACGCTTGAAAAATAAAGTTTAGAGAGTTTTTTTGTTAATGTTAATATAAAGCAAATGGATAACTGCGTTTTTTGCAAAATCACCTCAAAACAATCCCCTGCCGAAATTCTCATGGAATCGGACGATGTCGTGGTCTTTAAAGACATTTATCCTTCCGCGCCCGTGCATTATTTGGTGGTTTCCAAGAAACATATTCCTTCAATAAAGGAAGTTCTACACGAAGACGAGGTTTTGATGGGGCACCTTATACATATGGCAAGGGATGCGGCAGAGAAATTGGGGCTAAACGGCTACAAACTTGTCTTTAATGTGGGAAAGGAAGGAGGGCAGATAGTAGACCACATCCACTTGCATCTTTTGGGCGGATGGGCTAAAAATAAGGCTAACACGGTTAATGTCTGAACTATCAACTATAAACTAATAACTATAAACTATTCATGGTAGAAGTACGAAAAAGAGACAATGAGTCAGCCGGCAGTTTACTCAGGCGTTTCAATAAAATGCTTCAGTTAAGCGGTTTTTTGGCGCACGCGAGAAGCGGGCGGTATCATAAATCAAATCTTTCAGAATACCAAAAAAAGAAAGAGGCCTTGAGGCGGATCGCCTGGCAAAAAGAGATGCAGAAGCTCCGGAAACTCGGCAAGATAAAATAAAATTTACATGTTCTTGTTTTAGTAATACAATTAAAGATGCAGAGTTTTAAACATGGAGGGATTAAAAAAACAGCTTTCGGATGACTTAAAAAGCGCTCTGAAAAAGGGTGAGGCTCTTCGCGTTTCCACTTTGAGAATGGTCTCGTCATCGATCGCCAACAAAGAAATCGAACTTCGGAAAAGGGATATCGGCCTCTCGAACCAAGAAGTTCTTGATGTCATTTCTTCCGAAGCAAAAAAAAGAAAAGATGCCGCGGAAGGATTCAAAAAAGGAGGACGGGCCGAGCTTGCGGAAAAAGAAATGGAAGAGCTCTCCATCTTAAAAACTTACCTCCCCCCAGAGATTTCCGATGAAGACCTTTTGCGGATAATCAAGGACGGCATCAGGGAGGCCGGGACTACAGATGTGAAAGACTTCGCTAAGGTCATGAAAGTAATAATGCCGACTTTAAAAGGAAAGGCGTCCGGAGACAGGATATCGAGAGCGCTCAAATCTGAACTAGAAAAAAATGATTGAATTCAGAAATTTGACAAAGAAGAGAATAAATACCGCGGAATTTAAGGAACTTTACAACAAAATATTTCCGCCTAAACATCCGGAAAGTTCGCGGAAATTCGAACTTAGCGTTGTTTTTGCACAGCCTCACTTTATGAGACGCCTGAACAAACAATATCGCAACAAAAACAAAACTGCGAATGTACTTTCTTTTACGCTAGAAAAAGGTAAAGTGGGGCCAAGTGAAATTTTTTTGAACATAAAAGAAAAAAAACTTCCTTATCTTTTTTTGCACGGCATGCTCCACCTCAAAGGATATGACCATGTTAAAAAAAGTGACGCAAGAAAAATGGAAAAATTAGAGCAAAAAATATTAAATAAATAGGATGAGTCCCGTTAGAAATAGCAGACGCCCAAAATATATAATGCAAAACAAAAAACTTAAAATGATTAAATATTATCAAGTTAACGCGCAGAAGCTGAAGTCTGCGTCTTATTTCTAAACGGGATGAAATCGCGAGCCGTCATCGGAATAGATTTGGGCACCGACTCCGTAAAAGCCGTCGCTTTAGAAATGGGCGGCGACGGAAACATTAAAGTGTTGGGCGCGGCAACAAACGTGTTGGACGGAATACGTAAAGGGGTTATCATAGACAGCGAAGCCGCAGCGAAATCTTTAAAAACGGCAATGGAAAATCTGGAAAATGCAACCGGCATATCGGACTGCGCCGCTTATGTAGGCATAGGCGGAATCGGGCTCGCGTTTCAGAAATCAAAGGGCCTTGTCGCAATATCGCGCGCTGACGGACAGATTTCAAAAGAAGACGTAAAGCGCGCGGTTGCTACAAGCGAAACAAATCTTTCCCGCGCGCAAAACCGCGAAATCCTCCATCAAATTCCTATCTCGTACAAAATCGACAACGAAACGCTGACCCACGACCCTGTAGGGTTATCTGGAATCAAGCTGGAAGCGGAGACCTTATTCATCAGCATTTTTTCCCAAAATTTTAAAAGCTTATTAAAAACACTGGACGAAGCCGATATTGATGTGGAAGATATCATAGCCTTGCCTTTTACATTATCCAGTTCGGTTCTTACCAAACGTGAAATAGAATTCGGAGTCATGATTTTGGACATTGGCGCCGCAACTACATCGCTCATGCTTTTTGAAGAAAACCACCCTTACTCGCTGGAGGTCCTGCCTATCGGCTCCAGCCACATCACAAACGATATTGCCGTTGGCTTTCAGATAACCTTGGAAGAAGCGGAAAAACTTAAATTAAATTACGGCACAGTAGAAAGTGAGACGCTTCATGGTGTCCCGAAAAAATCCTCGCGAGACGAACTCGTCTACGGCCATTATTCAAAAAAGAAGCTGTCAATAATAATCGACGCGCGGCTCGGTGATATTTTTGAGCTGATTGAAAAACATTTAAAGAAAGTAGGAAGGATGGGCCTCCTGCCCGCTGGTATTGTCATCACAGGTGGCGGCTCCAATTTGCCGGGCATCGCGGAATACGCGAAAGATCATTTAAAACTTCCGGCGCGCGTCGCGGAACCCGCAAACCTCGGCGGTTTTCAAGATAAAATAAAAAATAACATTTGGTCCGGCGCAATCGGGGTTGCGTTAATGGCTCTTGAAGAAAAAAAAAGACAAAGCTCTCTCTTACGCGGCCCTTCC
>MFIK01000026.1 GCA_001778875.1 Candidatus Giovannonibacteria bacterium RIFCSPLOWO2_02_FULL_43_54 | reverse complement strand
AGACTTCCTACATAAAGCTTTTTTGCCATCGCTTTGAACTAACCTAATAATACTGCTTTGTAGGAAGACTTGACCTGGCCTTGCGCCTACGAAAACATAAGCATCAAAAAGACACTTGATAGACAGTCTAGCGCGGATATGAAGCGAAGTCAACACCATAAAAATCCCCTCCTTACGAAGGAGGGTACGGGGAGGTTTATAAAAACACCATCATTTGCTCTACCGCTTTGTCAATACCAATACCTTGTTCCTCGTTTTTGAGGAAAATATAGGGGATATTCGAGGTAAGAGCTTCTTCATCCCATTTTTGGCAATCATCGATCCGTTTTTGGATCTCGATTTCTCCTCGTCCGGCGAGCCGCCGCCTTATCTCATCCTTACCGGGCGAGAGCACATAAAATGACTTGATCAAATCAAGAAGGATCGGCCATTTGGAATAATATTCCATTATTACTTTCACCGCTTCCGGGACAAGAATAAGAACGCGCGGGTCGCAATACACCATAGCTTCAGTAACAGATTTCCGGAGTGTTCCGTAAAAATTGCCGTGGACAGAGAAAAGCTTAAAGAATTCGCTTTCCATTTCTTTCATTTTCTCAAAAGTATGATTACACAAATATTCTCCAGGTAAATCCGGATCACGCGGTCCACGAGTCGTGTAGCTCGTAATTAGCTCCGCTTTTGGATTTTTTTCAATGAATTTTTTGATTATCGTCGATTTCCCGACGCCCGATGCTCCGGTAATCGTAATAATGACCGGAGTCGAAATTATTTTCGGATAATCCACCAGACAGCGGTATTCAACAAGGTGTCCCATTTTGAGCGCCGCCTTAATGCCGAGATTCATTCCTTTTGATATTCCACAGTTAACGTAGACAATGGTCGCATCGGAAACTTCTTTCCAAACAAATCCGCCCTCAATTCCCAATTTTCTTTCTTCGGGAATCTTATCGTCGAGCACATGTTCCTGGGTATATAAAAGGTGACTCGCGAAAAACGCCTCGCCTCTCAAAAAACAATCATGCCCGCACAATCTTGCGAACCTTACATTTTCCTCGGTTGATTCCCAATTTTCGCCTTTGAACGGAGACTCAAGAATTACCCGCCTCATTAAAAGTCCTCAACTTCTTGAATAAAATTAGCACGAAGATAAAAATCCGCAAGCGGACAGAATTTACTGTCCTCCGGTGTATTTTACCAAATAGATAACACCCGCCTTGTCGTCGGAAATATACATTAAGCCGTTATCCAAAACCAAAATCCCTGCAGGGCGCCCGATTGCACTATCTTTATCTTCGCCCTGCAACCAGCCCGTAATAAAATCGTGGGTCTTCGGAGAATTGCCCTCATAATCCCCCGATGAGTCAAGCTCATAGCGCACAACTTTGTATCCCGTTGGCTGTGTCCTGTTCCATGAGCCGTGATACGCGACGAAAAGATTATGCCAATATTTTTGAGGCCATGCCTTGCTTTCAGGAATAAAACCCAAACCTAACGGTGCCGAATGTGCCGGAATATCGATCAGGCTCGGCATTTCAAACGGCTCCATGCATGGGTTCCTTACATAAGTATTTTTATCAAAAGCCGTATCGTGGATATTATTTCCAAAACATGTCGGCCAGCCGTAATTTTTACCCTCCTGAATAATATTTATTTCATCGGGAGGAAGGTCGTCCCCAAGCAAATCCCTGCCCATTTCAGTCGCCCAAACCTGCCCGGTGATAGGATGTAACGTCATGAAAACGGAATTGCGGAGCCCCGCGGCAAAAACTTCAAGGTTTTTGCCGTCGAGATCGCTAGCCATTATTTTACCGCGTGCAATATTTTCTTCGTTGCAGACATTGCAGGTGGAACCCATGGAAATTAAAATCCGTTCTTTTCCTCCCGGCTCATCGGACGGAGCTATGAGTAAAGTTCTTGTAAAATGATTTCCTCCCGCCGGCAAATCGATAATTTTTTTCTTATTTAACGCCTTAAAGTTCGTTTCGTCATAATCATAAACCGCAACCTGATTTTCTTCCGCAATGTAGAGCGAACATCTCTTCCCTCCCGCGGGCGGACAATAAAACGCGAGGCCGTGGGGATTTTTTAATCCTTCGGCGACGATCTTTACATCATCAGCTTTCCCATCCGCGTTTTTATCGGGAAGCGCGACAACTTTTCCTTCAGATGTAAGACTTGTGAACAAATTTCCGGAATTATCATGTATTAACACCCGCGGATTTACAAGATTGTCGGCGAAAATTGAAATTAAAAAACCTGATTCAATTTTAAGGTTTTTCAAAAGCTCATCCGTGTTTGCGGCTGGCTTGGAAATTACCGGTCCTGCTCCCCTTAAATTTTGCCAATAAAACCAGCCTGCGTATGCAAGGCCGGCCAAAAACAATAATATAAATAAATAACGAAAAATTTTTCTAATTGTGTTCATACCTCTAGCGTGTTTGGGATGCGCTTTCGCCGGAAGCTTCCACCGACTTGCCTTCCCTTCCGTCAAAAAGACCCGCAATATAGATTACAAATACTCCTGTCGCGATAATGGCGATTAACGCGAAGAAGAATTTCCAAAAGTGCCGGGTTAAGAGCGCCATATCTCTATATTAGCAAAAATATGCGCTAAAGCTAATACGCTCCGTGGCTTAGATCAAGCGCTTCTTTATTGGAATTTTTAACGAATTCAGGGTCAGGGAAATTCTCTCCGGTTGGCTTAAATTTTGAAGCGCCGAGCGATGCGGTATTTTCACATTTAAATGATTTGGTACCTGAACATTTGTCTCCAGCGCCGTAATAATAAACCGCCCCGGCGACGGAAAATACCCAAAGAAATATAACCAAATATTTATATATTTTAATCTTGTCCTCCATTTGGGATTATTTTATCTGATACCAGCCCCGTTGTCGATGAATTTAAAAGTGGAGAGGATTTGATCCAAATAGAGTAATCTGTTTCTGCTGTCCTGAAGCATAGTTATATCGATCTTATTTGTCAAAAACATCTCCTCATTTCCCAACTGACTAACTTTAAATACTTCAAAACAGGTTCCAAACCCCAATTCAGTTACAATTTCAAATCTTTGATGATTCGAGTCAATAAATATGATCTTTTTTGATACAATCCCTTCACCAAAGCACGATGAATCCAATTCTCCGCAACCCTTAATGCTGCCGATATCATAAATTTGATAAAAACGTCCATTTGCATGTTTATATTTTCCTGCAGGTCTATTTAAAAAGACCTCGCAGTTTAGTTTTTCAGGTTGTACGCATAAAAAATCTTGAGTGCAGTTATTTTTATTATTTAATATAGACTCTCCAGTTGCGAGACCAATTTGTATTTCCGCAAATCCATTATTGATTGCGCTTTCGGTGCCCAACTCTAAAGTTATAGCATTGTAACCATCTATCCCCGATGGTGAAGTATCTAATTTCTGTAAAAACACTCCCGGATACCTCACCTCAAACCCGTATTTTTCGTTGCGGTAGGTTTTCCAACCCGAAATATCCACTTGACCTAAACTCGGTTTAGGACATTCTTTAAACTCGCAATTCGGACCGGTTGGGCCGACTTTTGAGCCATCTAGGCAGAGTTTCGCGTCCTGGGCGCACAAAAGCGCTTCGGACCGTTCTATCGTGGTAAGCGGATAAAAATAATGGAGATAGAAATTTACGGTAACAACTGAAAGAACTGCGACAAAAATTGGGAATAATCCAGATTTCCAATTTGCTCCATACAATCTATTCCGCCACTCGGCGATCAAATTTTCCTCATAAATTTTCTGCCACCAATAAACCCCCTCTTTGTACCCTATCCACGCGCCAGCGGCAAAGAAAACGGCAGTTAAAACGTTGTGTATCAAAACCCATGTACTCCACGTAAATCCGAATCCGTAGCGCTGAAAATCAGATAAAAGAAGGCCTATATACCACACCTCAATAAGTGCGTGCGCCAAAAACTGGAGCAATATGCCCAAAAATATAAACGAAGCAATATAAAAAAGCCTTTTCATGGCTTTTATTATATCACACTTGATACAACCCATCGAAAGTTGCGTAGTAGGTTTCTATGGGAATTTGCAGATTTTTTGACCGCAGGAACGCTTCAACTGATTTTTTCGCATTCTCAAGTTCTGTTTTATAGAAATTCTCTTCGCTCGCAGTATCATCAAAGGTTTTGCCGTATGCTCCACAATTCTGGTGAACCATCAAAATAACTTTCCGGGTGTGATGCAGCTTGACCGACTTTTCTATCTGCCCGCGGAAATAATCTTCTTCCGCCTCTATTTCGTGCGTCGCAAAAACCCTAGCACCGCCGGCGATCTTGATCAGGTCAATATTCCTCAATTCCTTCTCCGCGATGAATTTCTCAAGGAGCGCGGAAAATCTTGCGTCAAAGCACCAGACAATGCACGCGTCTGATTCATAGTGATCGTACGAGCTTTGGTGTTTTATTATTTGCCGCATGTTTTGATTAATCTACCAGCAAGGTTAACACATTGTCCCTGCTCATTTCAAGAAATCCTCCACTGATTTTTATTTCTTTCTTTCCTTCCGTCTCGAAGATAATAGCTGTCCCTTTTTTCAGATCGGCAATTATCGGCAAGTGACGGTCCAAAACAGTAATCTCGCCGGCTCCTGTTTTCACATTGAGCCCCTTGATCTCGCCGTCGTATTCAGCTCCTTTTAAAGATAATATTTTTAAACGCATATTATTCGCCTAAAATTCCTTTCATGTAAAAGAATTCTTCCGGTTTATCGTCATACTTGCCGTCTAAAATGTCTTTGAAATCGCGGATCGTTTCCGACAATTTTACGAATTTGCCGGAACGGCCCGTAAAAGTCTCCGCGACAAAGAACGGCTGGGATAAAAATTTCTGAATTCTGCGCGCGCGCCCAACAAGAATTTTGTCTTCGTCCGATAATTCCTCCATTCCCAATATCGCGATTATATCCTGAAGCTCTTTATATCTCTGCAATATCTGCTGTGTACGGCGCGCTGCTTCATAATGATCCGTACCCACAATTTTCGGATTTAACGCGCTTGAAGAAGATGCCAACGGATCAACCGCGGGATAAATGCCTATCTCGGTGAGAGACCGTGAAAGAACGATCGTCGAGTCCAAGTGCGCGAATGTCGCCGAAGGTGCCGGGTCCGTAATATCATCCGCCGGCACGTAGATTGCCTGCACCGAAGTAATCGAACCGTCTTTCGTTGATGTAATTCTTTCTTGAAGTTCACCCATTTCATTTGCAAGTGTCGGCTGATATCCCACCGCCGATGGCAAACGCCCGAGCAAAGTTGAAAGCTCCGAGCCCGCTTGCGAAAAACGGAAAATATTGTCTATAAAAAGAAGAACATCTTTTCTTTCCTCGTCGCGAAAATATTCAGCCATGGTAAGCGCGGATAACGCGACACGGAGCCTCGCGCCGGGGACTTCGTTCATCTGCCCGAAAACCAGAGCCGTTTTATCAATAACTCCGGACTCAAGCATTTCATGATAAAGGTCATTTCCCTCTCTGGTCCGCTCCCCGACTCCGGCAAAAACCGACGCTCCGCCAGATTCCTGCGCAACGTTCCTGATAAGTTCCATCAATAAAACTGTTTTTCCCACGCCAGCCCCTCCGAATAGCCCGACTTTCCCTCCTTTGATAAACGGCGCCAAAAGATCGATAACTTTGATCCCCGTTTGAAAAACCTCGGTTTTTGTCGATTGTTTAATAAGGCTCGGCGCCTGCCTTTTTACTTCCCAATATTTTTTGAAAGTGAAACCTTTCCCGTCCACCGGCTCTCCTACAACATTAAAAACCCTTCCTAGAACCTCATGTCCGACAGGGACTTTAAGGCCCTCACCGGTATTCTCTACTTCTGCTCCGCGCGCCAATCCGTCAGTTGAAGCTAAAGCGAAAGCGCGCACCCTGCCCGGTTCCAAGTGTTTAGCAACCTCCAGAACAATTTTTTTTCCTTCGATCGATATCAGCAGCGCCGTTCCGATATGCGGCATCGAGGATTCGCCGAATTCAATATCTACAACCGGCCCGATGACCTGTATTACCTTTCCTTTTTCTAATGTTTGATTCACTGCTTCATGCTTCATATTATATGTTTTAAGTTAACGCGCTTTGCGTTCCGCTAATCTCGATCATCTCGCCCGTAATCGCCGCTTGCCTCGCTTTATTATACGAAATAGAAAGATCGGTCGCGATCTCATCCGCGTTGTCCGCCGCGTTTTTCATTGCGACCCTCCGCGCAGAATGCTCAGAGGCGTTCGCTTCCAAAATAATATGGTAGATCTGCATTTTAAAAAGATGCGGGATAAGAGAATTCAAAATTTCAGCCGGAGTCGGCTCGAGAATGTAATCTGTAGCATGCCGTACGCCGTAAGCCGTATGCTCTGTCGCGTATGGCGTATGGCTTATGGCGTTTTCGGTATACCGCCCCCGTTCAGGAACAATTTCTTTTACGATTTTTTCAATGTCGTGCAAATCAAACGGCAAAATTTGCCGCGTTAAAACTTCCTGAAAGAGCGCTGTCCGGAAATGAGTGGAAATAACCAATACTCTGTCGAATTTTTCCGCCAAATATCCTTCTGTTAAAAACGCGGCTAACGGAGAGACTTCCTCCGTTTCAATAAAATCTCCGAACCCGTGGAATTTCGCGGGCATGCTCCATTTGTTTTTTAAAACATAATTTTCAGCTTTCTTTCCGACAGCCGCAAATAAGAATTCATGCTGCGCCCGTCTGGCATAATCATCTTTTGCCAAAAGTGCGTCGGATGCCCTGAATATCTGCGAATTAAAAGAGCCCGCAAGCCCCCTGTCGGAAGCAATAACGACAACCAGTGTTTTTTTTATCTCCCGCGATTCGGAAAGCGGGATATTGATTTTCTTCATATCGTCTCCTCTCAAAAGCTTGTTCAAAAGACCAAGTGCGAAAAAAGCGTAAGGACGCGAGCCCAAAGCCGTTTCCTGAGACTTCCGCATTTTTGTGGCGGATACCACTTCCATCGCTTTTGTAATTTGCCCGATGTTTTTTACGGCGCCCAGCCTCGATTTTATATTTTGTAAAGATTCGGCCATATTAGTTCGCTTTTTTCATATTTTTAAAACTGTTGATGGCGCTCTTTAAGGCCTCCTCTATTTTTTCGTTCCATTCACCGCGACTCAAAGGTTCTACTATCTCTTTTTGATGCATCTTGAATAAAAATTCCAGAAGTTCTTTTTCAAAAATTTTAATGTCTTTTTTCGGCACATCGTCCAAAAATCCGTTTATCGCCGCGAATATTGAGGCGACTTCCATCGCGACCGCCGCCGGCTCTCCGTCGGCCTGCTTTAAGACCTCGGTCAAAAGTTCCCCTCGCTTTATCTGCTTTCTTGTATTTTCATCCAAATCAGACGCAAATTGCACGAACGCCTGCAGTTCCCTGAACTGCGCGAGCTCGAGCCGCAATTTGCCGGCCACCTTTTTCATCGCTTTCGTCTGTGCGGCAGAGCCCACGCGCGAGACGGAAAGCCCGGCGTTGATGGCAGGCCGTACTCCCTGATAAAAAAGGCTTGACTCAAGATAAATTTGTCCGTCGGTTATTGAGATCACGTTCGTCGGCACATACGCGGAAACATCGCCCAATTTTGTTTCAATTATCGGGAGCGCCGTGAGCGATCCTCCTCCTTTTTCTTTAGAAAGTTTTGCCGCGCGTTCGAGCAATCGCGCGTGCAAATAAAAAATATCTCCCGGGTAAGCTTCCCGTCCTGGTGGTCTGCGCAAAAGAAGAGACAACTGCCTGTAACTGTCCGCGTGCTTAGATAAATCGTCATAAATTACAAGCGCGTCTCTTCCCGAATCCATAAAATATTCTCCTATCGCGCATCCAGCAAACGGTGCTAAAAATTGCATTGAGGCAGGTGACGAAGCAGATGAGGAAACTACAATCGTATATTTTATCGCCTCATTCTCTTCCAACATTTTTACAATTTTCGCTATCTTTGAATTTTTTTGTCCGACAGCAACATAAATACAGATAACTTGTTTCCTGCCCGAACCTTCCGCGTCCTGTTTTTGGTTTAAAATTGCATCAAGCGCGATAGCTGTTTTTCCGGTCTGCCTGTCGCCGATGATAAGTTCGCGCTGGCCACGGCCTATGGGAATCATGGCATCGATAGATTTTATTCCAGTGTGTACCGGTGCCGAAACCGATTCGCGCTCAAGAACAGAAGGCGCTTTGCGCTCCAACGGATAGTCTTTTCCGCCTCCGGCGGATCCACCTTTGGCGGAAAAAATAACTCCCTTGCCGTCGAGCGGTTCTCCCAACGGATCGATGATCCGACCCAAAAGTTCATCTCCGGCTTTTAGTGAAAGAACTTTACCGCTTTTTCTTACGCGGTAACCTACCGCAACTCTTCCGGCCTCTCCCAAAATAACGGCTCCGATTGAGCTTTCTTCAAGATTGAACGCCACAACCTGTAAAACGCCCGAGGCGGCCTCCACTGACAAAATTTCCTGGCTTAAAGCATTTTTAAGCCCCGAAATTTTAGCAATGCCGTCGCCTACCTCCGTAACAATGCCTACATCCGCAAATTCGGCTTTGTCCTCAAAGCCTACAATGTCCCGCTTTAATTTTTCGATTATTTCTTTCATTTTTACGATAGCAATTTATTAATTTTTTTTGAGAGAGTCATATCAAGCTCTTTTTCCCCGTCTATCAAAACTCTTACTCCCGCTATAAGCTCCGGTTTTATGAATATCTCCACATGGTCTTTTGCGGAAAATTTTTCTTTAAATTCAGAGATCATTTTCTCCGATAATGGCCTTGCGAATTCCGCCGAAACAACCAGTCCGTCGGAATCATGCGTTATTTTTTTTGTAATTAAATTAAAGACCTTCCCGACTGATGCCCAGTCGCCATTTCTGCTTAAAGTCTGCAAAAAGGATTTTACAATATGGTCTTTTTTGGAAGGGTGCTCATTGAGTGCCTCGGTGAACGCCTTCATATATGCTTCCGCAGAGTATTTCATGTCTTTGACGCTTTAACGGCTAAACTCGCAACCTCATTTACCGCCCGTGACACCAGCGCCTCGTCCACCACTTTCGGGTCAAGCTCCACAGTTTTAATGATAGCCGCGCGGACCAGCGTTTTTGCTTCCCGAATCAGCGCAAGGTATGCCTCTTCCTGTCTCCGCTCAGCGATTTGCCCCGCTTCTTTCAATAAATCCTCGGCTTTTTTACCTCCTTCGGCAATGATTTTATCAGCACCGGATTTGGCGTCAGTCTCGCTCTTTTTTACGATCTCAAACGCCGTTTTTTCCGCCTCGCCGAGCTTTTCCTCCTTCATTTTATCTATCGCTAAAAGTCTTTCTTCCGCTTCTTTCCCGACCTTGAAGCCAAGTTCTATCTTTTTTTTACGCTCCTCCATGACTTTAAGTAACGGTCTGAAGAGAAAAAAAGTAAGTACTCCGAGCAAGATCAAAAAATTTACCCCTTGCGATAGCAGGAGCTTCCAATCAACGCCGAGTTGATGAAAGAGCTCGCTCATGAAATAAATTTAACGGTTAAGCTACGAACTTTAAGATCAAAGAAACGACCAACGCGTAAATAGCGATGGCTTCCGCGAAAGCGATAGCCAAGATCATCGCGGTCTGCACCTTTGGTGCGGCTTCCGGATTCCTGCCGATCGATTCAGCTCCCTTTGAACCTATCCATCCGATTGCAATTGCCGGGAAAATCGTTCCCACGCCCATCAATATGGCGATCGCGAATAGTTTTGCAGTTTCCTGTTCCATTATTTTTTTATGATACCTTTTAATAAAATGCGCCCGAACACGACCATTTGTTCAGTGCGCCTCCTCATGCTCCCTTACGGCCATCCCAAGAAATACGAGCGTTAACATTGAAAATATGAACGCCTGTATGAACCCGACGAAGGTCTCTAAAAAAAGAAACGGCAGCGGGACGATCTGAGGGACGAGGAACCCCACTATCATCAGTAGGACTTCCCCGGCAAAAACGTTCCCGAACAGCCGAAAAGAGAATGACACTATTTTAATGAATTCTGAAATAAATTCAAGCAGACCCACAAATGTAAAGATAGGGTTCTGTATTGTGAAAAATTTGGAAAGATGTTTCGCCGTGCCTATTGCAACGGCGCCCAAAATATTCACGGAAAACACCGATATTATAGCAAGTGCGATGGTAAAGTTGAGGTCGGCCGCAGGAGCCCGCAAAAGCGGGACAACATGGCCGTTTTCCGCAACTTCCAGAAAACCGAACGGGAAAAGTCCGAGCCAGTTGGATGTGAGAATAAAAAGGAAAATCGTGCCAATTATCGGCAGGTATTTTTCTGACAAATGCCTATCGCCAAGCACCGAATCCATCAATGAGAGAAGTTCTTCAACTGCCAATTCAAAAAAACCCTGCAATTTTCCGGGGACAAGCGAGAGCTTGCGTCTCAAAACGAGCGCAAATGCGATGAGCACTATTGCCGCGATGCCCGCCAAAAAAAGAGCGTTCGTCACCGGCCACGACCCGATATGGAATATTTCTTCCGCGGCTATCGAAATTTCATGCATAAAATTATCCACATAATACCACACTTCGGTTGGAATTAAAAAAGAGCTTATGGCCAACCCGGCAGGTTGACCATTTTCCATTTATTTATCAAAAAAATATTGGATGTAGGTATCAATCTCACGCTGGTCCATGTCATAAAAATTCTTGCCTTGCGCGTAAAGATCGGATGCTAATTGCTTTCCAACAAAACGCCAATGCCATGGCTCGTAAATATAGTACGAGTTCCCTTTCGGATAGGACAATATAAAGCCGTATTTGTAGGCGTTGTTTTTCAGCCACTCATACGCAGGCAACTTATCGAAACCTGCGAATTGCTCGCCATTGATTGAAGTAAAATCAACGGTAGTGCCAAGCTGATGTTCGGAATACCCCTGATCGGCAGAAAATTGGTTTGAAGAACCCGCGCCGTAAGTTACCGAATAAGCGGATTTGACTCCGGCTTGCTCGTAAAATGACCTGAATGCCGAAATTATAGAAAGATTTATCCCCTCCGTCCTCGACGCATCAAGCAAATTTTTTAAATGTTCTGAAACTCCGGAATGCATCTGTAATTTTTTCTTGGGATTGAAAATATATTGCGCGTCTATCGCAACAAGGCCCGAAGGAACATAGTTTTCGTTCAAAAAATAGACCTTTGAATATTTTTTGAGAAGCTCTGTATCCGTCTGTTTGATCTTTTCCAAAATTCCCACGGTTCCTTTGATCGATTCAACCTGCGCCGCAAGAAACGCGATTTTGGAGACCTCCGTATTGTATCGTTCTTCCCAGCCGTCTCTCTCGATTTTCGTAGTTTCCAGGTCTTTCTGTAAATCTGATATAAGTGATTCCAGCTCGATCTTTTTATCCGCGAATTCTTTTTTTATTGAAACAATTTCGTCAGTAAGCAAAGAATTTTGATACGCCGAATAGCCGATGCCGGAAAGCAATATCGCGGTGGCCAAGATCATTAAGGTTTTATTTTCCTGGCGCATGTTCTTTAATAATGCTTTTAACGCATGAAAAAAGCGACGACGGATCATTGATCTCTTTGTTGGCGAGTTCCCAATCAAATTTTCCACGAACGCCACGCCTCGTATCGATTCCTGCTTCTATGTCTACATTTTCCATGCCGATCTCATCGCCGTAATAGATTATTTTTGCGCCATCCGCTTCAAAAAGCATCCTGAAAGCTTTTACTATCTGATCCTTATCGCCGTTGAATATGGTCGCAAGCCGCATCGCAATGTAAGATTCAAAGCGGTATTTTGACTGAAAATCCAGCCCGTCCATCACCTCTTTGCTTTCACTAGGAGAAAGTCCGACGAGCGAAATATCATCGTGGTTCCTTAAAAAATTAGCCCATGCCGAATTTGACGGTATTTTTGCGCATTCTTTCAGTGCTTCATAAAAAATAGCTTGATCGTTTCTGACAAATGAAAGAAATATTTTTTCGTTCAAATAAAAATTATAGGCTAGGTGGCATTCCGCCCCCTTATTAAAATACTCTTTCATTTTAATAATGCTGTCGTGCACTTCCGCAAGCAGTATTACGCCGAGATAATTCTTATCAACGCGCGCGCGTAATTTCATCAATATCTCGTGCGCTTCGGGCAGGCCTTTGCAATTTGTCCCTTCCTTTTTCGCGATATGTGAAGCGGCATCAATCCTGAAGCCATCCGCCCCCATCCCGACCCAAAAATCAATAACATCAAGAAAAAAATCAAATACCTTCTGATTTTTCCAGTTAAAATCCGCTTGCTCCG
This sequence comes from Candidatus Giovannonibacteria bacterium RIFCSPLOWO2_02_FULL_43_54, assembly GCA_001778875.1. Lineage (GTDB taxonomy): Bacteria > Patescibacteriota > Minisyncoccia > UBA11713 > 2-01-FULL-45-33 > 2-01-FULL-45-33. Next base: position 11,410 of record MFIK01000026.1, on the reverse strand, counting down.
GATAAAACGTTGAAAAATAATATTCGCCGGAAACCGAATGCCATATCCAATTTTTCGGCTTTGCTTTTGAAAAACAATTTATCGCATCGTGAAATTCAGTTCCAGTCTTACTCCAAAGAAATATTTTTTTCGCGTCGCTTTCTTTATTTGAGGCCTCAATAAATAGTGGGTGCATGGTGGAAGCATGATTTAAAACCAAATCAACGATTATTTTTATTCCCAGTGCGTGCGCATGCTCTGTAAATTTTTTAAAATCATCCAAAGTTCCAAGCTCCGGTCTTACACCCTTATAATCCGACACGTCATATCCATCGTCCACCATCGGAGAAGGATAATGAGGAAGAATATGCAGGCAATTTACGCCAAGATCCTTCAGATAATCCAATTTATCCGCAAGCCCCGGAAAATTCCCCGCGAATTTATCCACGTATAGTTCGTATATGACCGCCTCTTTCCACCACATTTATTTATTGTAGCAGTTTTAAACCTCCCCCGCCTCAACCTTGAAACTTGCGTGGCGGTAATTGCAGTAGTCGCATTCGGGGTCGGCGGACGGGATCTCTCCGGCAGTTAAACATTTTTTGATCTTTTTCAACGCAGGCTCGATCCATTCGGTTTTTCCTTCGTAAGAAATAAGATTTATTGCAAATTCCAATTTTCCGTCAAAAGCTTTCGCGTCGGTTTTACCGGTACAGTAAACAAAATAACCCGTTGGTGAAACTTTGTAGCCTTTTTGGATAAGGAGCCACTGGTAAATTTCCATCTGGCGTTTATATCCGTCGTGCCATTCTTTATCGAGCGCGACGACCGGCTCCGCTTTCGCCGTCGCCTTGTAGTCAACGATGATATATTCTTTTTTTGAATTTAACCAAAGGTCGTCTATCGCCCCGGTAACCAACAAATTGGTCGACTCGTGATGAAACTGGATCCCCTTAAAATTTTCCCGCCAGATATCAAGCTCTTCATGCGCCGCCGGCATTGCGTCTATCCCGTAGCGTCTCTGAAGCGGATGCTGTGTTCCGTTTGCGCGGTGAATATCGAATTCCTGTTTTAAAAGCTTATCCACGGCGGAATTGAGCGTAAAAGGAAATCCGGGCGGGCGCCCGATTCCCAAAACCCTGTCCAAGTAAAAACATCGAGGACACTCGATGAATAGATCTATCTTTGATCTCGAAATCTTAAATGGCGCATCGGAATCGAGATCGAATATTTTCTTCATTCAGCTATTATAACTCAAATCAGAAGCGCCGCAATAAGCACAAGCAGAGCCGAAAAGGCATACCAAAATTTATCGCTTTTAGTGTGCATCGGCTCCGGATATTTAATTTTTGGATCAAAAACATGCTTAAGCAATGGACTTTTGAGGGTATCTGAAATATGTACCGCGCTCTCTCCCCAATAAATATTGCAGGTTCGGCAAAAAACAAGATCCCTGCCATACTTTGAAGCCATTCTGGCTTCGTATTTGCAAAGCGGGCATAAAAATATCTTCATGTTGACAATATATCATCAATATGATACACTGTCAAGTGGGTTTTTGAAATAAAAAATATTGTTTGAAACGAGGGAAGCAAAATGGAATTCAGGAAAATGTTTAAATATTCGTGTATTTTTAGCTTCATTTTTTTGGCGTGGGTTATTGCGGGAATGACATATTTTTTATTGAATCGCCACGCGCAATTGAAAGCAGCGTCAAAAAATACGGCTGTAACCGCTTCACAAAAAAGCGCCGCGATAAAACAGCCGGTAAAAAAAATTACAGCTTCCAAGTCCGATGCGTGCGATAAGTTTCAAACCGCGATAAACGCGGCATCGAAAACAGAGCGGGTCGCGCCAACCGTTATCCGCGCGATAATAAAAATTGAGTCCAGCTGTAAGGCCAACGCAAAAGGAAAAAGCGGAGAAATCGGCCTGATGCAAATAAAACCGAGAACAGCCAAGGGGCTCGGAGCTGACCCCTCAAAACTTTTTCAACCGGCCTATAATATAAAGACTGGAACGAAACTTTTAAGCCAGTTAAACAGCCGATTCGATTCATGGGAAAGTACGGTGCTGGCTTACAACCGCGGCCCCAATGAAGCTAAAAAGCTTATGGAAAATGGTTTGAGACCGCATGAACACTGGCATGTCAAAAAATTCGTGCGACAGCACAAAATAGAGCTCGGCTTAAAACGCTGAGTTTTTTTATTTATCTTCAACATTCACGCTTTTGATGGCCGGAGGAAATAGCGGCCTGTCTTGCGCGTTTGTTTGCAACAATCCTATTTTATCAACAACTTCCTGGCCGCGGATAACTTTCCCGAATATCGTGTAATTTCTTTGCAAAGGATAATCCGCGAGCATTATGAAAAATTGGCTTCCGTTTGTGTTCGGTCCGGCGTTCGCCATGGCCACCACCCCCTTTTTGTACCCGGCCTGATATGAAAGCGCAGAGGAATTCAATTCATCCGCAAAAGTATAGCCAGGCCCGCCAGTTCCATTCCCCAACGGATCACCGCCCTGGACCATAAAACCTTTTATCACGCGGTGGAATATCACGTTGTTATAAAAACCTTTTTTAGAAAGCGTTAAAAAATTATTCACTGCTTTCGGAGCGTCCGCGTCGTAGGTTTCAAAAGAAATATCGCCTAGGCTCGTGTTCAATGTAACAACATGCATTCCGTTCTTTACCTCTCCTGCCAGCACAGTATCAGAGGCGTCCGGCATCAGGTTTGCCGCTCCTTTGTTTACAACCTCATCGTTTTTCCTTATATCATCGCCCGGCGCCATATTGCTTTTATAGTACCAGAAAACTCCTACCCCTGCCCCCAGGCACAAAAAAACGAAAAATAAAGCTAATATCCTTGAAAATCCATTCATTTATTTACTATAACATACTTTTAAAAAATATATTAGCACAAAACAAAAAGGTCCGGGCTATTTTAGTCCGGATCTTTTTTTAGAGGAGTTGTGCGGCCAGTCTGGTTGAATCCTGGCGTTTACAATTTCGCAAATGCATATGTGCGAAGCAATCATTGTCTTTGAGCCGTTCTATCATATAGACCAGGCCGTTGGAGCATGAATTCAGATAAGGATCATCGATTTGCGCGGGGTCGCCCGCGAAAACCATTTTTGTTCCCATCGCGGCCCTGGTAATGATAGTTTTTACGACGCTTGGCGTAAGGTTTTGTGTTTCGTCGATATATACATATTTAAAATGAAAACTTCGCCCGCGCGCATGGATTATCGGCGACATTTTAAGCTTTCCGGCCTTTATCAATCCGTACCCCGGTTCGCCGTTGGATCTATATTGATGAGGTAACTTCATTTCGATCAATTCAAAATTATCAAGAATTGCTTCGGTCCACGGCTGAAATTTTTGGTCAATATCTCCTGGCAAGAAACCGATCTCTTTGCCACCGACCTCAATGATCGGACGCAAAATTAAAATTTGCTGATACGGATTGTCCAATTGGTCGCAGCCTGCATCAGCACTGACAAAAGTTTTTCCTGTACCGGCTTCTCCATCGGTTGTAACAATTGCGATATTGGGATTTTTCAGCAGTGCGTAGAGCAGGGCCTGCTCGTCATCCAAAGGACCGCCTACTGCCTTGTTGCTTTTCTTAGGCCGCGCGACGGACTGAAAGATTTTTTTGCTTTTATTGTAAATTGCAAGGGCCATGGTATTTCCGTTCATGCCCTGAAAAAAACAGCACTGGTTGGCCAGAAGTATCTGCTCGCCTGTCGCTTTAAAAACGATATCTTCCGGCAGATATCCTTTTGTATAGAGTTCCGTGCAAAAATCGAATTGGGGATTTATAATCTTTATCTCGGCATATCCTTTGTAAAGCTGTGAAAGGGATGTAATCGTTTTATCATGACCGTAATCCTGAGCTTCGATTCCGATGGCATCACATTCGAGCAGAATATTTGTATCTTGGCTGACGACTATAACTGGTTCGTTCGGATCAGCCAGCTTCTCCCGCCAAAGTTTTGCCGTGCAAATAATCTCATCGTCGACCGACCCCGCCGGATTCAAACCTGCAATAATACTTTGGTGCTGGCTCCAATCGATATGGCTAACATATAGCAGTCCGCCGCTCGAAAGCGGCACGCCGTCTTTTAAAGTCAAGCGCGGCTTCATTTTCAAGCCGATTCCCCTCGCCTCTTTAAGTTTCCGGGAAACCTCGCGGGCAGACCAGCCGACAAGATCTTGGCGCGTCTTTTTTTCATCCAATTGTCTTACAACCCCGAACGGATAAACGACTTTATTTCCTATGCTTCCCAAAACATTCATTGAATTTGGGTCATGTATGCCTGTACTTGTATCGATGATGTAATTTTTTTTTCTAGACGGCATCACAACAACGTCGCTCAAAGCATTTCTCCCTTCGCTGTCAAAGTGCGTATGAAATAAAATTACAACAAAAAAAGGCCCCCGTCTAGAGGCCTTTAAAATACCATAGCCGATATTTTATTGCGTCGTAGTGAATGAATTCTCGCTCGAATTCGCGGTATTTCCTGCGGCGTCGGCTGAAGAAACTATGTAATAGTAGGTAGTTGACGCGCTAAGCGTGGAAAGCACAAATTCGTGGGCGGTAATCGTCGCGGCATCCGATATTGTTAAAGCCGTGCTAGTTGCAAGTGGTGTCACAGTACCATACCAAGCCCTGCTTGTGGCCGCTTCGTTCGTTGTCCAGGAAATATGAGCTGACACGGAGGTTATTGCCGATGACGTTACCGTGGAAATTACAGGAGCAGTTGTGTCCAGCGTCGGAGTAGCTGTAGGTGTCGGAGTTGGTGTTGGAGTAGGCGTCGGAGTCGGCGTCACAACCGGCGGAGTGCTTGATGCATTCTTGCAGGGCATAACGATGGTAATGTCTCTGATGTTGCCCATACCATGTTCGCCGCCTCTGCGATCGTTACCCTCTCTTTCAATTTTTTTCAGCCATCCGGGTGCGATAAGATGTCCCGAAGGAATGCAGAATTTTTTCTCGTGCCTGTCGCCGTCATTGTCATCATCGTCTTCGTCGTCCTCCTCTTTAAGATTGTGTTTGAGAAGTTCTTTATTTAACTTTTCCAATGTCTTTGGACCGACTCTCCCGACTTGTTCTATGCCGAATTTTTTCTGGAATCTTTTAACCGCGAGAGCCGTCAAACGCCCATAAAACCCGGTAATAAGGCCTTCCGGGAAAAGAGTCGGATCGGCCGCAAGCAGAGTTTGTAATAGCTTGACCTGATCTCCAGACGAACCTTCATTTAATTGCCCGATAAGCTTTATGGTGCCGGCGACGCTTTGCTGCGTAGTCTGAACCGCTTGCTGGGCTTGGCGCAGAGCATCCAACTGCGCTTTTAATGTTGCTATCTGTTGCTGAAGAGTAGCTATCAGCTCATCTACCGTGGCCGCCCCGGCGAACATCGGCAAAAGCATACTTGCCGTTAGAACAGAGGCGACCGCCAACTTTACTAAATTGTTCTTCATATATTTTTTTAATTAATTAGACCTTTAATAAATTGCTAAACTCAAACAATTTTATTCTATCACGGCTCGAACTTTAGTTGAAGAGCTGCCTTTGGACTTGTTGTCCACAGTGTCATCTCATATCACAAGGCTGTGGAAATATGATAAGTTAAAGCAAGATAAAGGCAGTATATGAAATATACCTTAACGCTTTCTGACAGACGCGATCTCAAAAGAATTTACGAAATACTTACCAAACATACCGAGATCATGGAATGCCTGAATAAAGACAGCGGAAAATCCGCGGATGGCGGCGCGACTATGATTTATAAAGTTGAGATTACGCTTGAAGAAGATTGGACGTAAACAAAAAAGACCCGAAAAGGTCTTTTTTTTATATCGAACCCATATCGAACCATTCACCTTCGTAGAAAAAATGAATTCGTTCATCTGATAGCCTACTAAATTTTTTGGACGGCCGTCAAAAATATTTAGTAGCAATATAAACTCAAAAAAATCTAGATTAATTCTTTAACTGTTCCATGTTTTGTAACTTCCAAAATGTGTATATAAGCCAATAAATTGTATCTCCGGAGATCGGATAAAAAATCCTCCGGAATTTTATTTTTGCCGATCCAGACGCTCTGCTGCAGCATTTTGAATCCCAAACGCCTTAAAACCTCCCTAAGCCAGGCGCGCTTTCTCCTTTGCGCTTCGGGGATGTCAAAAATGATTATTTTGGTTTTATCGTCGCTCTCAGATTCATAATTGGCATTGTTTTCTCTGAACATTTTGAGCTTATTCAGGCCGTCAGAAGTAATTTTCCAAAACATTCCACTGTCTTTCTTTTTCTTTTCCACAAGACCATCGCGCTTAAGCCGATTGAGAATTGAATAAAAATTCTGTAATTCCATGTCGTTTGGCTCAAATTTGGCAGCGCACCTTCTGTCTCTGTACAAAACACCTTTTGTAATCAAAACCTGATCTAAAATGTCTAGGGTAAGCAAGGCCCCCTCTCCCAATGTCGACAAAATCTTCTTCGCTTTAGCTATTCTTTTCATAAAATATAGTTTACTAAATTTTTTGGACGGCCGTCAAGAATATTTATTAAAGAAAAAAGCTGGAGTTCTACACTCCAGCCGAGAAGTTTTATGAATTATTAACAGGTCGAAAAGTTGCGTTAGGGGTTTGAATCCAGCATTTTACCTTATCTCGTATCTCAAATTCACGGTAACTGCGATGTCCTGTGAGCCTGGTTCGATGGCGGGCGCGGGTGCCGGCATTGCGGAAACATCGCCCCCTTTTCCATATGCTTCCATTGTCCGATAAATAGGATAGTTGTATCCTTCATCGATCGAAAGTAATCTACCCAACTTAAATCCGGCGGCCTTTGCCATTGCTTTTGCCTGCCCCTGCGCTTTTTCTATCGCTTCCGCGCGAACTTGATTTTTCAAAGTCGTCGGATCATCAATTGTAAAGAAAAGCCGTGAGACAGAATTTGCTCCGTTTGAAACCGCGCCCGAAAGCAATTCGCCGGTCTTTGTGAAATCACGCGCCTTAACCGAAACAGACTGGGTAATCGTATATCCGACAATATCCGGAGGATGGCATGAGCGATCAACCGGATAAGCGACCGCTGAATCCGACGCCATTATCACGGGTTTACAAGTGTAGTTTGCGTACCTCGGCTCAACACTGTAATTTTCAGTTTTAATATCTTTCGCATCCACTCCTTTAGATTTAATAAACTCGATTATTTTATTAACCTTCGCAGTATTATCTTTTTGAAGGACGCCGAGATCTTTTCCTCCCTGCGTGATCACGCTGAAAGAAAACTCCGCGACATCAGGTACGGCAACGACTTTACCTTCCCCTGACACGCTAAAGCTTCGGTAAGTGCCCGGCTCGATCGAATTGGCATAAGTCTGCACGTAGCTCAAAACGGCGAACGAGAGTACGCCGATGAACGCCATAATAACCCAGCCTAAATATCCTTTTAATTTTTCATTTGTATTCATAATATTTATATTATCATAACTCCGTCCGCGATGAAACTAGCATTAATGTAGATAAGTCCGCCTATCAGCAAAAGCAACAATATCCCATAAATAATGTGTCTTGGGTGCTGGACCTTGATTTCGATAAAAACCATCAATAAAAGCCCTATGCTTACGAGTATACCTAGAAACAAATAAAGATACGCCAGCGATACATTAGGAGACGTTATAATGCCGTAAAACTTACCAATATAGGAATTCATGGCGTCCTGGAAAACGCCGGCAAGATTTTTTTGCGGTTCCTGTAAAATTTGCTGAATGTCCAGATTTTTCACGGCGATGAACATATCTGTAGATTCGATATTATTCGGCAGTGCTTCGACAGTCGGCTTCTGTGTCGGCGACACAAGTTTATGAGTCGGCGTCGGAGTTGGCACAGTTTTCGGAACGGAGGACGTTATAATCGGCTTTCCGAAAAGTTGGACAACGAATATTGTTTCTCTTCCCTGGTAATATCCTTTTGCCGTGGCAATACCGATCTCCGTAAAATTTTTATTTAAAATATTCGCGCGGTGTCCTGGCGAATTCATCCACGCAGCATTCACGTTGGCAGATTCAGAAAAATCTATCGCCAAGTTCTCGCCAGCGTACGCGAAATTATATCCGGCTTTGTCGAACCAATACCACGGCGAGAGCCCTTCCGGGCTTGTGTGAGCAAAATAATTTTTCAGCGCCATATCCTGCGCTTTTAATTCCGCTGCCAAAACTAAAACGGGATTTATTTTGAGAGGTGCGAGATTAATACCTGCACGGTCGTCGTTCGCAAGTTCTATCAGCGCGGGCGGCACAACGGCCGCCAAAAAGTTCCCGCTCATTGTAAGTAAAGCGGAATAAGCAACAGCGAGAAAAGTAAGAAACACCAAAAACCCGGCGAAGCCTAATATGGCCTTTTCCCTAAAAAAATGCGGCTTATATTCGTTCCCTTCATGCGGGACGAAGTACTTTCTTATCACCTCTTTCATTATAGCTATTGTAGCAAATTTCCGCTTACTTGACAATAGAATGAAAAATATGTGCAATCAATTTCGACTCTTCCAACAAAAAATATTTTCTGCCTTCGGTTAGCGGTTGCTTTGCAATAATGCGTCAAGTTCCGCTTGAAGTTCCGCTATTTTTTTTGTTATGGCTCCTATAAGCAATATTTTCAGGCGCGCGATTTCTGCTTTCAATTCCGCGATCCGCTCTTCAACGCTCAAGTTTTCTGTGCTAGCCCCCAAAACCTGTCCTTGCGAAGTGATTGATGGAGCAGCAAAACCCCCGCCTCCCGCAATCGGTCCATTGCCTCCGACAAACGGAGTAGGAGTTGGTGTAGGTTCTGGCGTAGGAGTTGGTGTGGGTTCGGGAGTTGGTGTTGGAATTGGAGGTTCCTCCGCCGGAATTTCCTGATTTCCAAATTCTAGCGGAATGCTCGTTGTTACCAAGCCGTCGCCAGTCTCTTCGCTTTGGTTCACATCTTGTCCGCTCAACTCCACAAACACATCAAAGAAAGACGAGCGCAATAAGTCAAAATCAGGATCTCCGGTAACGCGCAGAAGATCAAAATCAGGATCACCGATGGAGTCAAAATCATATGTGATGTCGAAAAACGAATCTGCGCGCAGCTGGGGATTCGTTGCTTGCCAATCGCTCTTTTTTTCTTCAAAAAGCTTGTAATGTCCGGGGCCTACATCGCGAATAACGAAATCGCCGTTAGTGCCAGTCAAATCCATGGCAATAATTTCAATTGGAACAATTTCGTGTCCGTCTTCTTGTCTTGATTCGCCGCTAACACGCCCTAAGCCAACGATAACATCCCCTAGCCCGCGTTCGCCTATATCCCACACTCCGTCTCCGTCCTCGTCATTCCATTTAAATCCTGTAATATCCACCAATTCAAAATTGCCAAAATCAAGCGGGCGATCTTTCACGTCATTCACTTCATTCGTTATTGTTTGTCCGAATAACCGATCCACAAACACATCAAAGAAGGAATCCTCGACAAGCTGTGGCTCGGTATCAACGCGAATGCGATATTCAATGTCAAAGAAAGAATCAACGGCGGAAGGATTCGTAACGCTCCATCCATCGCGTTTTTCTTCAAATACTTTGTACTCACCTTGTTCGTTAACAGGCAGATAATACAAGCCATCAGCTCCGGTAAGCGAGAGTGCTACGATTTCGATCGGAATGGTCGGCGCATCGTCCTCGTGCGGCATAACGCGACCAAGCGCAATATTCCAACCTTTGCGCGCCGGTTCTCCATCATCTTTTACTCCATCGCCGTTTGTATCCTCCCACTTGTGGCCGGTGATTATTGTCTGGTCCGCGGCAATATTTGTAAAAGTGCAGGTAACGGTGTCGCCGGCATCAAGAGTTACCGTCTCGCCGCTCGGCGGAGCAGATTCTCCCACCGATTCGCCATCATACTCGCAGACGATATTATCAAGTCGCCAATCCGGCGGCACTGTTTCGCTAATAGTGTAAGTTCCGGGAACAACTTCAAGGATTTGCTCACCGCCTCCTGAAAGAGAAAATTCTTCTCCAATTTCACCTTCGCTATTATCGAAATAAAAATCAAACTCCTGCTCGCTTTCAGGATACGTCGCCTTGCGGACAACGATATGCCCCTTTTGCACATTTCCGAAATCAACATTGGTTTGACTGTCTCCCTCAATCTCTATTTCATGACATCCTTCGTCATCATCAATCTCTATTTCACCATCATCCAGATCCGGAAATGTCCGTGTCCAACCACGTTTATTCCTCTCGCAGACACTGTAAACTGCGTCTTCAAGGTCTGTGAAAAAGTAAAAACCGTTCGCGTCGGTTATATCTTCCACTTCATTGCCACCTTCATCTGTGAGTATGATAGTCCATCCAGGAAGCCCAGGCTCGGTGTATTCCTCACCGTCGTCTTTCTCTTCGTTTCCATCCTCGTCATCCCAATCCCGAATGCCGTTCACGTTCAAGTCGTTCCACTTGTAGCCGGAAATACTGCCCATTTCCACCTCAAACTGCGTGAAGTGACTAGTTGTAAAGACAAGGGTCCCGCTTTCTTCATCATAGTCAGAATCTATGTCCGGATAATTCTCATCTTCCGGACCAATGACATTTCCCCAATCGTCCTTGACGATAAGATTTGGCTCACTCGTAAAACCTAGCTCATCCAACCCATACATATAAATCTTCGCGCTCATAACAGCCATCGCGTCGGCGGTATCGGAATCAAATGACACAAAGCCCTCCGACATATCCATTTTTTCGCCCAATTCTTGCAAAATGTCCACGGTCGCTTCATCGGTCAGGTTCAACGTTTGTTCAAAAACAATTTTTCCTTCGTCGTTGCTAAAATACAGGGCGTCGTCGTTCTCGCCCTCGCCCTCCTCCTCGTCCGGCGTAGCCGATGGATTGTCCAATTCGCCGATATTAGAGATAATCCCACCATCTTCTTCCAGACAATCCTGAATAGAAATCAAAGTCGGAGGCAATGGAGGCGTCAGAGTTTCGCAGTTAAAATCCTGGGCAATATTAAACCAACCCTTAGTAGGCGTGTCGCCGGCGATGACCCATGTTGACGGAAGTGCAAGGAGGTAAGCTGACTCGCCATCGTCGGGCGCACTGACATCAACTTCGCCATCTCCGTAGCTCACACTGTGAATAGGCGTGCCAACATCATCAAAAAGAGTAATGGTCTCTATCGGATCGGGATCGTTATTCAGCCAGCCGGACGGGTTTTCAAAAACAACAATACCGTGTGCCGGAATCGTTCCTAAATCCGAAAGTGATTTCGGGTCATTGGCGATATCTTTAATAGTCCACCCATCCAAGCTGACGGGACTTTCGGTCGTGTTTAATAATTCAACCCATTCGGGGTCAGAAGCCGACGAAAATTCATTTATTATTATGCCGCCGGAACCAACCGCGTAAGTCGCCT
>MFIK01000025.1 GCA_001778875.1 Candidatus Giovannonibacteria bacterium RIFCSPLOWO2_02_FULL_43_54 | reverse complement strand
AGGCTCTTTTAGAGCCTGTTGTTATTGTATATGAAAATGAGAGAAAAGAGGAGTTTCGTAATTCACAGTTTGTCCGTTAGTAGCGGACTTGGCGGGAGGACACTGTCGTGAGTAACTATAATCAAAGACTAAAGCGCCTGAAAGAGTTGCAAAATGGCAGATACTTGAAGGTAAATAAAGGTGCTCTGTGGAGGACGGCTGTGTTTGGGGCCGTAACTATGATTTTAGCTATCGGCGTGGCCGTTTGGGTTGATAATTTTATGATAAGACCTTTGCTTCATTGATGGACTTGCGGTTGAGAGAAGAATTTAATGTTCTGAAGCGCTTTGCATAAAAAGTTTATTTCGGCCTGTATAAATTACAGGCCTTTTCTTTTCCAAAATTAATGCTATTATAATTTCTATGGAAGCCAAGGATAAAAAATACATTGAAGAGCTTTCGCAAAAGGTCCGCAAAGAGGCGGACCGTCTTTGACCTGCGTCAATTGAAAGAAAATTTGCTGAATTTGGAAAGCGAGGCATCAGAGACGGACTTTTGGAAAGATAATCAGAGGGCGCAGAAAATTTCAGGAAAAATATCGTATTTGAAAGAAAAGATATCGGCTTGGGAGAAATTGTCGACTGATGCCTCCGGCATTGCGGAGCTTTCCCAAATGACCGGAGAAGACGCGGGGACGGAAGCGGAAATTTTAAAAGAGGCTACGCGGATAGAGCGTGATTTTAATAATCTAATTAAGATAGAATTATTTATCGGCAAATACGATGCTGGGAACGCTGTACTCGCCATTTATTCGGGCGCTGGTGGGGACGACGCGGAAGAGTGGGCGCATATTTTATTTGAAATGTATGAGAAATACGCAAGGGCGCGCGAGTGGAATTTTAAGACAATCCACAGTCACCCGAACGAGCTCGGGGGCATGCGGAACGCGTCCGCGATGATAAGCGGAAAGTTCGCCTACGGCTATTTAAAAAAAGAGTATGGAGTTCATAGGCTTGTGAGGATATCGCCGTATGACGCCAATAAACGAAGGCATACTTCATTTGCCTTAGTTGAAATATTGCCGGAGATCACAGACCCCGAGGAGGTTCCCATCAAAGAAGATGACCTTGAGATAACGTTCGCGAAAGCGGGCGGGCCGGGAGGGCAGAATGTGAATAAAAGGGAAACCGCGGTCCGAATTTTGCATAAACCAACCGGAATTTCAGTCCACGCTTCTACCGAGCGCACGCAGGCCGCAAACCGTAAGCACGCTATGGATATTTTACGCGCAAAGATTTATGAATTAGAATTAAGTAAAACGGCAGATGAGAAGCGTGAGGCTAGAGGGGGTACTGTCCCCCAAGCTGAATGGGGGCACCAGATCAGGTCATATGTGTTTCATCCTTATCATATGGTTAAAGACCATAGGACTGGTGCCGAAACGGGGGATGTTGAGAGCGTTTTGAACGGAGGACTGGATAAATTCATAGAAGCAGAACTTTCTCTATAAACTATCAACTATAAACTAATTCATGATTTATTTCGATAAAGTATCAAAAATATATTCGCCGACATCTATCGCTCTGGAGGATGTTTCTTTTTCTATCGCCCCTAATGAATTTATTTCGCTGGTGGGGCAGTCTGGCGCCGGCAAATCGACGCTGCTGAAGCTTCTGCTAGCGGAGGAGCGGCCGTCTTCCGGGAAAGTTTTTTTTGAGTCGCATGATGTACATAATCTGACAAGAAAGGATTTGCCGGGGGTGAGGCGCAGAATGGGCGTTGTTTTCCAGGATTACCGCTTGCTTCCGCATAAGACGGCATATGAAAACGTTGCTTTCGCGCTGGAAGCAGCGGGTGCCGCGGAGGAGGATATCGAAAGGGATGTCCCGCAGGTTTTGGAGCTTGTTGGCCTTATGGACAAAGCCTGGCATTTTCCTCATGAGTTGTCGGGCGGGGAAAAGCAGAGAGTTGCGATTGCGAGAGCAATCGTCACAAAACCGGATGTGGTAATCGCGGACGAGCCTACAGGAAACCTCGATCCAGTAAATACGCACGACATCATAAGTCTTCTGGAAAAAATAAATGGCTTAAACACCACTATAATTTTAGCCACGCACGACAAAGATATCATCAATTCTCTTCGCCGTCGCGTTGTGACGTTGGATAGAGGCAAGGTTGTGCGGGACGAGGAGAGGGGAAAATACGTGTTATAATAAACCAATGGACCAGATAACTTTCAAGCGGATATTTAAATGGGGATTCATCAATTTTTTCAGGAACGGCGTCGTGAGCGTGGCGACTGTGCTCGTTATGTCGCTTTCCATTTTTATGATAGGCCTCGTGATAATAGGCAGTATTTTTTTGAACGGCGTGATAACCAGCCTTGAGGAAAAAGTGGATATCAGCGTTTATTTCAAGGCTGGCTCCCCGGAAGAGGGAATATTTTCAATGCAAAAAAGCCTTGAAGGAAACGAGGATGTCGCCGGCGTAAAATATATTTCACAGGATGAAGCATTAAGGATTTTTAAAGAAAGACACGCTAACGACGATCTGGTTTTGCGATCTTTGGATGTCGTTGAGGCAAACCCGTTTTCAGCAAGCCTGGAGATCAAAGCAAAAGATACAAGTAAGTACGGAGAGATAAACAAGCTTTTGGAAGGGCAGAGCGCGGCGAATCTTATTGACGTAAATCCCGACGGCGAAAAAAAAATAACCTATAGGCAAAATCAGGTGGCTATTGAGAAATTAGCAACCATTTTAAATACAGCGCGTCTTGCCGGATTTGCCGTGAGCCTGATGCTCGCGGTCATTGCCATAATGGTCGCGTACAATACAGTACGGCTTGCCATATACAATTCAAAAGATGAAATATCGGTAATGCAGCTAGTCGGCGCCTCATATGCTTTTATCCGCGGGCCGTTTTTGGTGGAAGGCGTGATGTATGGACTGCTTTCGTCGGTATTTACGCTCGCGGTTTTTTACCCGATATTTTGGTGGGCGGGGCAGAAAACCGCATCAATTTTCGGAGGGCTTAACGTCTTTTCATATTTTACCGCGAACATTTTGGAAATTTCACTCATTCTCTTTGGCGTCGGACTTTTCCTCGGCGTCTTCTCCTCCGCCATAGCGATCCGCAAATATTTGAGGGTGTAGATTTTATGAGGTCGAACCTCGTAAGATTTATTCGTATCGTAAAGCCTCAATCGGACTTTTGAGGGAAGCCTGTCTTGCCGGGTAGAGGCCGAAGATGAGGCCGATTACGGCGGAGACAAAAAGGCCGATGAAGGCCGCGAAGAAAGGAAATGTAAAATGCCAGTTTAGCCCAGCGAATTGTCTTATTGCGATTCCAGCGCCGAACGAAAGTAGCGCTCCGAAAAATATTCCCATAAGCCCTCCTATCGCGGTAAGTATTACGGCTTCAAGCAAAAATTGGAGTAAAATATCTTTTCCCCGCGCGCCCAAAGCTTTTCGGAGGCCTATTTCGCGCGTTCTTTCGGTAACCGCGACGAGCATTATGTTCATTATGCCTATGCCTCCCACAACCAGCGATATAGCGGCAATCGATGTTAAAAGCAGCGTCAAAACGCTTGTGATTGTCCCTAAAGTATTTGCAATTTCTGCCTGTGTTTGCACGAAGAAATCATCTTTTTCCGGATCGTCGATCTGATGGGTTTCCCGCAGGGTCAGCGTAACATCTTCTACCGTCCGGTCTACCAATTCGTCGGATTCCGCCTCCACAATAAACCGATTAAAATGTTTTATCCCCAAAATGTATTGTTGAACGGTGGAGTAAGGGGAGAGCGCCATTTCGTCAAAATTAAAAAAGGAAACCTGCCCTTTTTGCGGCATGACGCCGATAACCCTGAAACTTTTATTTTTAATTTTTATTTTTTGGCCGATGGCGTCTGATGCGCCGAACAGCTCCTCTTTTA
This sequence comes from Candidatus Giovannonibacteria bacterium RIFCSPLOWO2_02_FULL_43_54, assembly GCA_001778875.1. Lineage (GTDB taxonomy): Bacteria > Patescibacteriota > Minisyncoccia > UBA11713 > 2-01-FULL-45-33 > 2-01-FULL-45-33. The sequence goes on along the minus strand of MFIK01000025.1, from coordinate 4,348 downwards.
CTTTTGAGCCGATAACAACTACATCAGCTTTGCTTCTTATATCGTCTTCGGTAAAAAAATTCCCGTCCTCAACTTCAATATTGAACATTTCCAGTGCGCGTTCAGTCGGACCCATTATCGTCAGATTAAAGGTGTCGTTTTCAAAAGATGCAGTGGCTGTTCCAAAAACTATCGGCATGATGTCTTTTGCCGTAGGCACGTTCTCTTTTCTTTTTAATGCCTGAAAGTCCCTTTCGGTAAGCGATGTGGTAAGAAGCTGGGCGATATCCGACGGTCCCGAAGGCTCTCTGCCGGGGATCACGGCGATAGTACGCGAACCCAAGCTCTGTATTTCGCCTAAAATGAGGTTTTCGGCTCCCTGGCCGATGGACATTATAAGAATTATGGAGGTGATCCCGATAACCACGCCAAGGATGGTGAGCAGCGAGCGCGATTTGTGGGAGCGGAGGCCGGAGACCGCGGTTTTAAAGCTGTGTTTTATGGTCATGGTTCGATTCTACTCACCATAAATTTATTTTATATATTCGTAAGCTTTATGCCTATGGCCGACTTTTTCATCGGATTCTATTTCTCCGTCCTTTAATCTTATGATCCTTTGCGCGTGCTCCGCCGTGTAGGTTTCGTGGGTTATTAGAACGATGGTGTGTCCGTGGTTCTCATTTAGGTCCTGAATTATTTTCATAACGGCCTGTCCTGACCTTGAATCGAGGTTCCCGGTTGGCTCGTCCGCAAAAATTACTTTAGGTTTCATAACCAAGGCGCGCGCTATTGCTGCGCGCTGTTTTTCTCCTCCGGACAATTGTGCCGCGAGGTGATGTGTGCGGTGAGAAAGGCCGACCGCTTCAATTGCTTCTTCCGCAAGAGCGTTCCACACATGCTCGCTGATCGCGGAATACATCAGTGGAAGTTTTATATTTTCGAGTACCGTCGCTTTCGGTAAAAGATTAAAAGCCTGAAAAACAAATCCCATTTCGGAGTTGCGCGTTTTTGCCAGCTCTGCGTCATCAAGCTCTTCAATCGCATTGCCGTTAAATTTATAAGTTCCTTCGCTCTGCTTATCCAGAAAGCCGAGTATGTGCAGAAGAGTGGATTTTCCGGAGCCCGAAGGTCCCATAATGGCGACGAACTCTCCTTCTTCGATATTCAATGTCGCTCCTGTTAATGCCTGGGTAGATGCTGTGCCAGCCTCTCCATCATATGTCTTTTCGAGATTTTTTGCTTCAATTATCGGCATTATCGCGAAATTAATATTTTCTCGCCTTCAAGTATTCCCGAAATTATTTCAACGTTCCCATCAGAGCCATGGATCCCGGCTTCTATCTGACGCTCTTCGTTCTTATTTTCATCCAAATAAACAATTACGAATTTTTTTCCATCTTTCGCATAAATTGCCCGTGCGGGTACCGCGAGAGCATTGTTCCTCTTCGCTGTTGTAACATCGATGTTTGCGGTCATTCCCGATCTTATTTTTTCATCATCTTTGTTAAATTGGAAAGTTGTGCGATAAGTTGCAACGCCGTCAATTATCCTTTCCGCGGGCTCAATGGAAACAACTTTCGCGTTAAAAAATGTTCCCGAGCCGTAAGCATCGAGCGAAACTCTCGCCTCATCCCCGGTTTTTATTTTTGCGATATCCGCTTCCGGTATATCGGCCTCTATTTTGAACATCGCGTTAGAAATTACTCCTGCTATCGCAACTGAAGCTTGGACTATTTCTCCCGCATCTGCGTCTATTTTGGAAACGGTACCAGACACGGGGCTTCTTAATATGGTTTTCTCGAATGATGAAACGGCCGCTGCAACATCGGCTTGCGCTTTTTCAACCGCGGCTTCTTGCGAAGATATAGCTTCAGGCGTTGGTCCTGCTTTTGTGAGCGTCAACTCATCTTTGGTTAGGTTCAGCGCTGACAAGGAACTGCGTAATTTTTCATTGGCCGCCGATAAATTTCCGACAGCCGTATTTATGTTCGTACGCGCCGTCGATATGTCGGTTTTCCACCCGTCTATTGTTGACTGGGAAAGTGAAGCGCCGCTTGTCAGCGAATTTACGGCAAGAGAAATTTTTTCCAGAAGTTTTTTTATTTTTTCCAGATTGTTTCCGGCTTCTGCTACATAAGCATTGAGGTCGCCTTCCGTATTTAGCGCCGATAAGGATATTTGCCAGTCGGTCAGCGTTTTTTCCGCCAAGGAGCGGTCCGATTTAATATCATTTTCCAGCGAAAAATCGTTTACGGAAAAATTGAGTTGCGGATTCGTGCTTTTTGGATTCGAAAAAAGCTGGTCCGCCTTGTTTCTTATGGCATCGTCCGATTTCGTATAAGCATCAAATATTTTATCAACCAAATTTTTCTTCGCGTCATCCAGCGCGCTTTCGGCGTTTTTTACTTTAGTTTCAGAAATAGCTAGCTCTTCCGCGCGGGCGCCCGCTTTCATTTCCGCAAGCTTCGCTTCGGAGGCCTTCAATGTTGCCTTCGCAGCGGCCAGGCTTGCGGTGGCGTCCCCGTTTTCAAGCTCTATCATCGTCTGCCAGGCATAAACTCGCGACCCTACTTCAACATAAATTTTCTTTATTTTCCCGCTTTTCTCGAACGCCAACTCTATATTTGATGCCGGATTTACGCGCCCAGTAACGCTTACTTCCTGGACGATATTTTTTCTACTGGCTACTACGAAAGCATTATAGGTGCCATCCTCGCTATTACCGAAATAAAAATAAGACGCAATTGCCAGCGCTATGACTGCGGAAAAAACTATAAGAATATTTTTTTTAGTCATAAGTTAATTATGCTTTAAATAGGGGTTTTATTCAATCCTGCTCTCTTTTAAATTAAGAGCAGATTAAAACTGCTTTATGAGCGGGATATCGAGGAAAAAGAAAGTTTTTATCCGACGCTTATTCCGAAAAATGATTTGGCGAGCGTACCTAAGAGATAGGTTGCGGAAACGGCAAGCGCGATGATAAAAAGATTGGACATTATTCTTCTTGCCGGACGCATGCCGGAAAGGAAGGCGACAATATAGGAAACAAGAATAATTATGAACGCTGAAACCGTGACTGAAAGTAAAATATTTTTAGCTCCGAAAAAAACCGGAAGTATTGGCATCATTGCTCCGATGAAATAAGATATCCCGACGACCACGGCCGATGTTATCGGCTTCGGCGATTCGCCGTTGCCGTCAGATTGTCCTAAAAATAGCATTTTTTCTTTTTCTCTGTTTTCGACTTCCGTCGCGGAAGAAGAAGACGCGAAAACGCTCGCCGCCATGGAGATGGAGCCTGCGACTCCAACGGTAAGTCCGGCAATGAGCACTGAAGTCTGGTCGTGAAATGCGGCAAAAAATCCGGAGACGGCCCCCAATATTTCCACGAGCCCGTCGTTGAAACCCAAAAAAATATCGCGTATCCGTTCAGGATGTATTTTTCTTCTTTCGTATTCAGAAACTATTTCATCCTCGTGCTTGAATTCGTCTTCCAAAATTTTTCTGACAGCGCTTCCCATTTCTTTATCCTCATATTGTTTCCATACATCCAGATATTTTTTAATGCCGTTTATTTCAAGGGCTTCGAGCATTAGGTGTATCCCGGGGCGTCCGAAAACACGGCAGATGGCAAGAAAAACATAAAGTTTGACGACGCGCAAAAAATTCAACTCCTCCTCTTCTATTCCGAAAAAGTCTTTCCAAAACGCAAAGTGGCCGGATTCCACGGGTATCAATTTCTCCAATATTCTTATCTCGTCCTCATCGGCGAATTTCAGCAGGTTTTTATAGAGCATCAGGTCAAAAAGCTCGTCTAAGACAAGTTTTCTCGCAAGCTTTTCATCAACGCCCTCTATATTGTTCATCGTGTCTCTATTTTATCACTTTATTTCAAATTTTGCTTCCTTAGCCTCGTGCTCTTCGGCGTTATTTCCAGATATTCGTCCGAGGCCATGATTTCCAGCCCGCGTTCAATTGTAAGTTCTATCGGAGGAGTGAGCATTATTGCTTCATCGGAAGATTTTGAGCGGGTGTTGGAAAGTGTTTTTCCTTTGGTCGGGTTTACCTCCATCTTGTCTCCTTTTGCCGTGTTGCCTATTACCATACCAATATAAACTTCAATATTTGGCCCGATGTAGAGGGTTCCTCTTTCCTGCAAATTCCACAAAGAATATCCAAGCGCTTTTCCCGCGGTCATTGATATCATTGAGCCTGTCGCACGTTTTTTTATTTCGCCCGTGAACGGCCTGAAGCCGATGAAGTGCGAAGATAGAATACCTTCGCCTTTTGTGTCTATCATAAATTGGTTCCTGTATCCAAGAAGCCCGCGCGTCGGTCCTTCCATTATTATTCTCACGGTTTTTCCGGA
>MFIK01000024.1 GCA_001778875.1 Candidatus Giovannonibacteria bacterium RIFCSPLOWO2_02_FULL_43_54 | reverse complement strand
CCATTATGGACGCGGACAAGCTGTTTTATTTGGAAAAAGGTAGGGTCATTGAAGAAGGTAGCCCGAGACAGTTGCTTTCGGACCCCGATTCGCATTTTAGCAAGATGCATAATGTTAAAACTTAAAATGAGATGACGGCAAATACGAAAAACAATTTTAAAATTTTGATAGTTGTTGAAGAGGGTAAACATTTTATTTATTACAAAAGCGTAGCGGAAGAGCTTTTGTGCAGAGGCTATAACGTTTCAATGTTTTTTGCCAAAAGATCGGAAGAAGAATGTATTCTTCTTCCGATAACACAATTCAAACAGAGGTACCAGAAGTTTGAATTTGGAAAAGCATTTTCTCCTGTCAGTTTCCTGAATACAGTCCTTGTTAAGAGACGATTTGCCACCTATCGCCATCTTTTACTGCCACGAGAAAGGCCGCGGTTTTTCAGCGACCGGGTAATAATTTATTTGCCGTTCTTTTTGAGATTTGCCGCCAGACACAACCTTTTTTATATTAATTCATTCATAAAAAGCGGAATTTTTGGAAAATGGCTCGGCTACGTGGAAGAAAAAATACCTCCAGAAAAAAAAATTATCGCCCAACTTCGGTCCGTTGGTCCGGATGTTTTGTTGGCCGCCACAGGAGATCTTTCCAGCACTTCTCCTGAAAGCAACTATTTGAAGGCGGCGAAAGTGCTCGGAATACCCTGCGCGCTTTCAGTTATGTCGTGGGACAATTTACAGACAAAAGGGGCTATTCAGATTATTCCTGATGTGCTTTTGGTTTGGAATGAAATGCAGGTCGAGGAGGCTACGAAATATCATCAGGTGCCGCGTGATATTATACGAATTACTGGGGCGTTCTTTTTTGACCAGTGGTTTCTGACTCATAAACCGTCGCGGAGGGAAGAATTTTGCACGCGGTATGGACTTGATCCCGGTAAGCCGATTTTGACTTATCTAAGTTCTTCGGGTATCTTCGGAGACGAAATAGAATATTTAAGGAAAATTTATAAAGCTATTGAAGGATTGGATATCCAATTAGTAGTCCGGCCATATCCAGTTAACGGGAAAAAATTATATAACAAACGAAGGCATAAATTTTATAATAGTCCCGAATCAGCCGGAGTTACGCTGATTCCAGGAAGAGGCTCTCTTCCGAATACGGAAGATGCCGCGCAGCTTTTTTATGATACGATTTATCATTCTTTCGCATATATTGGCATCGGGAATACCGGCATGATAGACGGACTGCTTATCGGAAGGCCGGGAATTACGTTGATCGATGAATATTATAACGATATTCAGTCCAAGTCGCCGCATTTTAAGCATTTGATATCATCAGGTGCTTTAAATATAACAAAAGACGTTGGCGGCTTGAGGAATATAATAAAAGATTTGCAAACCAGTAAGGATGGCTTAGAATCAAAAAGGCGGGAGTTCATCGGACAATATCTGCGTCCCCGCGGAATTCAGATTTCAGCGGCAAAATGCCTTGCCGATGAATTAGAGAAAGTTACCGGCAATAGAAAATAAGTAAGCTTTATTATGATCGCAAAACTCGCGAAATTATTATTTTCAAAACGCCAAAGCACGTTGATTTAATCGTATCAAAATGATACGATTATAGGGCGTAAATGATACGATTATGATCAAAATCAGCCAGAAACAACAGCAATTATTGCTTATTTTTATAAAAAACGGCCTGTTAAGCTCGTCGCAGGCGCATAATTTATTCGTGAAATCTGGAGAAGATTTATCGCTTGTGACGGTCAAGCGGGAATTGGCAAAGATGGCGTCCGGTAAACTTCTTTCCGTTTCCGGCAAAGGGCGCGCGAGCGCATATGAAATAAGCACGCTCGGGAGAATTTTTACGAACGTAGATGCCGGCACTTACTGTTCTGAAGAGCCCGATAAACGCTACGGCCAGAAAAATTTTAATTTCAATCTGCTCAACTCACTACCGCCAGAAATTTTTAATGCAGACGAACTTTTAGCGCTGGACGGCGCAACGGCGGAATACAGTCGGAGAATAATGGATTCCCCGCCGACAATAGCAAAAAAAGAACTGGAGAGGCTTATTATAGAGCTTTCCTGGAAATCTTCTAAAATCGAAGGCAATACATACACCCTTTTAGATACCGAAAAACTGATTTTAGAAAATAAAGAGGCGCCCGGGCACGACAAAAAAGAGGCAACTATGATATTGAACCATAAAAACGCATTTAATTTTGTTCATGAAAATTCAAAAGAATTCCGGACGCTTACTCGGGCCAATCTTGAACGGTTGCATGAAATTTTAGTTAGAGATTTGAGCGTGGGCGCGGGGTTTCGTAAAAAACCAGTCGGAGTTGTAGGGTCCAAGTATCAGCCGTTGGATAATATTTATCAAATAAATGAAGCGATAGACTCTTTGGCGGGAGCTGTCACAAAAGCCACAACTCCATATACCAAATCGCTTTTTGCTCTCGTCGGATTGAGTTATATTCAGCCATTTGAAGACGGCAACAAGCGCACTTCGCGGCTTTTGGCGAATGCGTTGTTGTTGGCGCACAATCATGCTCCGCTTTCGTACCGGAGCGTTGATGAAAAAGAATACAGGGAGGCAATGCTTGTATTTTACGAACTTAATTCTATTATCCCGATAAAGAAAATATTCGCCGGTCAATACGATTTTGCGGCAAGAAATTACGCGGTAAAATAAAAATATCCACAATGATCGTAAAGCTGGCAAAATTATTATTTTCAAAACGCCAAAGATTAATATTATGGCGGATACGGAATAACTTTTCTTACTCAAGAAAGAAACGGTTAAATTTCGGATCAAAATTCGGCGTTTTTGGCGTGTTTGTTTCTTCGGTAAAACTGGCGTTTAAGGAGATGGACATTATTACAGGCCGTCTGGATTATCCGAAAACTGATATTTTTATGGAGCTCGATTCTTTGCGGGCAATTAGGCGGCTTGGAGCTTGCACCAAAGAACCGGAGACTGTTGCTTGGATTGAAGCCCAAGTAAAAAAAGGAGACATTTTTTATGATATCGGCGCGAATGTCGGTGCATTTTCGTTTGTTGCGTCCGCGGCGGCGGGAGATAACGGCAAAGTTTACGCGTTTGAGCCGGGCGCTTCGACATACGCCATTTTGAGTAGGAACGTTTTTCTAAATAACGCGGAGGGAAAAGTAATTCCTATCGGTATAGCGTTTTCTGATAACACGGCATTAAACAAACTTGTGTATTCAAGTATTACCGCGGGGGAGGCCCAGCACAATTGGGGCGGAGAACCGGAAGGCAAAAAGTTCCAGTTTATTCCAAGTTATAAAATGGATGATTTTATAGAAACTTTCAAAATAGAACCGCCGAATCATATCAAAATAGATGTCGACGGGCACGAGATGAACGTGCTTTTGGGCGCGAAGAAAACCTTGCAGGACCATAAATTATGTTCTTTGCTTATTGAGATAGATGAATCGGTGGCGGGATACAAGGGTATCTTTCAATTGCTTTCCAACGCCGGATTCTCGCTCGATTCAAAACACAGGCGCAACGCCACCACTTTTAACTGCATTTTTGTAAGGTAAAACAAAGTCCTTTTTTGGTGCTATAATATCCGAGTTACCAAGTAAGTCGATTCGGTGTTTTAATTCTATGCTAAACAAACAAAATCTGCCATCAAAAATAAAAGTTGGTGATCGATGGGTTGGGGAGGGCGAGCCAAATTTCATCATTGCCGAGATAGGGAATAATCATAACGGTGAAATTGACCTTGCCAGGAAAGCTGTCACGGAAGCCGCCAGATTAGGAGCGGATGCTGTGAAATTTCAAAAAAGGGAAATCGATGAGGTATTTACGAAAGCTATGCAGGCCGTTCCGCAAACCAATTCCAGGGCGTTAGGCAAAACTTACGGAGAATACCGGAAAAAACAAGAATTGAAGGATGAGGAATTAAAGGAAATGAAAATCTTGGCACACTCTTTGGGAATGGCGTTTTTTGTCACGCCGTTTGATCTCAAAAGCGCAAAAATATTGGCCGGGATAGGCATGGATGCCTGGAAGATCGCTTCTTTTGACTTAAACCATCTAGATTTATTGGAATTTGTTGCCAAGCAGAACCAGCCGATATTTTTTTCAACCGGGATGGCAAATGACGAAGAAGTTGATAGCGCCGTAAATACGATCCTCAAATATAATAATCAGCTCATAATCAATCACTGCGTATCGATCTATCCCACGCCGGACGCGGATCTTAACCTCGGTGCAGTGGTCTTTTTCAAAGAAAAATATAGCCCGTTGCCGATTGGATATTCCGGGCACGAAATCGGGTTTATTCCGACCATTGCCGCAGTCGCTTTAGGCGCATGCACTGTAGAAAGGCATTTTACACTGGATAAATCTTTGCCTGGGCCGGACCACTCAACTGTTAGCTTGGATCCGCCTGAATTCGGCGAGATGGTACACCAGATCAGGCGCATTGAGAAAGCCGTGGCTGATAAGAAAAAATATTTGCATGAAAAAGAAATTGGCATCCGCAATAAGCACGGAAAGAGCATTGTATCCAAAACTGCCATACCGTTCGGCACCTTGGTTACCAAAGACATGCTGACATGTAAAAGTCCTGGAAACGGCCTTAAACCTACTGTTATGGACAAAGTGATAGGTTCCGTGGCAAGGGTTGATATTCCGGAAGATACGGTTTTGACGGAAGAAATGATAATTTTCTCCTAAGTTTTTTGACGATTTCAAATTCTTATGCTATCTCTAGCATAGGAATTTTTATTTCTGTGGGGGGAAATTGAAGATCAAATCAGTAAAAACATTGCATTGCGATGCGGGATGGCGCCCGTGGACGTTCGTTAAAATTTTAACCGATGACGGCATTATCGGTTGGAGCGAGTGCACTGATTCGCACGGTTCGCCGCGAGGGATTGAAGGTGTCGTGAAAGATCTGGAATTTTTGCTTTTGGGAGAAGATCCTGCCGATATCGACCGTCTGCGCTGGAAGGTGTTTTCAAGAACCAGGCAAAGCGTAGGCGGCATAGTACAAAAGGCGATTGCAGGAATCGAGAACGCATTGTGGGACATCAAAGGAAAATTGTACGGCGTTCCCGTATATAAGCTTCTGGGCGGCGCGTTAAGGCAAAGTCTGCCGTTGTATTGGTCTCATTGCGGAACAACGCGAGTAAGGGCGCATGATACCGTGAAGAAACCGCAGATCAAATGCATGCAGGATATGATCGATTTTGGCGCGGAGATAAAACTAAGCGGATTTAAAGCGATAAAAACGAATATCGCGGTGATCGGGAAAGATTCGCATATCTATATGCCAGGATTTTTCAAAAGTGCTTATGGCTGGCCGGAATTGAATGCCGATAAAAAAATCTTGCGCGCGATCGATATTTGGGTTGGTGCTTTCAGGAAGGTTTTGGGCGATGACACCGGCATAATTCTCGATCTTAATTTCAATTTCAAAACGGAAGGATATATCAAGATCGGCAGGATGCTGGAAAAATATGATCTGCTTTGGCTCGAAATTGATTCTTATGATCCTGAAGCATTAAGGCAAATCAAGGATTCGGTCAGTATGCCGATTTGCTCCGGAGAAAATCTTTACGGAGCGCGTCAATATCGGCCGTATTTTGAGCGCCATGCGATGGATTCTGCGAGCGTAGATATTATTTGGAACGGATTTACGGAGTCGAGGCGTATTGCGGATATGGCGGAGCTCTATGAGATGAATGTCACTCCGCATAATTTCAACGGACACCTGTCTACTTTCATCAGCGCGCAATTTGCTGCTCTGACCCCGAACATAAGATTGATGGAGATTGATGTGGATGACGTGCCGTGGAGAGATGAGCTTTTTATGAAAGTTCCTTTGTTTACTAAGGATGATAAAGAAATGCTTTTACCCGAAGGCCCGGGTTGGGGCACGGAAGTGAACGAAAAAGTCCTTCGTGCGCATCCGTGGCCGAAGGAGGAAAAATAAAAATGCGCGCGGCGATAGTGGGGCCCGGAGCAGTCGGCAAGTTTTTATCGATGAAGCTTGTTCAGGTCGATGGCGTCGACGTTGTTCAGATAGGAAAAAAGGATTCGTTCGAGAAAATTTCGGCAGAGTTGGATTTTATTTTTATTGCTGTAAAACAACCGGATTTTTCTGCCGCTATCCGAAAATTGTATCCGCTTATCGGATCAAATGTACTGATTATTCCTCTACAAAACGGCATTGAGCATTATGAGATATTGGAGGGCAGATTTGGCAAAAATGCGGTTGCGGGGACGATTGGCGGACTCGAAGTTTACAAAAGCGGCAAAAAGCTCGTATGGAGGCGAAGCGGGAATGAACATATTAATTTGGCTTCACGCGATAATGCCGCGAGACGACGCCTATCAAGAGGGCTTCGGCCGATCCTAAATTCTACGGGGATTAAGACGAGTATTGGAAATGATCCAAAAAAAATTCTTTGGGAAAAGCTTGTCCGCATGTGTGCGATCGTGGGAGTGTGTGCGGCTTCCGGACTACCGATCGGGAAAGTTCTTCAGGACAATGGATGGAAAAATTCTTTGGTGAAGGCACTTAAAGCCGCTACAGAGATCGCCAAAGCCGACGGAACGTCCGTTTCGGTTTCCAATGCGTTAAGCGCTATCTTGGCGTTATCGCCGAAATTTGAACCCTCTTTGTTAAAAGATCTTAAAAGGAAAAAACCGAATGAGCTTGATGCTATTTTGGGAGCTGTTGTTCGAAGAGGAGAAAAACTTGGCGTTGGCGCCGGACCTATAGCAGAATTGATTTTAAAAATCAAGAAAAAATATAAATTAAAATGACCCTGCGTTTATGAAGCAGGGTTTTTTGTCGGAAACTTAGCGAAATGATAAAATGTTTAAATACATATGGCAGATATCAAAGTTCTTGGAGTTATCGGAGCCAGGTCCGGCTCAAAAAGCATCCCGCACAAAAATATCCGGCCGCTTTTGGGCAAGCCTCTCATGGCTTGGATAATTGAGACGGCAAAAAATTCGCATTATGTTACGCGTCTTGTGCTTTCCACCGATTCCCCGGAATATCAGGCGGTGGGCCGTAAATACGGAGCAGAGACGCTTTTTTTGCGTCCTGCCGAATATGCAAACGACACAGCTTCCGATATTGATTATCTGACGCACGCCGTCGGCTGGCTTGAAAAAAACGAAGGATGGAAGCCGGATATTGTGTTGCGTCTGCCTCCGACGACGCCGCTTTGTACTACTGCTTCCATAAATGCCTGTATTGAACATTTAATTAAAGACCCTGATGCAACTTCTGCTCGCACGATTACGACCGCCGGCAAGCATCCTTACAAGCTTTGGAAAATAGTCGGCGAAGAATTGCATCCGTTTGTTCCGAAAGAATGGTCAGGGCTCGCGGAACCTTCGGCAACAGCGCGCCAATTTTACAACGTGAACGCGTATTCGCATGTTGATGTCATCGCGGTCCGTAGGGATACTTTGATGAACGAAGGTCTGCTTACGGGCAAGAAAACAAAATTCGTGATGTTAAATAAAACGGACGCGGTGGATATAGATACCGAGCACGATTTTTTGATCGCGGAGCAGCTGCTTAAAAAAAGAATTGAAAAAAGTGTTGAAATATCCTGATAAAATTTTTCATTGGATAAACGATAAGGAAGTTTCCGGAGATAGCGGAAAATTTTTTGATAAATATGATCCGGCAACCGGCGCCGTTTTAACTCGCGTCGCCATTGGAGAAAAAAAAGAAACCGATACCGCACTTGCCGCAGCAGAGAAGGCATATTCCGGCTGGTCGCAAACTAACGTCTCGAAGCGCGCGGAGATTTTGCAAAAAGCTGTTTCGCGACTGAATGAAAGGAAGGGCGAGCTTGCGGAAATTGTGGCTATTGAATCCGGAAAGCCTCGGAAAATTTCAATCGGAGAAGTTGAAGGCGCCATAAAATGCGGCAGATTTTTTGCGGATGAGGGAGCAAAACTTTTTGGAACAAAAGAAATTTTAACAAGCGCCGTACCCGGCAGAAAAGTTGAGTTACGGAGGCGGCCGGTGGGAGTAGGCGCGCTGATTACACCGTTTAACAATCCCGCGGCCGGAATTGCATGGAAATTATTTGTAGCGCTTCTTTGCGGGAACGCGGTTGTTATAAAATCGCACAGCTATACGCCGTTTATAGCAATTTGGTACGCGAAGCTCCTGAAG
>MFIK01000023.1 GCA_001778875.1 Candidatus Giovannonibacteria bacterium RIFCSPLOWO2_02_FULL_43_54 | reverse complement strand
AAAAACTTGATTTTTGCAAAATCACAGAAATCTGTGAGTTTTTGCGGTGCGTTGAAAATTATCCACAGATGGAGTTTCGTAATTCAAAGGCATTGATTGAATCCGCCTCCTGCTCCGCTTCCGAAGAATGTGAGAACTGCCGCGTTAACTATTCCCCACATGGCAACCATGATAAACAAGCCGAAAAGCCCGTAGATTATGTATTGCCGGCCTTCTTTCATTTTATCTTCCGATCCGCCGGCAATGACATATTGCACCACTCCCCACAAAAAAACCACGGTCGCTAAAACAAACAGCATTCCGATACTTTGACAAAGAATCTGGACGATTGCATTGATGATGCCCGAAAAGGTGGTCATTAGATTTTTTTATAAATTTATCTAGTAAGCAAAGAAATTTTTAAGCACATCGATAATCGCGCCGACTCCGACTATTATCACGAGCCCGATCAGCCCCCAAATCATATGTCTTTTTCCTGTTGTCCGCGCTTCTTCGTTCGACGCGCCCATAATCATTTCAACTACTCCATACAGGAAAAGCACGGCGGCCCCAACGATAAGTAAGAATTTTATAGGACTGATTATCTCGCGCTCGACGACGCTGATTATTTCATCGATAGTTTTAGCGCCGGCGATAATTGGCGCCAGCGCTAAAAAAACGGATGTTCTAAAAAATCCTTTCATGCTAGAAAGTTCCGGGCCCTCCGGGAACTCCTGTTGATCCTACTCCGAATGTGTTTACTAGCGCCCTAACCAATCCCCAAACCGCGACCATCGCAAAGAGCCCTATCAAGCCCCAGATTATGTAAGTTCTTCCACTTTTGGCTTTCTCTTCATCTCCTCCCGCCGTAATGTAAGTAATGACGCCCCACAAAAACACAACGGTTGCGAGTATCATCAAAATCGGGATGACTGTGTTTAGAATGGTCTGAATATCGGTAAGAATTGTGCCGACTGTCGCCGCGAACGCGAAAAGAGGCGTTACGGCCGCTACGGTCAAAACGATTTTTGCAATTGTTCTTTTATTCATATTATTATTGATTATTAATTACTTATAAAGTTACTAATATACGAATCTATTAACTCAAAAAACATCGACCCTTTTTATTAATATATTCGTACTAATTCGTTATTAGTATTTTTTTAAAGCTGCCGGGCAAAATTGATTATTGCTTGCGCTATCGCGTATGCTCCTATGATGATAGCCGCTCCGATAACCGTCCACATAAATGTAGACTTCGCCTTTTTTAGCTGTTCTTCACTGCCGCGAGCAGAAACAAATAAAAACCCGGAATATATGATGAATACCACTACTAGCACCATGCCAATCCTCGCGATCAATTCGGCTATTTTGGCTACAACCGCTTCAAAAGTACCGGAATTTATTGGGTTTTCTATGGCATGGGCCTTATTGGCAGTAAGCGCCTCTAGCCCAAATATAGCATAAAAGAGCCTATATATTGAATACTTTGCCCTGTGGAAAAAAACTCTTAACATGTAGCTATATTAACATGGACTATTACTTTAGCGATATATCCCAGTGGAGCGGGTTTTGCTCAAGCGTATAAATCATGCCGGTTTTGGGATCCTTGTATTGTTCGACGCCGAATGTCGGCGCTTGCGGAGTATAATGGCTGCGTATATAAGCGCTTGTCGAACCAAATGGGGCAATATCGACTTTACAGCCGTTTGCATGGGTGCAGGTTCCAGCATCAGAATGGCCCGTTTCTGTTCCTGCCGTCATTGTGACTGCACATCCGCAACTATTTTTGAAGGCAATAAGCTCATTAATCGTCTGTTGCCGGATGCCGTCGAGAGACGTGCATTTCGGGTTGTTTTTATCAGAACAGTTGCCTGTTGATGCTATATTAATTCCGGCTGCTGTTAATTGTTGCTGGGCTTGAGTTTGGTTTAGTGTTTCGCCCGGCGGAGCCGGAGGCGCTGGCGGTAGCGGTATTGGAGGTTGCGGCGGAGGAGCTGGCGGAGTAACAATAGCTTGTTCGCATATCGGAGTATTATTCCACGCCGCGACAGGCCTTCCAGACGCTAAAGTTTTGATTATCGAATCAACTATCAACCATGCCAGGAACGCGATGAGAATTCCTATCAGAGCGTTCCAAATTATGGCTTTACCCCTTTCAATCTGTGTGGGATTCCCGATGCTGATCAGCCAGATTATTCCTCCGTAAAGAAGCGCTATCACCAAAATAGGCAATGATAGCCAAAGGATGAAATTTATGATGTTATCCGCCAGAAGCCAAAGATGGCATGGTGTGCACGGAACATTGCCGGTGGCCGAAGTTCCGCATGGGACTAATTGGGTGGGTATGCGGAGAGCGGCGTGCGCGATGTTTATCATTTTTATTTAAATTATCTTTGATTAAATTTGGCCTTTGCTTTATCAATGGCGTCGCGCATCGTGCTTTTTCCAAGCGCCAGATCCTCAATCATGGTCCGTAAAATGCCCTCTGATCTCACGGGATCCGGGTCGTTCCAGATTTTTAATGCCAAAATACTTTCGGCAAAAACAGATTTTACCGAATCGCCGGAATAAGACGGCAAAACGTCTCTTCGCGGAGAAACATTATTTTTGCTTGCGGCGAAAAGCGCGGATATTTTTGAGGCGGTGAGAAATTTAGCCAGGCTCCATGCCAAGTTCTGGTTTTTTGACGCCATTGGAACCGAAAGCGCGAAAAGCTGGCCGGACGTTATTGGCCTTGCTTCTTTGGATAACTGCGGCAAAGCGGAGACGCCAAAATTGAGATGGGGATTTTTGGATCTGATCAGGTCATATTCGCCGGAAAATCCCAGATACATCGCGAGTTTCCCGCCGGTAAATGTATCTCTGGCCTCCGGAAGCGCCGCGGACCAGCTTTGCGCAGTTTTTGTTGGATTGGCAAAATCCGCGAAGAAGCGGAGGGCTTCTTCTGCCGGACGGACTTGTGCGTTTGAGTCTTGCGGAAGATCGCCTAAAACAGTAGCGCCTTTTTCATTCACTATCTTCTCGCCCGCTTGAAGGAAGAGCGCCGTGAGTATGCCTGTTGCATTATTTATATTTGACGCCCTGCCGAGAGCCGCGCCGGATACCAAAATATTTCCCGATGAGTCTTTAGATGTCATTTTCTGCGCGAGATTCAGGAATTCATTCCAGGTTTTTGGCGGCATGGTTACAAGGTTTTTGGTAAAAATATCTTTATTAAAATAAAGAACCAGTGAATCTCCGTAAAGCGGAATACCAAGGATATCATTTTGCTGTCCGAGGAATGAATTTGCCGATTCAACGAATTGCTGAGTAATCTCTCTTTCCGTAATCTGGCTAGACGGAGCAAAAGACAGCTTGTCTTTATGCTTGGAAAGAAGATTCGAAGGAAATACGATGATGTCGGGCGATTCCCCGCGCGCTATCGCGTTCAAAAACTCCCCCTCAAAATCAACCCTATTTTTCTTTTGGTATCTAATGATAACGTTCGGCCTTGATTGCCCGAATTCATGGAATGGATTGTTAAAAACATTTTCATCTTCAAACCCCCACATCACAATATTACCCCCGGCATTCTCGTCTCCGCGGAGACCCGGCAGGATGCCGGTGATAATCAAAACCGCGACCGTTAGAAGCACGATCGCCCCCAAAATAATTCCGACTTGAAATTTACTCATGTTTTAATCTTTTTTATTGAATATTAATCCGTAATGATGCGAGCCGGCGGCGAATTCTTTTTGGAAATTAAATCCCGCGCCCAGGAACGCCGTTTTTATTTCTTCTTTATTTACTTTAGAAGAAGGTATCGGATGAGCGGAGTCATTTTCGTTCCATTCGATAACAAGAATGCTTCCGCCCGGCCGCAGAATGCGGGCAACTTCGCTTATGACCGTGTTTTGGTTCTCGACTTGGAAAAGTATGTTGGCGACAAGCACCTTATCTACCCCCCAGTCTTTTATGCCGGAGCCTCGCGGTGTTTCAAGGTCCGCGCGCGTAGGCTCAACGTTGAAAAGATGAAAAAGTTTGGCTTTGGAGCGCGTTGCTTCAAGCGCTTCAGGCCGGATATCCAGCGAGTAAATTTTGCCGTTCTGTCCCACTTTTTGGCCCAACGGTATGGAAAAAAAACCCGGCCCGCAGCCAAAATCGGCGATCCTCTCGCCCGGCCTGATGTCCCACTCCTCCAGCGCCGAATTTGGATTTAAAAAACCGATAGGTGGCATAATGTTATGTTATCAAATTTGACCTAAACGGACGAGGGCAGTTGACAACCACTATGTGGATATGGTAAGAATATTGGCAGATTGAAAATCCCTATTAGTCCTGAACTCGAAAGAGCAGGCTTGGGACGGAAGGAGAGGGAGAATTATGGAGGATATGAGTTTATTTAGCATGATAGTTTACGGTGTTTTTGGGCTATTTGCCTTGGTCGTATTTTTCAGCTCATGGTTTACGGTGGAGCAGCAGACGACAGCTGTGATAGAGCGATTCGGCAAGTTTGTGCGCATTGCCACGGCTGGACTGAATATAAAATTGCCCATCATTGAGCAGATAGCCGGACGTCCAAATTTGCGGGTACAGCAGCTGGATGTAAAGGTAGAAACCAAAACGCAAGATAACGTTTTCGTTCATGTCGTTGTGTCTGTTCAGTTCTTTGTTTTGAAAGAAAAGGTCTATGATGCATTTTATCGGCTTACTAATCCTACCAAGCAGATCACGTCTTTTGTTTTCGACGTTGTGCGGTCGAGCGTGCCCAAGATCAAGCTCGATGATGTTTTTGAGAAAAAAGACGACATAGGCGATGCCGTAAAGAAAGAATTGACTGAGGTTATGGACGATTACGGTTATAACATCGTTAAGGCTTTGGTCACGGATATTGATCCCGATCCTAAAGTAAAAGAGTCAATGAATGCCATCAATGCGGCCCAGAGATTGCGGGCTGCGGCGCAGGAACAAGGCGAGGCAGAAAAGGTCATATTGGTCAAAAAGGCAGAAGCCGAATCAGAAAGCAAGATACTTCAGGGTAAGGGTATTGCCGGCCAAAGAAGAGAGATAATCGCCGGTTTGCGCGATTCGGTTGAGCAATTCAAAGAAAGCGTTCAGGGCGCCACTTCTCAAGACGTAATGCAACTTGTTCTTTTGAACCAGTATTTTGATGTATTGAAAGATATCGGTGCGTCAAATCGCAGCACGACAATTCTTTTGCCGCATTCCCCGGGCGTAGTAAAGGAATTGGGCGAACAAATTCGTGACAGTTTCATCGTCGCAGAGCAGGTTAAGGGTAATGGGCTGGATAAAGATAGCAAAGTCGCCTCTGTGTCATAAAAAAATAAAATAAAAAGCGCTGACCAATATTGGCCACGCTTTTTTCTTTCTCCAATCTATTTCTTCCTCCTAATGAACGCAGGGATTGCGTCCCAGTCGGATTCGTCGGAGGGGGGAGGGTCTTTTTTGACGCCGTTTATGCTGTTCGCCGAAGAATGATTATTTGAAGAAAGCGAGAAGCCTTCGCCGTTTTTTATAAAATCGATTTTGGCGGTCAAAGGCGTAGTTGTTTTCGGCGCGAATGGGCCGAAGAGGGTGGGTGATTTCCCGGTTTGTCCGTCTGGGAAGCCGGACGCGATGACCGTTATTTTCAACTTACCTTTCTTCAGCCGTTCGTCCTGAATTGCCCCGAAAATTACTTTGGCATCAGGATCTATTGATTCGGTGATCACTTTCGCGGCGCTCTGAATTTCCCACATGGTCATGTCCGGGCCTCCGGCTATGGTGAATAGCACTCCTCTCGCGCCGTTAATAGAGATATCAAGCAATGGCGAGCTAATCGCCGCTTTTGCGGCTTCTTCTGCTCTCGATTCGCCTTCTGCATGTCCGATACCCATCAGTGCGGACCCAGCGTTTTGCATTATTGAGCGCACATCAGCGAAGTCTACGTTGATGACTCCGGGCATTGTTATTAGATCGGAAATTCCTTCAACCGCGTGCTTTAAAACATCATCGCACATCGCGAACGCGGAAAGAAAAGACATTTCTTTGTCAACTGTTGAAAGCAGCCTGTCGTTTGGAATAACAATTAACGCGTCAACCGAATCGCGAAGCCTCAATAATCCGTTTTCCGCGAGTCTCGCGCGTTCAGCCCCTTCGAATGTAAATGGTTTCGTGACAACCGCGATGGTTAACGCCCCCAAAGATTTTGCCGCTTGCGCGATTGACGGGGCGGAGCCGGTTCCCGTGCCCCCTCCCATTCCGCAGGTGATGAAGACCATATCTGCACCCTTCAGACATTCCAAAATTTCATCTTTTGTTTCGTCCGCCGCTTGTCTTCCCAATTCCGGGTTCATTCCGGTTCCCAAACCTTTCGTGAGCCCCTTGCCGATGCGGATCTTTTTATGGGCGAGACTTTGATGCAAGTCCTGCGCATCCGTGTTTATTGCGATAAATTCAACTCCACGGAGCTTTGAGCGCACCATATGGTTCACGGCATTTCCTCCGGATCCGCCGGTTCCGACCACTTTTATTCTCGCGAATGATTCTATTTCAGGTTTAATGTGTGGCACGATTGGTTGAATAGTTAAATGGTTAAATAGTTAAGTTGGCAATATAGTAGCGCACAGATAAAAGCGCGCAAGAGTTGACAATAGGGAAAAAAGAAGGTAGTGTTACGGCAAAAAGGCGCGGAGCCAGCGGAAGAATGGGCCGGAAGGGCCGCGTAAGAGAGAGCTTTGTCTTTTTTTTTCTTCAAGAGCCATTAACGCAACCCCGATTGCGCCGGACCAAATGTTATTTTTT